>DASYLT010000078.1:0-9958 GCA_036009425.1 Baekduia sp. | reverse complement strand
CCGCTCGCTCAGCGCCTTGACCAGCTCGGTCTTGCCGACGCCGGTGGGGCCGAGGAACAGGAACGAGCCCAGGGGCCGGTCCGGCTCCGACAGCCCGACGCGGGCACGGCGGATGGTGTCGGCGACCTTCTCGACCGCCTCTTCCTGGCCGACGACGCGCAGGTGCAGGTCGTCCTCCAGCTCCACCAGCCGCTGCAGCTCGCCGGCGACCAGCTCACCCACCGGGATCCCGGTGCGTGCGGCGACGACCGCGGCGACCGCGATCTCGTCGACGACCGGGCGCTCGGAGGCGCCGGGGCCGGCCGCTTCGGCGACGGCCATGCGCTGCTTGATCTTCGCGGCCCGCTCGTACTCCTCGGCCTCCACGGCGATGCGCAGCTCGTCGCGCAGCTCGTCGAGGTCGACCGCAGACGGCGTCTGCAGGCGGAGCTTGGCGCCGGCCTGGTCGACCAGGTCGATGGCCTTGTCGGGCAGGTGCTGCTCGGTCAGGTACCGATCGCTCAGCCGGGCGGCCGCCTCGAGGGCGTCGTCGGTGATGTCGGCCTCATGGTGGTCCTCGTAGGCGGAGCGCAGGCCGCGGAGGATCTCCACGGTCTCGTCCACCGACGGGGCGTCGACGGTCACGGGCGAGAAGCGGCGCGCCAGCGCAGCGTCCCGCTCGACCTTCTTGTACTCCGACAGGGTGGTCGCGCCGACCATCTGCAGCTCGCCACGGGCGAGCATCGGCTTGAGCATGTTGGCGGCGTCCATCGCGCCCTCGGCGCCGCCGGCGCCCAGCACGGTGTGCAACTCGTCGATGAAGAGCACGATGCGCCCCTCGGACTCGACGACCTCCGCCAGCACGGCCTTCAGCCGCTGCTCGAACTGGCCGCGGTACTGACTGCCGGCCACGAGGGCGGCGAGGTCGAGCGCCACGACGCGGGCGTCGCGAAGCGTCTCGGGGACGTCGTCCTGCGTGATGCGCAGGGCCAGGCCCTCGACGATGGCGGTCTTGCCGACGCCGGCCTCGCCGATGAGGACGGCGTTGTTCTTGCGGCGACGGGCGAGGATCTCGACCGTCTGCTCGATCTCGGCACGGCGACCGATGACCGGGTCGATCCGGCCCTCACGGGCGTCGCCCGTCAGGTCGCGACCGAACTCGTCGAGCGCGGGGGTCTTGGACTGGGGCTGCCCGGGGGCAGCGTCGTTGGGGGATGAGGGGCTGCCGGCACCGAACGGCTGGCCGCCGTTGTTGGCGGGGGTGCCGGGCTGGCCGATGCCCTGCATGAGCTCGCGGGCGCAGACGTCGCACATCGCGGCCGCGCGGCGGCCGGACTCGGTGGCGACGACCATGTGCATCGTCCCGGGGCGCTCGCCACAGACGGCGCAGGGAACGGCGTTGAAGGATGGCTGTTCAGGCAACTTGTGTTCTCAATCTCTGGAAGAAAATCTCAGTCGAACAGACTCAAGTGTAGCGGCATGACACTATGCCGCTTCATGCTGTCCGCCTACCGACGCAGCGGTGCCGACCTGCCGTTCGGGCGCCCGGACCGGCCCCACGGCGTCGCCATGGAGGGATGGTTCTGGCGCCTCACGGACGTCGAGTCCGGCACGGTCGTGGTTGCGTTGGCGGCCGTGAACCGGGCGGCCGACGGGCGTGCGTGGGGCACGGTCGGCCTGGCAGCGCATCCGGGCGGGTTCTCCCGGTCGGCGCTGCTCGACGAGGCATTCGCTGCTGATGCAGGGTCTCTGGAGATCGGCGATGCGTTACACGCCGACCCGCGGTCGGTCCGCGTCGACCTCGGCCCGGACGCGCAGCTGTCGGTGGAGCTCGACGCGGCGGTGCCGTGGCCGCACCGGGCGTTCGGCGGGCTCGGCCTCGCGCAGACGATCCCGGGCCTCAGCCAGTACTGGCATCCGTGGCTGCTGCATGCGCGCGTGCGGGGTCACGCGGTCGTGGACGGGCGGCGGATCGGGCTCGACGGCGCAGTCGCCTACGCGGAGAAGAACTGGTCCAACGGCGGCTTCCCCGAGTCGTGGTGGTGGGGGCAGGCCCATGGGTTCGGCGACGACTCCGACGCCTGCGTGGCGTTCGCCGGCGGGCGCGCGGGCGTCGGGCCGGTGCGGATGCTCGCGACCGCGCTGGTCGTCCGTGCCGCAGGGGAGACCGTCCGGCTGGTGCGCCCGCTGCAGCCGCTGCGCGTCGGCGTCGATGCGCAGGGGTGGCGGATGTCGGGGCGCACGCCGGGCGGTGTGAGCGTGGAGGTCGAGGGCCACGCCAACGGGACCGCGCCGCACTCGCTGCCGATCCCGCTGCCCGCCGAGCGCCGGCACCGCGAGGACGCGGCGATGCAGCACCTGGCCGGCGAGCTGCGCGTGGTGCTGCGGCGGCGCGGGCGGACGCTCTTCGCGGGAACGTCGCAGCTGGCGGGGCTGGAGCGGGGCAACGGCGGGCCACGGCCGCCCAGTAACGCGGGCCGGCTGAGGCGCGGCGAGGCGGCCCTCGGCCTACAACGTTAGGCGGGCGCGGAGAGCCTCGAGCGCGCCCGCGTCCATGCCGTGGTCGCGCAGCCAGCCGGCGGCGCCGCCGTGGCGCTCGTCGAGCAAGGCGAGGATGCGGTCCATGCTGGCCGCGCGCGGGGCGTGGGCCGACGGGTCGTGGACGCGCATGTCGGGCGCGTAGGTCGGGCTCGCCGCCAGGCGCGCGACGATGCCCTCGATGCGCTGGCCGGTCACGACGTAATCGGCCACCACGGCGCGGCGCGACACGCCCGCGACCTCGAGGGCGAGCGCGACGACCAGCCCGGTGCGGTCCTTGCCGGCCGCGCAGTGCACGAGCACGGCCCCGCCCTCGGCGCCCGGGTCGGCGACGGTCTCCAGCGCCGCGACGACCGAGTCGGGCCGGTGCTCGAGGTAGCCCATGTAGGTCTGGACGGTCGGCGTCTCGCCGGGCAGCGGCGTGCCGGTGACGCCGGCCTGCCACGGGACGATCGCATCGACCTCCAGGTCGGTCATGTCGCCGACCTCCGGGTAGAGCGACCGGTGCTCGACGGTCACGCGCGCGTCGGCGAGCAGCGGCCCGTCGCCCTCACGGGCGACCTCGACGCCGGTGCGCAGGTCGACGACCCGGCGTAGGCCATGGTCGGCGACGAGGTGCTCGATGTCGGTCGGCGTGAGGTCCTGCAGGTTGTCGGAGCGCAGGAGCCGGCGGGCCGGGACCGTGCCGCCGTCGCGCAGGGGGAGCCCCGCGACGTCGCGGGCGTTCACGGCGCCTTCGAGGTCGATCCAGGCCGGGTCGGTGTCGAGCAGCGTCATCGGCCTGGGACGCTAGCGGGAACGGGGGTGGCCGGGATCAGCCACCAAATGTGTGGACGATCCCGGCCACCCCTGGGGACGGTCCCCAAGCGCGCAAACCCTCGACCACCCTCCTAAAGGGGTCTGACCCCTTTAAGCAGGGGGACTGCGAAAAAGGGCACTGTCGCCGTTCAGCCGGTGCTCTCGGCCGCTCGCACGGCGCGCGCCAGGGCCTCGCCGCCGATCAGGCGCTCCCACGGCCCGACCACGGTCCACAGCGCGCGCAGCCGCAGGCTCGCGGAGCGATCCACGGGCGCCACGCGCGCCTCGGAGATCAGGGCGCTGCCGTCGCCGTCGGACACCACGCCGTGGGCGAACAGGACACGGACCGTGCCGCTCCCGTCCCAGGCGCGGAAGGCGTCGGCGCCGTCGAGCACCGGGTAGTCGCGCCGCAGGGTCCAGATCCGGCCGGCCAGGCCCGACAGCGACCACCGCTCGCCCTGGGCCAGCACCGTGAACGGCGGCGCGGCGAACATGCCCTGGAACGTGATGCCGGGTGGCAGGCCCGGGATGCGCCAGCGCACCAGGCGCCCGAGCGGCCCCGTCTCGTCGAGGCGCATGGCGGCCGCGGCGGCCCAGAGCGCGTCGGGCGACGCGCGTGCCACCCGGCGGTGCCGCGTGCAGATCGCCGCGCCGGGAAGCCAGGCGTCGAGGTCGAGGGGGAGGTCGGAGCCGGCCACCGGCACTTATCCTGCTGGACCCATGAGCCTGGATCCACGCTTCGTCGCCGATGTCGTCGCCCGCGCGCTCGCCGAGGACGTCGGCGCCGGCGACGTGACGACCCAGGCGACCGTCCCCGACGGCGCGCAGGCCGTGGCGACCGTCACGCAGAAGGCGCCCGGCGTGGTGTTCGGCCTCGACCTGGCCGAGGCGGCGTTCCGGCAGTCCGACGACTCGCTGCTGATCGAGCGTCTGTGCCCGGAAGGGGCGTGGCAGGAACCCGGGACGCCCGTCCTGCGCGTCACCGGCGCCGCCGCGGGCATCCTCGTCGCGGAACGTACGGCGCTGAACTTCCTGCAGCGGCTGAGCGGCGTGGCCACGCTGACCGCCCGCTACGTCCGCGCCATCGACGGCACCGGCGCCCGCATCCTCGACACGCGCAAGACGACCCCGACGCTGCGCCCGCTCGAGAAGGCGGCCGTGGTCGCGGGCGGCGGTACGAGCCATCGCTTCGGCCTGTTCGACATGGTGCTCATCAAGGAGAACCACGTCGCCGCGGCCGGGGGCGTCGGCCCCGCAGTTCGCGCCGCGCGCGCCCGCTTCGCCGATCTTCCGATCGAGGTCGAGTGCCAGACCGCGGCCGAGGTCGACGAGGCGCTGGAGGCCGGCGCGCCGCGGATCCTGCTGGACAACATGACCCCGGGGCAGATGCGCGCGATCGCCGCCGACGTCGCCGGCCGGGCCGAGCTGGAGGCCAGCGGCGGCATCGACCTGGACACGGTCCGGGCGGCCGCGAGCACCGGGGTAGACTTCGTGTCGGTCGGAGCGCTCACGCACTCCGCACCGGCCCTCGACCTCTCCCTCATCCTGGAGCGTCTGCCATGAACCTCCCCATGGCCCCTAGCCCCACTGTTCCGCAGGCCCTGACGGCCGACGAGATCAGCGTGCTGACCTCCGAGGTTCGCGCGCTCGCCGCCGAGCGCAACGCGGTCATCCTCGCCCACAACTACCAGGTGCCCGAGGTGCAGGACGCCGCCGACTACGTCGGCGACTCCCTCGGGCTGAGCCGCCAGGCGGCCGCCGCCGACGCCGACATCATCGCCTTCTGCGGCGTGCACTTCATGGCCGAGACCGCGTCGATCCTCTCGCCGCACAAGACGGTCCTGATCCCCGACCTCGACGCCGGCTGCTCGCTGGCCGACTCGATCACGCCCGAGCAGCTGACGGCCTGGCAGGCCAAGCACCCTGGCGCGGTGACCGTCATGTACGTCAACACGACAGCCGAGATCAAGGCGCTGACCGACTACTGCGTCACGTCGTCCAACGCCGTGAAGGTCGTCCAGCACATCCTGGCCGAGCGCGGTCCGGACACCGAGATCCTGTTCGGCCCCGACATGTGGCTGGGCGCCTACGTCGAGAAGGAGGTCGGGCGCTCCCTGCACGTCTGGGACGGCGAGTGCCACGTGCACGCCGGCATCCGCCCGAGCGACATCACGACGATGCGCGCCGAGCACCCCGAGGCCGACTTCCTCATCCACCCCGAGTGCGGCTGCTCGACGCAGGTCATGGAGTACGTGGCCGCGGGCGACATCGCCACCGAGGGCGTGCACATGCTCTCCACGGGCGGGATGCTCGACTACGCCAAGGAGCACGCCGGCCACGGCGGCACCGCGATCATGGCGACAGAGACCGGCATGCTGCACCAGTTGCGGATGGCCGCGCCCGACGTCGACTTCGTCGCCGCCAACGAGCGCGCGTCGTGCAAGTACATGAAGATGATCACGCTGCCGAAGCTGCGCGACTGCCTGCGCGACCTCTCGGGCCGCGTCCAGGTCGACCCGGTCCTCGCCGAGCGGGCGCGCCTGCCGATCGAGCGCATGGTCGCCATCGGCTGACCGCGGTGCCGCGCGCGGCGTGGTCCTCAAGAGCGGTCGAGGGCCACGCCGACGCACAGCAGCACGCTGAACAGCAGGTGCAGCTGCGCGGTCTGTGGTGCGAGCGTGACCAGGCTCCCGTCGTTGCTGACCCGGGCGCCGAGCGCCTGGCGCACGCGCGCGAACGCCAGCGGCGTCAGGACGAGCGGCAGCAGGATCCAGGGGCCGAAGAGCCCGGCGGCGTAGAGCGCCACGGGCGTGAGGAAGGCACCGGCCAGCGTGACGAGGTACACGAGCCGCGCGCGGGTGAAGCCGAGCCGCACCGCCAGCGTGCGGACTCCGGCGGCGCGGTCGCCCTCGATGTCGGCGGCGTTGTTGCCCGACAGCACCGCGGCGATCAGCAGGCCGGGGGCGAAGCCGAGCCAGAAGGCCCGCGCCGAGAAGCTGTCGCCGGTCACCGCGACGTAGGCGCCGAGGGTCAGCAGCGGCCCCATCAACAGGATGATCATCGGGTCGCCGAGGCCGTCGTACTTGTAGGGCCGCGGCCCGCCGGTGTACAGCCAGCCGCCGAGGATCCCCACGATGCCGATCGCCAGGAGCGCGAGTCCCTGGATCAGCGAGATCCCCACACCGATGACGAACGCTGCGGCGAACATCGCGGCGTAGAGCAGCCGGCCCTCGCGGATCGGCAGCAGCCCGCGGCTGAAGACGCCGGAGTTGTCCATCTTGTCGGGCGCGTCGACGCCGTGGGCGGCGTCCTCGACCTCGTTGCAGACGTCGGTGGCGGCGTGCAGCAACGCGAGGGCGACGAGGGCGACCGGCAGCAGCCACCACTCGACGCCGTCGGTCCCGATGGCCACGAGCGCTCCGGCCAGTGCGGGGACCAGCGAGGTCGGCAGGTAGAGCGGGCGGGTGGCGCGCAGCCACAGCGTCGCGCGGCCGACGTCGTGCGGGACGGCATCGGAGGTGAGGGACGAGCCGGGGTGGACGGACACGCAAGCGCTCCTCGTGGTCGGGTCCCGCGCGCGGTCACGGCGCGGGCTCCCTCGGCTGATGCCACGAACGCGGGCGGTTCAACCGCCATCTGGCGCCGGCGAGGGGCCGGCGGCGGCCTCCGCGGCGGTGCGCTGCGCCGTCGCCACGGCCGCGCGGGCGCTGGCCAGGTCGCCCCGCTCGAGGCCGGCGAGCGCTGAGGAGCCGGCGTAGACGAGCCGGCCGCGCCGGCGGACCGTGACGTCGAGCCGGCCCGCGAGGTGCTGCCGCGCGGCCGGGACGTTGCGTCGCTGCTCGGGGAGCGGGACGGGAAGGAGGTGCTCGGCGCCGTCGGACGCCGTCGCTGTCACCTCGACCTGCCAGACGGGCCCGCGGGCGCGCAGGTGCCACCGGCCCGGGGCGACGTCGGCGCGGACGGGCGACAGCAGCGGCTGACCGAGGCGGATGAGCTCGTCGCCCAGCCGGACGACGAGCGCGCTCGCGGTCACGCGAACGCGACGGACCGGCGCGAAGGCGACGTCGCCGCCGGCGAAGGCGACGCACACGTCCGGGCGGTCGAAGCCCTGCGCCTGTCCCCACCACCAGTGGTCCGGGAACCCACCGCGGCCCCAGTTCTTCTCGGCGTAGACGTCGAAGCCGGCGAGGTCGACGACGTCGTCGCCGACGATCGCCCGGCCCGCGACCCGCCCGCCCAGGACGTGCGGGTGCCAGTACTGGCTCAGGCCCGGGATCGCGTGCGCGGGGCCGACGCCGCCGAACGGTCGCCGGGTCCAGCCGTGGAGGTCGTGCAGCGTGACGTCGAGCCGGGCGTCGGGGCCGAGGTCGACCCGGACGTGCTCGGGGCCGCCCGCGAAGACGTCGCCGGCGGTGGCGCCGAGACGGTCGGGGTCGGCTGAGGCCTCCATGACGGCCGCCTCGCGCAGGAAGCCGCCCGGGTGGCCGGCGAGGGCGACGGTCGCCCAGCGGCCGTCGGGCGCGCGGTTGACGCCGCACAGCGCCACGACCACGCGGCCGGTGGCCGCGTGCGAGAAGCGCCAGAAGTAGCCCTCCATCGCGACGCCGTCGTGCGCACGACGCAGGTCGCCGAACGGCGGGTCGGCGCCGGTGGCCCGGTAGGCGCGCATGACAGCGCTGCCTACCCGCCGCGCCGCCGGCGCAACATCCGGGGCCCGGTCGCCCGGCGGACGGGGATGGGTTCGCGCGACGGACGGCCGGACATCGCAGCCTCATGGCCGGTGATCTCGTGCAGCAGGACGATCATCACCGCGTGCTGCTCGCCCACGGGGGCTACTACGTGGTGACCGGGGTCGCCCCGTTCGTGTCGCGCCGAGCGTTCGAGGCCGTGACCGGGCCCAAGGCCGAGTGGTGGCTGGTCCAGACGGTCGGCGGTCTCGCCACGGCGATCGGCGCGGCGCTCGTCACCGCGGCCGTGCGCCGGTCGGCGTCGCCGGAGTCGCTCGCCCTGGCGGCCGGCAGCGCCGTGACGTTCGCGGCGATCGACGTGGTCCACGTCCTGCGCGGCCGCATCGCGCCGACCTACCTGGTCGACGCCGGGGTCAACCTCGGGCTGCTGGCCGCTTACGGCGCGAGCCGGCGACGGTGACGGAGGCCCGGCGCCTCAGCCGGACGTCGCGTCCAGGTACGCCTGCGCCAGCCGCTTGGGCGCGCGCGACAGCCAGGCCTCCACGATCACCTCCTGCAGCTCGTCCAGCGCGATGTGGTCGAGCTGGACGAGGACCGCGGCGTAGCCGTCGAAGTGCGGGGTGGTGAAGAAGACCGCCGGGTCGTCGGCGAGCAGCGCCTCCTTGGCGACGAGGTGCTCGACCCGCGCCCCGAGGATGGAGCCGTCGGGCGCGTCGGCCCCCAGGGCCTCGCGGTCGGAGCGTCGCAGCGGGCGCTCCCACACGAAGGACTTGTCCTTGACGCGCCAGTGGCGCTGCTCGCGCGACAGCTGCTCAGTCGTCTCGGGCAGCGCGAGCGCGATCTGGCGGACGTCGTCGAAGGTCGCCACGCGAGCAGCCTACGCCCGACATCCGTCCGGTCGCGCCGGCCCGCCGGTCGCTCAGCAGCCGTCGGGGCCGCACGTCGCGCCGTCGGCCACGACGGCCAGCGGCGGGCGGGCGTCCCAGCCCTGCTGCAGGAAGTCGAGCAGGACCTCCGGCGGCTGGGCGCCCGAGGCGCCCATGGCGCGGTCGATCACGAAGAACGGCACGCCGGTGATGCCCAGCGCGCTGCCGGTCGCCTCGTCGCGACGCACGTCGTCGGCGAAGCGGTCGCCGGCCAGCGTGTCGGCGACCTCGTCGCCCGGGAGGCCGACGTCGGCGGCGAGGCGCCGCAGCGTGTCGTGGTCGCTGATCAGCTCGCCCTCGCTGAGGTAGGCGGCCAACAGCCGCTCCTTCATCGCGTCCTGCTTGCCGTGGGTCTCGGCGAGGTGCACGAGGCGGTGGCCGTCGAACGTGTTGCCGCCGCGGGCGCGCTCGAAGTGGAACTCGAGGCCGTCGCCGGCGGCGGTGTCGGTGAGCGCCTGCTGGGACTGGCGGGCCTGCTCGACCGGGATGCCGTACTTGGCAGCGATGTGCGCGGCCTGCTCGCCCTCGCGCTCGGCCGGAGCGCCCGGATCGAGCTCGAAGCTGCGCCACGTCACGTTGATCTCATCCCGGTGCTCGAAGCCCGCGAGCGCGGCCTCGAAGCGGCGCTTGCCGACGTAGCACCAGGGGCAGGCGATATCCGACCAGATCTCGACGTTCACGACGCGCTTCTCCTTGACGTTGATCGTGCAACTACTCCGTCGTCCAGGGTAGCGCCGCAGGCCACCCATACATAAAGGGGTCTGACCCCTTTATGCAGTGTGGGTGCGAAAAGGGGTCTGACCCCTTTATGCAGTGTGGGTGCGAAAGGGCACTGACCGTCCCCGGCTACGACGCGTCGGAGACCAGCCCCACGGCGTCGAAGAGGCGGGTGCCCGCGTCGTCGGTGGAGAGCTCGGCCTCGTGCACCCAGGCGCCGGTGGTGAGGACGTCGCTGACGCAGGGGTCGTCGGTGGCGGCTGAGTCGGCTCCGGCGGCCGCGTCGTCGATCCCGTCGGCGGACGCGCGCAC
>DASYLT010000077.1:0-35804 GCA_036009425.1 Baekduia sp. | reverse complement strand
CCGGGAATCGGCCGCCGAGCGCGACGATCGCGCGCAGCTGGGTCCGCAGCAGCTCCGGGCGCGCCAGGCCGAGCCGGATGCCGCGGAGGCCGAGGAACGGGTTGTCCTCGCGGCCCTGGTCGAGGAAGCGCAGCGGCTTGTCGGCGCCGGCGTCCAGCGTGCGGACGATCAGCGGGCGGCCGCCGAGCGCCGCGGCGATCTGCCCGTACACCTCGCGCTGCTCGGACTCGGTCGGCGCCGTGTCGCGGTCGAGGAACAGGAACTCCGTGCGCAGCAGGCCGACGCCGTCGGCACCCAGCTCGATGGCGGCGACCGCCTCGTGGACGGCGCCGACGTTGGCGCCGACCTCGATCGTCGCGCCGTCGCGAGTACGGGCCGGCTCGCGAGCATGCTCGCGCGCGCGGCGGCGCCGCTCCTGGATGGCCGCCCGCGCGCGCTCACGGTCGGCGAGCTGCGGCGCCGCCGGGTCGACCTCGACCGTGCCGGCCTCGCCGTCGAGCACCAGCGGCGTCCCGTCGGCGATCGCGAGCACCGCGTCGCCGAGCCCGACGACCGACGGGATCCCGAGCGCCCGGGCGAGGATCGCGGCGTGTGACGTCGCCCCGCCGTGGGCGATCGCCAGCCCGTCGACCTGTTCGGGATCCAGCGCCGCCGCGTCGCTCGGCGCGAGGTCGGCGGCGATGAGGATCCCGCGCGCGCGTGGGGCCTCCTCGCCGAGCGTGCCCGTGAGGGCCCGGAGCACCCGGCCGCCGACATCCTCGACGTCGGCTGCGCGCTCGCGCAGGTAGGCGTCGTCGAGCGCCCGGTAGGACGCGGCGGCGTCGGAGACGGCCGCCGCCCACGCCGCCGCGGCGCCCTGCCCGCCGGCGACCGCCTCGCCCGCGGGATCCAGCAGCACGCGGTCCTCCAGCAGCAGCAGGTGCGCGTCGAAGATCGCGGCCTCGCTCTCCCCCGCGCGCTCGGCGATCCGCTCGCGGGCCGCGACGACGTCCTCGCGCGCCGCCGCGAGCGCCGCGTCGAGCCGCGCGCGCTCGGCGGCCGGATCGCCGGTCGGCTCGTCGGCGATCGCCTGCTCGGGCGCCGAGGCGAGCAGCGGCCGCGCGGGCCCGATGGCGATGCCGGCGCCCGCCGCAACGCCCTCGAGCACGTCACCGGCGGCGGGCGCGGCCACCGCCTCCGGCGCCGGGCGCGCCTCGGGATCCGCGGCCACCGGCGCGGACGGCGCGCGCGGAGGCGCGGGCGCCTCGACATCGCCGAAGCCCTCGCCGGCCAGGGCGACCAGCGCGGCCAGCGCCTCCGTCGCCTGTGGTCCGTCGGCGCGCGCGACCAGCGTGTCGCCGTGCCGCACGCCGAGGGTCACCAGCGCGGTGAGGCTGCGGGCGTCGGCGGGACCGCGCCCGTTGGTCTCATCGGTGAGCGTGATGCGGGCGTCGAAGCGGCCCGCCACCTCGACCACCCGGGCGGCCGGGCGCGCGTGGAGTCCGAGCGCGATCCGCACCGGCAGGCGCGCCTCATCCCCCTCCGGCCCCGGTCCCGGCTCCGGCGCGGCCGGCGCGCCCGCGCCTTCCTCGATTCCCAGCTGGCCCCGCTTCATCCCCAGCGCCGACCGCGCCTCCTGGGCGACCTCGTCGAGCCCCGCGCCCGCCCCGGCGCGCGCCACCGCCGCGACCGCGCCCTCCACCAGCGGCGCGTCGCTCAGGACGACCCGGACGTCGTGCTCGGCGCCGACGATCTCCGCCGCCATCTCGGCGGTCATCACCGCACTGCCGAGGTCCATCAGCACGAGCACGCCGTCCGGCCCCGCCGCGCGGTCGATCGCGGCGCGCACCAGCTCGAGGTCGGTCCCGATCGCCCCCTCCGGCTCGCTCATGCCGCCGGCCGCCTCGATCGGGACCTCCCCACCGCCCATCTGTCCCGCGAGCTCGACCACCGCACGAGCCAGGGCGGCGCTGTGCGACACGATCACGATGCCGACCACTGGGGTTCAGCCGACCCCTATTCGTCGGGGTCGAACCAGTCGAACGTCCGGGTGACCGCCTTCTTCCAGAACTTGTAGTACTCGTCGCGCTTGGCGGAGTCCATCTTCGGCTCCCAGCGCTTGTCCTCCTGCCAGTTCTCCCGCAGGCTTTCCACGTCGCTCCAGAAGCCCGTCGCCAGCCCGGCCGCGTAGGCCGCGCCGAGCGCCGTGGTCTCGGCGACCTGCGGCCGGATGACCGGCACGCCGAGCAAGTCGGCCTGGAACTGCATGAGCAGGTCGTTGGCCACCATGCCGCCGTCGACCTTGAGCGAGTCGAGCGTGACGCCGGAGTCGGTGGCCATCGCCTCGACGACCTCGCGGCTCTGGTAGGCCGTGGCCTCCAGCGTCGCGCGGGCGATGTGACCGGCGTTGACGAACCGCGTCAGGCCCGCCACCACGCCGCGGGCGTTGGACTTCCAGTACGGCGCGAACAGGCCCGAGAACGCCGGCACGATGTAGCAACCGCCGTTGTCGTCGACGGTCTGGGCGAGCTCCTCGACCTCGGGCGCGGCGTTGATGAGCTTGAGGTTGTCGCGCAACCACTGCACGAGCGATCCGGTGACCGCGATCGACCCCTCCAGGCAGTAGATGGCGGGCTCGTCGCCGATCTTGTAGCCGACGGTCGTGATGAGGCCCGACTTGGACTGCACCGCGTCGGTGCCGGTGTTGAGCAGCAGGAAGTTGCCCGTGCCGTAGGTGTTCTTGGCCTCGCCCGGCGAGAAGCAGGTCTGGCCGAACGTCGCCGCCTGCTGGTCGCCGAGGTCGCCGGCGATCTTGACGCCCTGCATCCCTCCGCCGGAGCGCACCTCGCCGTAGACCTCGCTCGACGCCCGGATCTCCGGCAGCATCGACATCGGGACGCCGATCGTCGACGCGATCGCCTCGTCCCACTGCAGCGTCTCCAAGTCCATCAGCAACGTGCGGCTGGCGTTCGTGACGTCGGTGATGTGCAGGCCGCCGTCGGTGCCGCCGGTGAGGTTCCAGATGCACCAGGTGTCCATGTTGCCGAACACCAGGTCGCCGGCCTCGGCGCGCTCGCGGGCGCCGTCGACGTTGTCGAGGATCCACCGCACCTTCGGGCCCGAGAAGTACGTCGCCAGCGGAAGCCCCGTCTGCTGGCGGAACCGGTCCTGGCCGCCGTCACGCGACAGCTCGTCGACGATGCGGTCGGTGCGCGTATCCTGCCAGACGATCGCGTTCATCACCGGCTCGCCGGTGTTGCGGTCCCAGACCACGGCCGTCTCGCGCTGGTTGGTGATGCCCAGCCCCGCGATGTCGTCGGCGGTCGCGTTCGCGTTGCTCAGCGCCTCGTCGATGACCTCCTTGGAGCGCGCCCAGACCTCCTGGGCATCGTGCTCGACCCACCCTGGCTTGGGGAAGATCTGCTCGTGCTCCTTCTGCGCAACGCTGACCACCTTGCCGCTGTGGTCGAAGATCATGCACCGGGTGCTGGTCGTCCCCTGATCCAGCGCGGCCGCGTACTTCGCCATGGCTTGCTCCCTCCGTCGCTATGTGTTTGCGAACGCCTCGGCTGCACTGCGCAGCAGCAGGTACGACGACGTCGCTCCTGGGTCCTGATGCCCGACGCTGCGCGGGCCGAGGTAACTGGCCCGGCCCTTGCGAGCCTCCATCGGGATGGTGGCCTTCATACCCTCCTGCGCCGCGTCCGCCGCGCGGCGCGTCGCCTCGCCGACGACCACGCCGTCGGACTCGGCGCGATGCAGCGCCTCCACGGCGGGCACGAGCGCGTCGACCATCGTCTTGTCGCCCGGCTCGGCCTTGCCGCGCGACTGCACGCCGCGCAGACCGGCCTCCAGCGCCTGGGTGAAGCCGGCGGTGTCGAGCGTCGCCGACCCGCCGGTCGCGGAGCCCATCTGCAGGAAGAGCGTGCCGTAGAGCGGACCGGCGGCCCCGCCGACGCTCGAGACGAGCGTCATGCCGACGGACTTCAGCGAGGCGCCGATGTCGTTACCGCCGGCGCCGTCGAGCTTCTCCACCACCTTGCGCATGCCGCGGTCCATGTTCGTTCCGTGGTCACCGTCGCCGATCGCTGTGTCGAGGCGTACGAGCTCGGCCCGGTGCTCGTCGATCTCCGCGGCGAAGCGCCGGATCCAGGCCACGACGGCCGCATGGTCGATCGTCTCGGCGTCGGGCGTCACGCACCCCATCTCAGCGCCGGCGTGTTGACCGGGGCGTCCCAGAGGCGCGTGAGCTCGTCGTCGAGGCGGAGCAGCGTGATCGAGCAGCCCGCCATCTCGAGCGAGGTGATGTAGTTGCCGATCAGCCGGCGCGTGATCGTGATGCCGCGCTCCTGAAGGAAGTGGTGCAGCTCGCGGTAGACGACGAAGAGCTCGATGAGCGGCGTGCCGCCCATGCCGTTGACCATCGCGAGGACCTGGTCGCCCGAGTTGTAGGGGAGGTCCTCGACGACCGCTGAGGCCAGCCGCTCGACCACCACCGACGCCGGCGCGAGGGGCTCGCGGTAGCGGCCCGGCTCGCCGTGGATGCCGATGCCGATCTCCATCTCGTCGTCGCCGAGCACGAAGCTCGGCTCGCCCGAGCTCGGGGTCGTGCACGCCGTCAGCGCCATGCCCATGCTGCGGCCCTGGGCGTTGACGCGGCGCCCGAGCTCCGCCACGTCGACCACCGACCGGCGCTCCTCGGCGGCCGCTCCGCAGATCTTCTCGGCGATCACCGTGATGCCGACGCCGCGGCGGCCCGCGGTGTAGAGGCTGTCCTGGACGGCGACGTCGTCGTTGGTCACGACCACCTCGACCGGGATCCCCTCCTCCCCCGCGAGGTCGGCGGCCATCTCGAAGTTCATGACATCGCCGGTGTAGTTCTTGACGATGTGCAGCACGCCGGCGCCGCCGTTGACGGCCTTGGTGGCCGCCATCATCTGGTCGGGCGTCGGCGAGGTGAAGACCTCGCCGGGACAGGCGCCGTCCAACATGCCCGGGCCGACGAACCCGCCGTGCATCGGCTCGTGCCCGGAGCCGCCGCCGGAGATGATCCCGACCTTGCCGTCGACCGGTGCGTCGGCGCGAACGATGTACATCGGGTCGTAGGACACGCGGAGCCGGTCGCCGTAGGCGAGCTCCATGCCTTCCAGCGCCTCGCGGACGACGTCGTCCGGAGCGTTGATCAGCTTCTTCATGGCCGGGCTCATGGGTAGAACCACTTGAAGAGGAGCGCGGCGATGGCGCCGCCGATCAGCGGCCCGACCACCGGGATCCACGAGTAGCCCCAGTCCGACGTGCCCTTGCCCGGGATCGGGAGCAGCGCGTGCGCGATCCGTGGCGCAAGGTCGCGCGCCGGGTTGATCGCATACCCCGTTGGACCACCGAGCGACAATCCGATGCCGAGCACCAGCAGCGCGACGAGCAGTCCGCTCAGCGGGTCGGCCGCCACGCCCTTGCTGGCGAAGAACGCCAGGACGCCGAAGACCAGCACGAACGTGCCGATGATCTCCGTGATCAGGTTGGCCACCGTGTTGCGCAGCGCCGGTGCCGTGCAGAACACCGCGAGCTTCAGGCCCGGGTCCTCGGTCGGACGCCAGTGGTTGAGGTAGGACAGGTAGACGAGCACTGCACCGATGAAGGCCCCTGAGAACTCGCCGGCGAGATACTTCGGAACGTCGCTCCAGTCCGTCCGGCCCTCGATCGCGAAGCCGAGGGTGACGGCAGGATTGAGGTGCGCCCCGCTGAACTGGCCGACCGCGAAGACACCGACCATGACGCCGATCGCCCAGCCCCACGTGATGACGATCCACCCAGCGTTCTGGGCTTTCGAGTGATTGAGGAGCACCGCGGCGACGACTCCGTCGCCCAGCAGGATCAGCAGCGCTGTCCCGATCGTCTCCGCACCGTAGATGCTCACACGACCCTCCTGGCTTCTGAATGGACCCGATTAGGGGTCTACCAGACCCCAAGGACCGGGTCAATAGGATTCGTGATCGGCTGTTTTACGGGGCGGCGGGCACGCGCCGCCGCGGCGGCGCGGGCGTCGGGCCCGCGTCCTCGAGGAAGGACCGAACCCGGCGCATCACCGCTTCACGGCTCTCGCCGGGCGCCGGCCAGATCGCAGGCCCGAACCGGACCTCCACCCGATGGCGGTGCGACAAGAAGCCGTTCGGCCGGCTCGGCCAGCCGCATCCGGGCGGCATCGCGTCATGGGTTCCGCGCACCCGGATCGGCACGATCGGAATCCCGTGCTGCTGAGCGATGACGGCCGCTCCGGAACGCAGCTGTCCCAGATCCCCCGCCCGGGAGCGCGTGCCCTCTGGGAAGATCAGGAGGTTCCAGCGTTGATCGATCAGCTTGTCTACATGATCAAACGACCCGCTGCCCGCACCGCCGCCGCGGCGCAGGACGGGGACGGTGTTGAAGGCGAGCGCGACGGCGTTGGCCACCGTGCGCTTGCCGTAGAAGTAGTCGGCCGCGGCGGCGACGGCGGTGCGCTGGCGCCACGCGCGCGGCAGCGCACGGAGGATCGTCGGCGTGTCGAGGTGGCTGCAGTGGTTGGCCACCAGGACGACCGGCGGCGGCAGAGCGGCGAAGCGCTCGCGACCGAGCACTCGAGTGTGGGTATACAACCCGATCAGTGGTCCGAAGCCGAACTGCAGGATCGCCTCGCGCGCCAGCCGCGCGACCCGGCACCGGGCCCACGGAACGTCGAGTGCGCACATCTGACGCCGCAGCTCGGCGCGCCGGGTGGGCGCGCTGCGACCCGGCTCTTGCATCCGCCCGGCGACGTCGGCCATGCCGCGGACCCCTCTCCATGCTCGTTATGGACACCTACCCCCTCCGGGCCGGTTGGTTTCGCGCGCGGGCGATGCTGGCGCGGCCGAGCGCGAGGCCGGCGCGCGGGAGCCGGCTGATCGGGCCGGCGCCGTCCGCGGGCAGTCCTTGGCCGGCAGGATCACCCAGCCGGTCCTCCCGTAGACGCCGTTGGGCCCCGGTGGGCCGTTGACGAAAGCGAACCCGAGCGACAGCATGACCGCGACGATCGCCAGCAGCGCCGCCACGCCGCGGGCATCGCGGCGGCGACGCCGGCGCCGCGCGGCCGCACGGTCGATGCCCAGCAGCTGGTCGACGACCTGCTCCGGTAGGCCCAGACCTCGCTCACGGCACCAGGCCGCGAGCGCGTCGGGTCCGGAGACCTCGACCAACTCGGCGTCGTAGCGCTCGGCCAGCCGTGCGAGCATGGCGCGGTTGCGCCCCGGCACGACGACCAGCGCGTGCGGTCGGGCCCGCTGCGCGCGGAAGCCCTCCTCGTGGATCTCGATCGCGCCGGTCGCCTCGACGATCCCGGCGACGTCGCGGCGGCTCGCCAGCACGCGCCGGGCCGCACGACGATCGGGATGCCAGGCGTGGATCCCGCAGCGGCACTCCGCGCCGGGCGCGGCGTGGTCACCGGTCTCCGAGTCACCGCAGACCGCCTCCAGCCAGGCGCCGTGATCGGGCCACGGCGTGTCGTCGTAGGCACCGACGAGGCGCTCACCCCGCTCGTCGGCCGCCGCCCGCCACGTTCGCAGGCCGTACAGCGCGGCGGGGATGAGCGCCGGGTCGGTCACCGCAACGCGACTCGCTCCGGCGGCGGCGTCTCGGGCCGCCGGGGCGTCTCGGAGACGATCGGCCGGGAGCCCGCAGGAGGCTCCGGCAGCGTGACCGGGAGCCGCAGCGGCTCGGCGTGGACACGGCGTGAGGGCTGGGACATCAACATGGGTCAAGGGTCGCTCCAACGCGCCCCGAGCGCAAGGGCTTTTCGCCCAGCTCGGCGCGCCGACGAAAGGACACGCGGTTGTACGGCAACGGTCGAACCGCCACACTGGCCGACCATGAGCTCGCCGACGCAGGGGCAGGCGCCGCCGGCCACGCCCGGGCGCGGGACCGAGCGCCGGCGGCCCGCGCCGATGAAGTGGTGGGGCTGGGGGCACGAGGACATCGCGTTCAGCCATGACGACAAGCCGGGCCTGCGGCCGTTCCTCGAGGACGTGCTCGGCATCGACGTCGGTCGCGCGACGCGCGCGCCCACCCCGTTCGAGGCACTGGAGGTCCCGGCGCCCGAGCTGCCGCCGGCGCTGCGGGCGGCGCTGGAGGCGGCGATCGGCCCCGAGCACGTCTCCACCGACGCCCTCGACCGGGTGGCCCATGCCCGGGGCAAGAGCCTGCGCGATCTCATCCGCCACCGGCGCGGCGAGCTGGGGCGCCTGCCCGACGCCGTCGTCCGCCCGGGCGCCGAGGCCGACGTCGAGGCGATCCTCCATGCCGCGCTGGACGCCGACGCCGTGGTCATCCCGTTCGGCGGTGGCACGAACATCTCGGGCAGCCTCGAGGCGCCCGAGCGCGAGACGCGGCCGGTGATCTCGGTGGACCTGGGTCGCCTGGACCAGGTGCTCTCCATCGACGCGGCCTCGCGGCTGGCGGTCGTGCAGGCCGGGGCGTTCGGGCCCGCGCTGGAGGCGCAGCTCAACCAGCGCGGCTGGACGCTGGGCCACTTCCCCGACAGCTTCTCGCACTCCACGCTGGGCGGATGGATCGCGACGCGCTCGTCGGGCATGCAGTCCGACAAGTACGGCGACGTCGCCGACCTCACGCGCGCGGTCCGGGTGGTGACGCCCACCGGCGTGCTGGTCACCCGGCCGGTGCCGAGCACCTCGACGGGTCCGAGCGTGCGCGAGATGGTGCTGGGCAGCGAGGGGCGCCTCGGCGTGATCACCGAGGCGACCGTGCAGGTCCACCGCCTGCCCGAGCAGCGGACGATCCTCGGCTACCTCCTTCCCGATTGGCCGCGTGCCCTGGCCGCGATGCAGGAGCTGGCCGTCAGCGAGGCGACGCCGTCGGTGACGCGCGTCTCCGACGCCTACGAGACGCGCTTCTCGCTGGCCACCAAGAAGACGCCGACGCTGCTGGACCGCGTCAGCTCGCGCGCGCTGGCCACGTACCTGGAGCGGCGGCGCGGCTTCGACCGCGGAGCGATGTGCCTGGCGTTCATCGGCTTCGAGGGCTCCGAGCGCCACGTCCGCGCACAGCGCCGGCTCGTGGGCAAGATCGTCGCGCGCCACGGCGGGCTGTGCGTCGGCGCGAGCCCGGGCGCGCTGTATGACCAGAAGAAGTTCGACACGCCCTACATCCGCGACTACCTGCTCGACCGCGGCGCGCCGGCCGACGTCTCCGAGACGGCCGCGCCGTGGAGCGCGCTGCCGGGGCTCTACGACACGGTGATGGGTACGACGCGCGGCGCCTTCGCCGAGCTCGGCGTGCAGGGCTACGTCATGTGCCACCTCTCGCACTCCTACCACTCCGGGGCGTGCCTCTACTTCACGTTCGCCTTCCGGCCCTCGCCGGGCGCCGACGCCCTTGCGCAGTACGACGTGGTCAAGTCCGCCGTCCAGCAGGCGTTCGTCGACGGCGGAGCGACGCTGTCGCACCACCATGGCGTCGGGACCGAGCACGCCCCGTGGCTGGCCCAGGACATCTCCGAGCCGGGCGTCGCGATGCTCCGCGCTCTCTTCCGCGGCGTCGATCCGGGCGCCAACCTCAACCCGGGCAAGATCGTCGACTGACGGCCTGGCGGTCGTGGGCCCGTGGGAGTACCGTCGGGTCCATGCACCCGGGCAACGTGGCCAGCGCCGCGTGGGTGTTCGCGGCCGCCCCGAGCAAGGCCCCCTTCTACGCCGTCGGCGCTGCTCTGGCCGCCTGGGCCGTCCTGCTGGCCGCCTTCGGCGTCGCCCATCCCGACTTCCCGCGCGCACCGGGCCAGGGCCGGCTCGTGGTGCTGACCACGCTCGTGCTGGTGGCGGCGACCATGACGGCTGCCGTGCTGACGGCGGGCGGCGAGGGAGGCAAGGCCCAGGCGGAGCCGGCGACCACGCCGGGCGCGGCTCCCGCGGCTCCGGCCGCCGGGGCCGCCGGGGCCCCGGCCGGGGCGAGCACGCTCGCGCTGGCGGCCGACCCGAGCGGCGGGTTGTCCTATGACAAGCGCGCGGCGACGCTGAAGGCCGGCCCCGCCACGATCCGGCTCGTCAACCGCTCTCCCCTGCCCCACGACGTGACGATCGGCCAGGGCGCGAAGGTCGTCGCCGCGACGAAGACGGTGACGGGGGCGACGACGACGACCACCGCGTCGCTCTCACCGGGCCGCTACGTCTTCTACTGCTCGGTCGACGGGCACCGCCAGGCCGGGATGCAGGGCACCCTGACCGTCCAGTAGCGCGTCCTCAGACCTTGTGCACGCGGATCACGCAGTTCCACGAGACCAACTCGCGCAGCCCCGGCACCTTCATCACCGGACGAGCCCACGGCCAGTAGCGCGGCTCGACCTGGGTGATCTCCAGCGCCGGCCGTCCGGCGACGAGACGGAGGGTCGGGCCGATGTGGCAGGCCCACAGGGTCTCGCCGTATGCGTGCTTCTCGGGCTTGCCGTGGCGCTTCTCGTACAGGCGGGAGCCGCGCTTCGGGCCGAGGTAGTGGTAGGGCGACATGAGGTGCCCACCCCACGGCGAGTACCAGTTCGTCCACGAGATGTAGGCCCAGCCGCCGGGCTTCAGCACGCGCTCGATCTCCGCGACGATCGGCTCGGCCGACGGCGTGTGCTCGAGCATGTTGGAGCAGAACACGCCGTCGACGCTGGCGTCCTGCAGCGGCAGGTCGCCGGCGTCGCCGAGGACGTAGCCCTCGGGCGGCGTGCCGCCGAGCTCGAGCTCGTCGGTCGAGTTGTCGATGGGGATGACGCTCGCGCCCCGGCCGCGGAACGCCTCGGTGTAGTAGCCGGGGCCGCAGCCGAGGTCGGCGATCGTCTGGCCGCTCAGCGGGCCGTGGTGGGCGTCGAGGTCCTCGACGGCGTAGGCCGCGAGCAGCCGGTAGAACGGCTCGGGATCGGCGCGCTCGTTGCGCCACAGGCGCCAGAGCGCGCGGAAGCGGGCGGGTCCGCGGGGCAGGTCGGCGGCGATGGCGCTCACCGGCGAGACGGTAGGGGATCGCGGTCGGGGTCCGGCGTGCGGCGGGCGCTCCACGCCGCCGCCAGCGTCCGCCACAGCAGCACGACGACGAGCACGACCGCGGCGACCGAGACCCAGTGGGCGCCGAGCCGGTCGGTGCCGTACTGCGTGCTGTTGCCGCCGAGGATGTTCTCGTTGCCGAAGAGCGCCACGCCGACGTAGATCGCCGGGACGACCACGCCCATGAGCCCGGCGATGGCCCAGCCCAGCGCGCGGTCGCCGATCCCGCGCCAGAGCAGCAGGACCAGCAGCGGCGCCGTCACGGCGCCGGCGCGCAGGCCGAACGTGACGGCGACGACGGCCGCGGCGGGCAGGGCGATCGCCACGGCGGCCGGCAGCGGCAGCGGCGCGGCGGCGGGTGGATCGAGCAGCGGGCGGGGATCGCTCGGGAGCGCGGCGGGCGCCCCGGTGGCGTGACGGGCGCGCCGCCGCCGCCAGGCCCCGGTCGCCAGGAGCGCCAGCAGCGCCACACACGCCAGGCCCGAGACGAGGTAACCGCTGGTGGCCAGCCGCTGCGCGGCGTAGGCGAACGTCACGCTGCGGCAGCCGCGGTCGATCGGCCACGCGTTGGCGTAGCCCTGCAGCACCTGGGGCGCGCCGAGGTCGCGCCCGTCGCACGTCGCACGCCACCCGCGGTCGAAGCTCTGGCCGAGCACGAGCCACGACGGGCCTGCCACATCGACCTTCACGCCGGTCCGCCCACCATGGTCGTCGCGGCCGGCATCGACCACCCGGCCGCCATCGCGCACGACCGCCGCTGTGGCGATCGGCGCCGGCGCCGGCGACGTCAGCTTCAGGCCATCGACCCGCAACACCGGCGATTGTTGAGTTCCCGTTGAGGGGTCTGACCCCTTTAGGCGGGGGACGGTCGCCACGGAGGACCCGATGAGGGTCGTGTCGTGGGCCGGGAGGGTCAGGCGGCCGCAGCCATGGAGGCGGATCGGGCGGCCGGCGTCGATGGAGGCGCGGTCGGCGGTTCCTCGCAAGGCGTAGGCCTTGCCGTCCACCGTCACGGTCGCGACCCCGCACGGCAGAGCGACCGCGCCGGTCCGCGGCGCCGCGAGAACCGGCACGCCCGCTCCGCGGATCTCGCCGATGCCGACCGCGCGGCGCTGCCGGATGCGCCCCGGCGTGCCCGCCGGCCAGCGCGCCGCCAGCACGTCGAGGCGGAACGCCCGGCCGCGGACCGGCGCCGGGAGCACGACCGCGCCGCCGGCCCCCACGGCCACCGCCGGGCCTGCGCGGCCGTCGACCGTCAGCCGCACGCGCGTCGGGCGGCGCACGCGCACGCCGGCGGGATCGAGCGTCAGCCGGGCCACCCGCACGGGCTTCGCGGTGGTCCACGACAGCCACGCCGCGTGCCCCGCGATCCACTGGCCGACCCAGGCGCGCGAGCCGCCGTCGAACGCCCCGGACGCCCGGAAGCGGCCGAGTCCCACGAACCGCGACGACGACGCGAGCCCGCCCTCCGCAGCGGCCGCCCCGCCGCGACCGTCCAGCTGCCCGAAGACCGCGTCGGCCGAGCGCGGGTCGACCGTGCCCCAGCCCTCGACGTCGTAGGAGCGCGCCGCCGGCGGGTGCAGCACCCGGCGCAGCGCAAGCTCGGGATCCTGCGCGTCGCGCAGCTCGCCCGCGCCCCGCTCTCCCACCACCTTCTGCGCGGCACCCGGGACGTCGGCCGTCGTGCGGTCCAGGATGTAGGACAAGCCGTTGTGCGACAGGTCGGTCCCGCGCAGGGCGTCCTCGATCACGGTCGGCGGGCGCAGCGTCTCGGTCACGCGCACGCCGGGGATCTCCAGCTCCCGCACCCCGCCGGCGCCCGCGTGCACATGCCCCGCCGGCTTGCTGACCTTGTCCAGGTGGACGTCCAGCCGCCGCACGCCGCGCAGCCTCACGGGCAGCACGTTCCAGCCCCGGTGCACCGCGAAGCGCCGGCCGTTGACCGTCACGGCCTGCACCACGCCGCGCGCGTCGGAGTACGGCAGCAGCCGCAGGCGCGCGACGTCCCGCGGCGCACCGAAGTCGACGCTCAGCGTGTGGCGTGCCGGCTCCAGCGCGCGGTCGGCGATCCACGCCGTCGCCGGATCGCCGTCCAGCGCGGCGGCCGGGCGCTGGTCGGGGAACTGGGTGACCTGCGGCGAGGCGGGCGCGGTGATCGACCGCACGCCGCGGAGCTTGGCGACCGTCTGGGTGCGCGCGTCGAGGTCGCCGAACGGGTCGAGGATCGTGCCGTCGGCGCTGATGCCCTGGTCGCGCGGCAGCGTCGGCCCGACCTCGCCCTTCAGCCGCGCCGCGACGAACGCGCGGCGGCGGTTCGTGTCGGAGATGACGAACGCGCCGCCGTCGGCCGCGGCGCGTCGCAGCGCCGCCGTGCCGGTGGCGCCCGAGCCCGCCGGCGCCAGGTCCGGCGCGTACGCGTACGGCCGCGCCGGATCCAGGGCGCCGTAGGCCGCCAGCCCGGCCAGCCCGCCACCCGCGCCGTCGACCACCGTCAGCGGCCCGCGCGGCAGCACGCGGACCAGGCCGCCGGTCGGTACCTCGACGCGGCGCAGCGCCGGCACCGCCGGCGTCGCCTCGATCCGTCCGGCGCCGGGCGCCGCGCCCACCTTCGACCCGTACGTCTTGCCCCCGGTCCCCAGCCCGCCGGCACCCGACAGCTCGCGCGCCGCATCCGCCGCCGGCATCTCGCCGCTGCGGGCTCGGTCGCCGTCGGCCGCGATCAGCACGTCGCCGACCCCCAGGAGATCGAGCAGCGGCCGCAGCTGGCCCGGGCGCAGGCGCTCCTGGTTGATCAGCCCGTCGACGGTGAACTGCAGCTCGGTCGACCGCAGGTCGGCGAACGGCACGATCCAGCGGGTCGTCACCGGGTGGTCGGTCAGCGGCGGCAGCACGGCGTCGACGGTGCCGCCCCAGCGGTAGGAGGCGAAGAGCTGACCCGGGAGCACCATGGCGCGCGACGAGTCGGGCCGCGCGTCGAGGTCGGCCGCCGCCTGCCGCCACGTGTCCGGCAACCGGAAGGCGAGCTGGCGCTCCAGCGCCCGGCCGGTGACCAGCGGCCACGCCGCGAGCACGACCAGGACGCCCGCCACCCCGCCGACCAGCGCGCGCGGCCAGCGCCGCCACGCCTCGGCCGCCGCGGCACCGCCCAGCATCGCCAGCCCCAGCGCGACCAGCGCCCCGGCCTTGTAGGTCGTGCGCAGCGGCTGCAGGCTGTCGACCCGGTAGTAGACGCCGGTCGCGACCCGGCGCAGCGGCGTCCCGTCGGGCCAGCCGGCGACCATCACCAGGACGCCGACCAGCACCATCAGCAGGAAGAACGGCCCGTAGCGCCAGCGCCGCGTCCACGGGAACGACGCCAGCGCCAGCGCCGGCACCAGCAGCCCCGCGATCACCACCGGCAGCAGCAGCAGCAGCGCCGGCGCGGAGCCCTGGTAGGGCCGCAGCAGCCCGCCGTAGCCGACCCCGACGTACGACGTCCAGAAGCCCATCAGGCGCAGCGACTCGGGCAGCGTGGTCGTCGACCAGATCGTCCCCGGCTGCTCGGTGAACACGAGGAAGTTGGGCGCGCCGCGGCCGGCCACCACCAGCGGCACCACCCACCACAGGTTCGCCAGGATCGCCGCCGGCACGAGCCGGACCAGGAACGGCCGCAGCGCCCGGCCGCGCACCTCACCCCACAGGCCCTCGTAGACCAGCAGCAGCGCCGGGCCCACCAGCACCCACGCGGTCGTGGCGGCGTTGACGCCCCCGCCCGCCGTCGCGAGCACCAGCGCGAAGATCGCCGGCCAGCGCCACGAGCGCGGCTCCCGCAGCCCGCGGTGCACCGCCACCAGCAGCCACGGCAGCGCGGCGTAGGCCAGCAGCGTGACGCTCGCCCGCCCCGCGTAGACCGTCACGTATGGGTTGACCACGTAGAGGACGCCCGCCGCGACGTGTGCGACGCCGCGCTCGCGGGCCATCAGCTCGTCGAGCAGCCGGACGACGCCCCAGGCCGCCACCGCGAGGATCGTCCCCAGCCACAGGCGGTGCACGACCCACGTCGGCACCCCGGCCGCATCGCCCAGCGCGAACCACGGCGCCATCGGCCACGCATAGCCGCCGTACTGGCTGGCCCACACGTGCCCGAGGTCCGGCGAGCCCGACCAGAGCGACACCACGTCGCGCAGGAACCGCCCCGGCGCGAGGTACAGATGGACCTTCGTGTCGGCCACGACATCGCCCGGCCGCTGGACGAACGCCAGGACGTAGGAGAGCGCGACGAGCGCGAGCGGGATCGTGCGGCGGCTCCGCATGCGAGCGCGGAAGATACGCTGGCGCGCCGATGCGCCCGCCCCTCCCCACCGCGACGTCGTCCGGCGCCGCGACCCGCCGGGCCAGCGCACCCGCGCCGGCCGCGACCCGGCGGGCCGGCGGACCCGCGATGTTCGTCGCCCTGCTGGCCCTCGTCAGCCCGACCGCGCTGGCCTTCGCCGACGGCGGCTACTTCGAGGGCGCGCGCGACGTGGCGCTGATCGGCGCCGGCGTCGTCCTGGCCCTGACCGCGCTCACCGTCGCCTGTCCGCTGCCGCGGCCCGGCCCGGCCCGCCTCGCCCTGGCCGGCCTGGCCCTGCTGACGGCCTGGACGGCGCTCAGCGTGCGCTGGGCGCCGCTGCGCGACGGCGCCTGGTCGACCGCCGAGCGCGACGCGCTCTACCTCGCCGCGCTGGCCTCCGCCACGCTCCTGCTCCGCGAGCGCACGACCGCCCGCCTCGTCGAGCCCATCCTGGCGTTCGGCACGCTCGTCGTCATCGGCTATGGCCTGCTGGGCCGCCTGCTGCCGGACATCGTGCACGTGCATTCGTCCCTGTCGGCCGGCGGGCGCCTGGATCAGCCGCTGACCTACTGGAACGCGATGGGCGCCCTGGCCGCCATCGGCATCGTCCTGTGCGTGCGGATCGCGGGCGACCCGACCCGCCATGCGTGGCTGCGCAGCGCCGCCTCGGCGGCGACCGTGCCGCTCGCCGTCGGGCTCTACCTCACGTTCTCGCGCGGCAGCCTGGCGGCTGCGGCGGCGGGCCTCGTCGTCCTGCTGGCCCTCGCGCCGACCTTCACCCAGCTGCGCGCGCTGGCGATCGCGATCGAGGCCGGGATCGTCGCCGCGGCCGTCGCGGCGGCATCGCCGGCGGTGCGCGCGCTGAGCGGCGACCACCGCGCCGCGCAGGGAGCGGCCGTCCTCGCCGCCCTGCTCGCCCTCATGGCGCTGGCGGCGGCGATGCAGCGCTGGGCGACCGAGGTCGAGGCGAGCAGGACCACGCGACTGGGCCGCCTGCCACTGCCGCCGCGCCACGGCTGGGTCGCCGCCGCGCTGGTGGCCGCGATGCTGCTGGTCCCGGTCGTCATCGCCGCAGGCAGCGACACACCCAGCTCGGGGGACCCGCGCTTCGGCTCGAGCACGAGCCGGCTGGCCAGCGCCGACTCCCCGCGCTACGAGTACTGGCGCGTCGCGATCGGCTCGTTCGCGCACCATCCGATCGAGGGCGTCGGCGCCGGCGGCTTCGCCGTCGAGTGGCTGCGCGAGCGCAAGGAGGCGCGGCCCGCGCGCGACGCCCACTCCCTGCCGATCGAGACGCTCGCCGAGCTCGGCCTCGTCGGCGCGGCGTTCCTCGCGCTGATGGTCGCGGCGATCGCGCTCGCCGCTCGCCGCGTGCAGCGCACCGACCCCGCCCTCGCCGCGGGCCCGGCCGCGGCGCTGGTCGCCTACGCCTTCCACGCCTCCATCGACTGGGACTGGGAGATGCCGGCGCTGTCGCTGGTGGCCGTCGCGCTCGCCGGTCTCCTCCTGGCGCGCAGCGCGCCCAGCAGCACGTCGACGGTCACCGCGCCGAGCACCACGAGCCCCGGCTCGGCGACGAACCGGAACCGCGTCGAGCCGTAGGTCACCGCGGCGACCACCAGCGCCAGCGCGATCGGCACCAGCAGCACCAACAACGCCGGCTCCCGGCGGCGGCGCAGCAGCACCACGCCCACGATCGCGAACGGCACCAGCAGCCAGTAGGCCAGCAGCCCCAGATGCTGCGCCCGCGGATGGCGCCCCTCGGCCGAGGCCAGGAAGGTCCCGGTCCCCCACGGCTGGTAGACGTCGAGCACGCGTCCCAGGCGTGCGGCCACCACGACCGGCAGCCGGCCCGCGTGGTCCTTGAGGTAGTCGAGCCCGCGCCGGCGGTAGACGGCGGCGCGCTCGGACTCGTCGCCGGGCGGGGCCTTGCCGTAGCACTGGAACTTCCAGGCGCCGATCAGATCGCCGTAGTAGACGTCGGGGCAGTTGGCGCCCACCCAGATCTCGTTGGCATTGGCCGAGATCGGCACGGGCTTGGCGAACGTCGAGAGGTTGCGGATCGTCCACGGCGCCAGCACGACCACGCACGCCACGCCCGAGACGGCCAGCAGCCCGGCGCGCCGCCGCCACGGCCCGGGCGAGCGCCAGGCGATGGCGATCGCCAGCAGCGCCACCAGTCCCAGCGCCTCGCCGCGCGTCAGCGCCGCCAGCGCGCCGAGCACGCCGAGCACCACCGCGCGGCCGACCGTCGGCCGGCGGATCATCGCCACGGCGGCCAGCAGCGTGGCGGTGACGAACACGCCATAGGTCGTCTCGGCCATCAGCGCGCCGTCGGGCAGCCACAGCATCGGGTACAGCGCGGCCAGCACCCCGGCGATCACGCCGACGCGGTCCGAGCGGGTCACGGCGCGCGCCAGCAGCGCGATCAGGACCACCGTGACGGTGCCCACGCAGGCGAAGAACAGCTTCTGGCCCTGGGTGCCGTGCAGGCCGAGCAGGTCGGTGAACGCGATGACGATCGTGTGCACCGGCGGGTACTCGGCCGTGGGCACGTCCTCGTAGGCGCGCCGGAACCCCTCGCCGTCGGCCAGGAAGCCGCCCTCGAGATGGAACGAGAGCGCGTCGCCGGCCACGGGGAAGCCGTGGTCGAGCAGGACGTAGGCGACGCGCACGGCCAGCGCCAGCAGCGCGATGGCCGGCAGTGCCCGGCGCAGTGGGGACCCCATCGCCGCAAGCGTAGACTCGACCGCCGATGCACGGTCCCGAGACCCCTGGGACGGCGGACCCCGCCGCCGCTCCGGACGCACTGCGCCCGCCACCGGGGAACCCACGCTTCCCGGCCGTCGACGGCCTCCGTGCCCTGGCCGCGATCATGGTGCTCGTCGGCCACACGTCGTTCCTGTCGGGCGTCAACGGCCGCGGCCACATCGGCGCCGTGCTGTCGCGCTTCGACCTCGGCGTCGCGCTGTTCTTCATCATCTCGGGCTTCCTGCTGTACCGCCCGTTCGTCTCGGCGCGGATGGACGGCCGGGCCGCACCGGGTGTCCTGCGCTACGGCCGCCGGCGGCTGCTGCGCATCGTCCCGGCGTACTGGCTGGCGCTGACGGTGCTGGCGATCTGGCCCGGGCTCGGCGGGGACGTCTTCGGCCACGTGCCGGTCTACTACCTGTTCCTGCAGAACCTGCAGATCGGCTGGCTGCAGGGCGGGATCACGACGGCGTGGAGCCTGTGCGTCGAGATGCAGTTCTACCTCGTGCTGCCGCTGTACGCAGTGGCCGCCGCGCGGCTGCTGCGCGGCCGCGAGCCGGCCCTGCAGGCCCGGGTCGACCTCGTCTTCCTGGCCGCGCTGGGCGCCGCGTCGTTCGCGCTGCGCACCTGGGCCTATCACGATCCCGGCGCCGACACGATCTCCTGGACGGTCGCCGGCTCGTTCCTCTGGTTCGCCTTCGGGATGATGATGGCCGTCGTCAGCGCGCGCTGGCACCGCGCCACGCCCCGCCCCGCCCCGCTGGCGCTCATCGACCGCCGCCCGCTGCTGCCCTGGGGGGTCGCGATCGTCCTGCTGGCGATCACGACGCGCATCGGCCTGCCGACCGCCGGGCCCCAGTTCTACTCCACGGGCGACTGGTTCTGGGAGCACCTGCTCTACGGGCTGATCGCCGTTGCGATCGCGGCGCCCGCCACCATCGCCGTCCTGTCGCCCAGCGCGCTGCCCCACCGCCTGCTGACGCTCAAGCCCGTCGCCTGGCTCGGCCTGGTGTCCTACGGGATCTTCCTCTGGCACCACCCGCTGACCGAGCAGTTCATCGGCGTCCAGGACTGGACGAGCCACGGCAGCTTCTTCGTCTACACCGGCGTCGTGTTCGTCGTCGCCACGGCGTGCGCGGCGGCCAGCTACTACCTGGTCGAGCGACCGCTGCTGCGCTTCAAGGACCCGCGCCCCAAGCCGCCACCGGCGTCGCCCTCAGCTCCGGCTGACCCCGACCGGGTCGAGCTGGCGCGCGCGGGCTAGGGCACGCTGCGCGCCGGCCGCATCGCCGGCCTTGCGGCGCACCAGCGACAGCGCCAGCCAGCCGTTGCGCGCATCCGGTGCCCGGCGCACCGCGGTGGTCGCCAGCGTGCCGGCGGCGCTGACCTGGTTCACGCGCAGCAGCGCGACAGCGCCCTCGGCGAGCACGCCGACGTCGCGGCAGTCGGCGTCGATGCGCCGCGCCACCGCCGGCGCGTCGGTCGCCGGGGCCTTCTTCAGCACGATGGCGAACGCGGCGTCGCGCGCGCCGTCGCAGGCGTCGTGGCCCTCGTGCCGCCGCACGCCCGCGAAGACCAGCGCCGCGGCGCAGACCAGCAGGACGGCGCGCACGGCGAGCATGCGGCCGCGCATTAGTCTCGTGGCCTCCGCGCGTGGACGATCAGGCTCAGGCCGAACGGCGGCGTGCGCCGGCGCTCGAGCGCCCGGAACGGCGGCAGGAGCAGCTCATAGGCCTTGAGCGAGCGCGCGTCGATGCTCGGGTTGCGACGGTTGCGGTTGACCAGCCAGCCGGCCACGCCGAGCATGTTGAAGGAGTACAGGCGCTCGACCTGCAGCCCGGCGCCCTCCACCACCGAGCGCAGGTGCTCGCGGGTGTAGCGGCGCTCGTGGCCGAAGCGGCGGTCGAGGTTGCCGAAGAGTCGCGGGTGCGCGGGGACGAGCAGCCCCAGCACGCCGCCGGGCGCGAGCGCCTCGGCCATGGCGCCGGCGGCGGCCCGCTCGTCGGCGATGTGCTCGAGGACGTTCTGGCAGAGCAGGAAGTCGACGGTGCCGGCCCAGGCCTCGAGGGCGGGCGAGCCCGGGATCAGGTCGCGCGAGACGCTGACGCGCGCGTCGGCGCCGAAGCGCTCCTGCAGCCGGGCGACGCACGGTTGCTCGGGCTCGATCAGCAGTGCGTCGTCGACCGTCCCGGCGGCGAGCATCCGCTCCGAGAACGTGCCGATGCCGGCGCCGACCTCGACCACCCGTCCGCGCGCCAGCGGTGCGAACTGCTCGTACATCCAGTCGCCCAGGCGGCGGGCGCCGGCGAGGGTCTCGAGGTCCCACAGCTCGGACTGCGCGGCGGCCACGGCGTTGGCGTCGACGTCGGTGCTCACGGCCGTCATCCAAGCAGGTCGAGGACTCCCCCCGGGCCGTGACGTAGCCTGGAGGTGGTGTCCGCCGATACTCCAGAAGAGCTCGCCGGCCTGCGTGCTGCCGGGCGCGTCGTCGCCCAGACCATCCGCGAGCTGCGCCGGCTCGTGCGCCCCGGCATCACGACCGCCGAGCTCGACGCCCATGCCGCCCGGATCTTCGCCGCCCACGGCGCCCGCTCGGGACCGCAGCTGGACTACGACTTCCCCGCCACCATCTGCATCTCGGTCGGCGACCAGGCGGTGCACGGCATTCCCGGCCCACGCCGGCTGCGCGACGGCGAGCTGGTCAAGCTCGACGTCACCGCCGAGCTGGACGGCTTCTACGCCGACGCCTGCCGCACCGTCGCGGTCGGCAAGGCCAAGCCGAGCGCGCTCAAGCTGATCGGCGCGGCCGAGTCGGGACTCAAGCGCGGCATGGCCGCCGCCACCGCCGGCGCGACCGTCAACGACATCGGCGTCGCCGTGCAGGGCGAGGTCGAGGCGCGCGGCTTCTCGGTGTGCCACGCGCTGAGCGGCCACGGCATCGGGCGCAGCATCCACGAGGAGCCGACGGTCTTCAACGTCGACGTGCCCGGCCCGTCGCCCGAGCTGACCGAGGGCCTGGTCATCACGATCGAGCCGATCATCGCCGCCGGCGACGGCGAGGTCGTCGAGGACGGCGAGTGGGTCCTGCGCACGGGCGACGGCTCGCTGTCGGCCCACGCCGAGCACACCATCGTCATCACCGACGGCGCTCCGCTGGTCCTGACTGCATGAGCGCGGAACGCCTCGGCCAGGGATTCTGCTTCCGGGCGGCAGCTCGCCAGGGGCTCCGGCCCGCGGCGATCGGAGTGCGGGCGTGACGGCACTGGCGATCGCCGGCCTGCGCAAGCGCTACGGCGGCCACGAGGCGCTCCGCGGCGTGGACCTGGAGGTCGGCGAGGGCGAGCTCGTGGGCCTGCTCGGCCCCAACGGCGCGGGCAAGTCGACGCTGACCAAGATCGCGTGCGGCCTCGTGAGCCCGTCGGAGGGCACCGTGGAGGTCGCGCATCCGTTCGGATACCTCGCGGAGCTGTTCCGCTTCCCCGGCTGGTGCACGGCCGACGAGGTGCTGCTCCTGCACCAGCAGCTGGCGAAGTCGTCCGGCGGTGCCTCCGAGCGCGGCGAGCTGCTGGAGCTCGTGCGGCTGGAGACCGAGGCGGGCACGCGCGTCGAGGCGATGTCGAAGGGCATGCAGCAGCGCCTCGGCCTGGCCCAGGCCATGATCGGCAGCCCGCAGCTGCTGCTGCTCGACGAGCCCACGAGCGCCCTGGACCCCGGCGGTCGGCGCACCGTGCGCGACCTGCTCGAGGAGCTGCGCCGCCGCGGCGTCGCCGTGCTGCTCAACACGCACCTGCTCAGCGAGGTCGAGCAGGTCTGCGACCGCGTGGTGATCATCGACCACGGCGAGGTCGTCGCGGCCGGGACCCCGGCCGAGCTGGAGGGCGGCACCGGCGTGGAGGTCGAGCTGGCCTCGGGGCTGCAGACCTTCCCGGGCGCCACGCGCGACGACGTCCCGCGCATCGTCGCCGACCTCGTCGCCGCCGGCGAGCAGGTCTACGGCGTGCGCGTGGTGCGTTCCTCGCTGGAGGACGTCTACCTCGAGACGGTGACGGACGCCCGGTGACGCGGAACGCTCGCCCAGGGGGCGAGAAGCCGTCCCACCCACCCGCCAGCTCGCCCAGGGGCTCGCTCGCGCAGTGGTCGGTTGGTCCCGTCCTCATCGTGGCGCGCCACGCCCTGCAGGAGGCGCTGCGCCGCCGGGTCCTGCTGGTCGTGCTGGTCCTCACCGCGATCTTCGGCGGGCTGTACGCGTGGGGCTGCTACGAGCTCTTCCAGGACCTCAGCGGCTTCCGCGGCGACGCCTCCGGACTGGACGCGCGCTCGCTGGCCGGAGCGACCATCGTCGGGCTGGCGATGTTCGGCGGGCTCTTCCTCGGCACCGTCCTGGCGACGTTCCTCACCGCGGGCGCGGTGCGCGGCGACGCCGAGCGCGGGCTGCTGCAGCCGCTGGTCGTGCGGCCGCTGACGCGCACGCAGTACCTCCTCGGCCGCTTCCTGGCCGCCGCCGCCGTCAGTGCCGCCTACGTGCTGGTCGTGTACTTCGGCGCCGTGCTGGTCACCGGCTGGATCGGCGACTTCTGGCCGGCGCACCCGTTCGCCTCGGGTCTGCGCCTGGCGGGGGGCGCGGTGCTGATCGCGGCGCTGTCGCTGCTGGGCTCGGTCTTCCTGTCGGCCACCGCCAACGGGATCCTCATGTTGATGGCCTACGGCATGGGCCTGCTGGCCGGGCTGCTCGGCGCCATCGGCGACGCGATCCCGTCCCCCACGCTGCAGCACATCGCGTCGACCGCCTCCTGGGTGCTGCCGTTCGAGGCGCTCTACCGGGATGCGCTGCGCCTGCTGGTGCAGGACGTGCCGGGCGTCGCGGGCGCGATCGTCCAGCTCGGCCCGCTCGGCGGCTCCCACGACGCGGGGCCGCTCCTGGTCCCGTGGGCGGTGCTCTACCTGGTGATCGTGCTGGCCGGCGCGGCCTGGGCGTTCCGCACCCGCGACCTGTAGGCCTACCGGCGGCGCTCGAGCAGGAGGTAGTCGCCGTACTGGCCGACGCGGGCGTAGTGCGCCGCGATGTACTGGTCCAGCAGCGTCACGCCCGACGAGCGCCCGGAGCCGTTGTCCTCGGTGGCGCGCGCGACCGGCGCCTCCCAGCGGACGATCAGCCGCGTGCGCGTGCGCTCCAGGTCGGCGCGCATCTCGCGCTGCACCTTGGCCGTGGTGACGACGCCCGGCTGCACGACGTCGTAGCGCGTGGGGTTGGAGCGATCGAGCAAGATGTACAACAACGTATCGCCCACCCGGACGCGGTCATACCGCGGCGGCGCCGACAGGAGCGGATCACCGGGCCGGCTGCGGCGGTCGACCGCCGCGGCGAGCTCCTTGAGCGCCTCGCCGTCCTTGGGCGCGGTGCGCACGCCATCCACCGCCGGCAGGTCGACCGCGGCCAGGTCGGTGGCCTCCCTCACCTTGCCCAGCTGACGATCGAGGCCGTGCAGGACGATCAGGGTCAGGGCCACCGTGAGAGCGATCTGCAGCCCGCGACGCGGCTCGCGCGAGGCGGCGACCGCCAGCGCCACGGCCAGCACCGCCGCCAGGGGCACGAGGTGGAACTCGTCGGTCCGCGCCAGCAGGTAGGCCAGGCCGACGACGACCAGCGCCACCAGCGCGCCGCCGCGGCGACGAGCCGACGCCACGGCCGCCCACAGCAGCGTGGCCGCCACGAGGATCGCTGGGAACAGCCGCTCGAGCAGCTTGTTGGGGTCGGTGGTGTGCGGCGCGAGCGGGAACGGCAGGCGCTGCAGATCCTGCTTTCCGGCGAAGCCGAAGGTCTGCGACAGGAAGTCGCCCGGGGCGACGATCAGGAAGGGCAGCAGCCCGGCCAGGGCGACGCCCGCAGCGATCGCCGGCGCCCTCAGGCTCTGGCGCCCGCCCAGCACCCAGGCGCCGAGCGCGGCCGCCACGCCGATCTCCGGGCGGAACAGGAACGTCAGACCCGCCAGGACGCCGGCCCAGCCGGCGTGGCGGCGGGCGGCCAGCAGCGTGCCGAACGCCAGCGCGACGGCCGACGCGTTGGGCCCCGCCGTCAGCGGCCACGCCATCGCCGCCGCGACACCGGCCCACGCCGCCAGCGCCCAGCGATCGTTGCTCGACTCCCTGCGGACCAGCAGGTAGGCGAGCATCGCGGCGATCCCGGCCGTGAGCGCGCGCACGACGCGCCAGCCCCACAGCGTGTCGCCGATCAAGGCCTGCAACAACGGCTGACCCGGCAGGTAGTTGCACCAGAAGTCCCGGTAGGGCCATTCGCCGCCGACGATCCGGCGGCCCCACTGCAGCATGAGCCCCTCGTCGTGGGGTCCGATCCCGGCGCGCAGGTCCAGCGCCGCGAACGCGGTGCCCAGCAGCACGAGCACGAACAGGCGCATCGGCGACACCTCGACGGTCCGCCGGAAGAAGCCGGGCGGCGGCTCGCGGTGGTGGTCGCGCCGGGGCATCGCCAACGTCACTCCGCCGCCTCGCGATGGCCGCCGGCCAGGGGGCCGCGCCAGGGACGCGTCGGCACGGCGCGCTCCATGGCGCGCCGCAGCCCGCGGCGGCGACCGCGCAGCGCCGCCGGCAGCAACGGCAGCGCCGCCGCCAGCCCGCGCAGGTGCTCGCGCAGCACGCCGCGGCGCGCGGCGTCGACCAGCCACGACGCCTGCCGGTAGGCCACGTACGGCGCCCAGCGCCACGGGAACCAGCGGGCGACGAGCACCACCGTGTTGCGCGCCACCCAGTAGCCGACCGGCGCGCCCGACCCAGCGCCGGCGTGGCGCGCGACGACCGGCTCGTAGCGGCAGGTCCAGCCGGCCAGCTGCAGTCGCAGCGCGACGTCGACGTCCTCCAGGTACATCCCGTAGGACTCGTCGAGCCCGCCGACCGCCTCCAGCGCCGCGCGGCGGTACAGCGCCGCGCCCGCGCAGGCGCCCCAGACGTCGGCCGGCGCGTCGAAGCGCCCGGCGTCGTCGCGGCGCCCGCGGCCGCGCTGCTCGCAGACGCCGTCGCGCCGCAACGCGTCGCCGGCGTCGTCGATGACCGCTGGGTCGTCCATGGCCACCATCTTGGTCGCCACCGAGCCGGCCGCCGGCACCGCCTCCAGGACGGCGACGGTCCGCTGCAGCCAGTCGGACGCCAGGGCGACGTCCGTGTTGACCAGCGCGACCGCTTCGCAGTCGGCGACGGCATCCAGGCCGGTGTTGACCGCGGCCGCGAAGCCGCCCGACTGCGGCCGGACCACGACCTCGACGCCTTGCTCGCGCAGCCAGGCGACCGACCCGTCGCGCGAGCCGTCGTCGACGACGATCAGCCGGTCGGCGGGGCGCGTCTGGGCTCGCAGCGAGTCCAGCAGACCGGGCAGCCAGCGGCGCCCGTCCCGGTTGGGGACGACGACGGCGACCCTCACGCCGCGCGACGGCCGGCGAGCGCCAGGCCGCGCGCCGCGCGGCGGCGATCCCCGCGCGGGCTCGGACCGGCGGCCAGCGCCGCCGCGACGTTCGCGCGGATCTCCGCCTCGAACGCCCGGCGGCTGAACCGCTGCGCGTTGGCGACGCAGTCGGCCGGATCGACCGACAGCGGGTCGAACGCGACGACCGCCTCCGCGAGCGCCTCGGGCGTGGCCTCGTCGTAGAAGACGCCCGTGCGCCCCTCCCGCACGGACTCGGTCACCCCGCCCTCGGCGAGGGCGATGACCGGCCGTCCGGCCGCCTGGGCCTCGACGGCCGCGATCCCGAACTCCTCGGTCGCGGTGACGACCATCGCGCGGGCGGTGCTGACCAGCCGCGCGACCTCGGCGTCGCTGACGCGGCCGGTGAAGCGGACGGTGGGGCCCGCCATGCGGTGCAGCCGGCGCGCGTCCGGGCCGTCGCCGATGACCACCAGGGAGCGCCCGAGGTGCGTGAAGGCCTGGACGGCGTGCTCGATGCGCTTGTGCGGCATGAGCTCCGACAGGACGACGTAGTGCTCGCCGACGACGCTCGGTGAGAAGCGCTCGATCTCGACGGGCGGGTAGACGACCTCCGCATCGCGGGTGAAGTAGCGCGCGATGCGGCGCCGCGTGGTCTCGGAGTTGGCGACGTAGCGATCGACCCGCTGCGCGGCGATCCAGTCCCACTGGCGCCAGCGCTGCAGCACGGCGCCGAGGCCGGCCCGGACGATCGGGCCGTGCGCGCGCAGCGTCGCCTCGCGCGCGTTCCAGGCGTAGCGGAACGGGTTGTGGCAGTAGCAGACGTGCACCGCGTCCTCGGAGGGCAGCACGCCGTGCGCCCATGCGGATGAGCTCGACAGGACGAGGTCGTAGCCCGAGAGGTCCAGCGCCTCCATCGCGTACGGGTACAGCGGCAGCAGGCGCCGGAACGACTTGGCGTTGGGGTGCAGCTTCTGCAGGAACGACGCCTGGACGTTGCGGTGGGCGAACCGGCCCTCGGTGCCCTTGGCGTCGTAGACCGCGGTGAAGATGTCCGCGTCGGGATACATCTCGCACAGAACGAGGAACACCCGCTCGGCACCACGGAGGTCGAGCAGGAAGTCGTGGACGAGGGCGACTCGCGGTTCGGACTGCTGCTGCATTCCGCCGCGAGTCTAGATGTCGACGAGGCGTCAACGCACCGTGGCGGGGAGCGCGCTGCCCGCCAGCAGCGCCTCGGACACGGCGGCGGGGTCGTCCCACATCGGGATGTGTCCGCAATCGGTCAGCTCCACGTTGCGCACGTGCGCCGGCAGGCGGCGCGGGCGCCCGACCAGCCGGTCCAGCTGGGGCCAGACCAGCGTGACCGGCACGTCGATGCGGCCGAGGTCGGTGAAGTGCCCGGCGCGCATGGCGGCGTTGACGGCCGGGAAGCCCGGCGCGCGGCCGTAGGCGCGGATGAGATGGGCGGCCGCGGCCGGCGGGACGCGCTCGGGATGGCCGACGGAGCCGATGAGCAGCCCGTGGCGCAGCGCGCCGATGCGCGTCGCGAGGCCGGCGATCGGCGACGCGAGCTGCGCGGCCCGGCGCGCGACGCTCGGCCTGGGCGCCAGCGGGCCCGACCACAGGCCGGCGGGCGCGATCGCGGTCACGGACTCCACCGCGCCGTCGAGCGCCAGCGCGAGCGCGACCCAGCCGCCCAGCGAGTTCCCGGCCACGTGCCAGGCCTGGAGCCCGAGCTCCTGCTCGGCGAAGGCCCGCACCGCCGCCGCCAGTGCCGCCGGGGTCGGCGGATCGGCGTCCAGCACGGGCGAGTCGCCGAAGCCGGGCAGGTCGACGGCGATGACGTCGCGCTCGGCCGCCAGGCGGTCGAGCACCGGATCCCAGACGTGGCGGTCGGCGCCGAGCGGGTGCAGCAGGACGAGCGGCGGCCCGGAGCCGCGGCGATCGTAGGCGAGCGTCACGGGCTAAGCATCCACAACGGCCGCGACGGACATCGCCGGCAGCGCGGCAGCGGGCTCGGTGACCGCCGGCCGCCAGTGCGGCTTGGCGAGCACGGTCTGGATCAGGCTGATGCGCCGCTCGGCGAAACCCGCCTCGCAGTAGGCCAGGTACATGCGCCACAGGCGGCGGAAGCGCTCGTCGTAGCCGAGCGTCTCGAGCTGCTCCTGCGCGGCGTCGAAGTTGCCGCGCCAGCGCCGCAGCGTCTCGGCGTAGTGCGGCGTGAGGTCCTCGAGGTGGACCGCGTCGAAGTCGGTGACGCGCGCGACGCAGCGGGCGATCACCGCGCGCGAGGGCAGGCAGCCGTTGGGGAAGATCAGCGTGCGGATGAACGACTTCGACGCGCGCTCGACCTGGTAGGCGCGATCGTCCATGACGATGGCCTGCAGCAGCATCGACCCGTCGTGCGTCAGCCGGTCGCTGCAGACCCGGAAGAACGTGTCGAAGTCCTTCCACCCGACGGCCTCGATCATCTCGATCGACACCAGCTTGTCGTAGCGGCCGGTGAGGTCGCGGTAGTCGTCGAGCAGGACCTTCACGCGGTCCTCGAGGCCGGCGGCGCGCACCCGGGCCACGGCGTGGTCGTGCTGCTCGCGGGAGATCGTGGTCGTCGTGACGCGGCAGCCGCGGGTCGCGGCGGCGTGCACGGCGAACCCGCCCCAGCCCGTGCCGATCTCCAGCACATGGTCCTCGGGACCCAGGCGCAGCTTCTCGCAGATGCGGTCTAGCTTGGCGATCGAGGCCTCCTCGAGCGTCATGCCCGGGCGCTCGAAGACGGCCGAGGAGTACATCATGGTCGGGTCGAGCATCAGCCCGAACAGCTCGTTGCCCAGGTCGTAGTGCGCCGAGATGTCGCGCCGGCTGCGCGTCGGGGTGTTGCGCCGGAACGCCGCCCGGCCGCGCTGAAGCGGCTCGCGCAGCGGCGTGAGGCGACGGCGCATCGCGTCGAGGCCCTCGACGTTGCGGGCGGCGACGCGAACCACCGCGGTGAGGTCGGGCGATTCCCAGAGCCCGTCGCGGTAGGACTCGGCCAGGCCGCGGCTGCCGCGCAGCAGCGCCGTCCACGCCCGCGGAGAGCGCAGCCACACGGTCGCCTCGGGGGCGCCCCGGCCGAAGGTCAGGCGCTCGCCGTCCTCGACGACGGTGAGCCGGCCGACCTGGATGCGGCGCAGGAACGACAGGACGATCGTCCGGGCGATGCGCTCGGTCACGGAACCTCCGGGAGGGTCGGGCGGGGATGGATCGGCACGCGCTTGGCCGCCAGCGCCAGCGCGTGCGCGTAGATGAGGACCAGCACGCGCACGGTGGCGGCGGGATGGCGGAGCAGGACGCGGGCGAGCGTCCGGCGAGCGAACGGCGCGCGCCGCAGCGCCAGCGTGGCGTCGAAGGCGCGCTCGCCGCCCTCGCGGCTCTCGATGTGGAGCGACAGGGTCGGCGCCGTCGCGGCGGGCCTCGTGGACGACCATACGTAGTGCTGGTCCATGCCCATGAACGGCGAGACGTGCAGCCGCTTGTCGAAGTGGCCGTGCACGACCGGCCCTGGCTCGTCGCCGGCCGGCAGCACGTAGGCGTGGCGCTCGGACCACGGCGTGCTGGTCACCTCGGCGACGACGGAATGCAGCGTGCCGTCGGCGCGGTGGCAGTAGTAGAAGCTCGCGGGGTTGAAGCAGTGCCCGAAGGTCCGCAGCTGGGTCAGCACGCCGATCGGGCCGTCGGGCTCCGGCCCGCCCGTGCGCTGCGCCACAAGCTCGCGCACCGCGCGGTCCAACGGAACGGCAGCGTCGCCGAGGTAGTCGGCGCGACGGAAGCGCACGAGGCCGGGCCGCGCGCGCAGCAGCCGCCCGCCCAGCAGCGCCGGGAGCTCGTCGAGGTCGACGTAGGCCATCGAGATCCGATGGCGGAAGGCGTGCTCGCGCACCGCGAAGCGACGATGGCGGACGGTGCCCTCGTAGAAGGCGCTCGCGCTCACGATCGCCGGACGCCCAGGTCCCGCGCGACCCGCAGGCCGCTGACGACGCCGTCCTCGTGGAAGCCCCAGGCCCAGTAGGCGCCGCAGAAGTGGGTGCGGCCGCGCCCGCCGCTGATCTCCCCCACCCGCGCCTGCGCCTTCGCGCCCTCGGCCGTGAACACCGGGTGCGCGTACTGGATCGTGCGCACGATCTTGGCGGGGTCGACCGCGTCGGTGCGGTTCAGCGTCACGCACCACTGCTGTTCGCCGGAGAGCGACTGCAGGCGGTTCATGTGATAGGTGACGGTCGGCTTGCCGGTGGGGGTGCTGAGCAGATGGTAGTTCCAGCTCGCCCAGGCGCGGCGGCGGCGCGGGAGCAGCCGCTCGTCGGTGTGGAGCACCGCCTCGTTGGGCGTGAACGGCAGGGCGCCGAGCAGCTCGCGCTCGACCGGGTTCGCGTCGGCGCCGAGGATCGCCAGCGCCTGGTCGGCGTGGGTGGCGAAGATGACGTGGTCGAAGCGCTCGGGCGCGGCGCCGCGCGGCATCACGGTCACGCCGTCGTCGTCGCGCTCGACGGCGTCGACCGGCGTGGAGAGCCGCAGGCCGTGGCCGAACGGCGCGGTCAGCGCCTCGACGTAGCGCTTGGATCCGCCCTGCACCGTGCGCCACTCCGGGCGCTCCTTGAGGTCCAGCATCCCGTGGTTGTCGAAGAACTGGACCAGGAAGCGCGCCGGGAACGTCCACATCTGGTCGGGCGCGGCGGACCAGACCGCCGCGGCCTGGGGCACGATCAGCCGGTCGACGAAGGGCTGCGAGAAGCGGCGGTCCTGCAGCCACTGCGCCAGTGACGGGTCCTCGTCGGAGTCCAGCAGCGCGCGGGCCTCGCGCTGGAAGCGGCGCACGTCGAGGACCATGCGGTGAAAGGACGGCGACGCGAGGTGGGAGCGCTTGGCGAACAGCCCGTTGGGCGACGTGCTGGCGTACTCGAAGTCGCCGTGCTCGTCGCCGACGCCGAAGCTCATGTCCGACGGCTGTGACGCGACGCCGAGCTGCGTGAGCAGCCGCTCGAAGTTGGGGTAGTTGCGGTTGTTGAACACGATGAAGCCGGTGTCGACGTGCAGCGTCGTGTCGGCGCCGTCCACGCGGACGGTGTTGGTGTGCCCACCGGCGTAGGCCGCCGCCTCGAAGACGGAGACCTCGTGGTCATGGCGCAAGTGATGGGCGGCCACGAGTCCCGAGACCCCGGCGCCGATGACGGCGATCCTCACAGCACTGGTTTCGTGCCGAGCGGCATGATCGGATCACCGACCTGGCCCGAACTACCGGCATGGACGGTCTCGGCGCCACGATGGCGCTCTCTGCCGGCGCGGTGCTCGCGCTGCTGCTGCTCACCTGGCTGCTCAGCCTCCGGCTGCGCGACGTGTCGATCGTCGACGTCGCGTGGGGCCTGGGCTTCGTGGGCGTGGCGTGGGTCGCGTTCGCCACCGGGGACGGCGATGGCGGCCGGCGTACGCTGCTGGCCGTGCTGGTGACCGTGTGGGGGCTGCGGCTGGCCGGCTACATCGGCGCGCGCAAGCTCCGGCATCCGGGCGAGGACGCGCGCTACGGCGCGTGGCGCACGAGATGGGGCGATCGCTTCTGGATCGTGAGCCTCTTCGACGTCTTCCTGCTGCAGGCGGTGCTGGTGTGGGTCGTGTCGCTGCCGGTGCAGGGCGCCTCGGCGCCGGACGGCGGGCTCGGGGTGCTCGACTGGCTCGGCGTCGCGCTGTGGGCCGTCGGCCTGTTCTTCGAGGGCGTCGGCGACGCGCAGATGGCCCGGTTCAAGGCCGACGCGTCGCATCGCGGCACGGTCATGGACCGCGGGCTCTGGCGCTACACCCGCCACCCCAACTACTTCGGCGACTTCTGCGTGTGGTGGGGCGTCGGCCTGATCGCGCTGTCGTCCGGTGCGTGGTGGTCGCTGGTCGGCCCCGCGGTCGTGACGCTGCTGCTGACCCGCGTCTCGGGCAAGGACCACCTGGAGCGCTCGATGTCGTCACGGCCGGGCTACGCGGAGTACGTGGCGAGGACGTCGGGCTTCGTGCCGCTACCGCCGCGCGGGTAGATTGCGGCGCATGCTCGTGGGGGTCGACGCGCGTGCGCTGGCGGCTCGCCGCGGCGTCGCTCGCTATACGCGCCGGATGCTCGAGGCGCTCGCCGTCCTCGACGGCGTCGAGGTGCGCGGCCTGGTGCCGGGGCGCGACCCGGTGGAGCCGGTGCCGGGCATGCAGCTGCGGCGCACCGCGCAGCCGTCGCGGGTCCTCTTCGGCGCCGCCGCGCTGTCCGGGCGCCCGCGGTTGGACGCGCTGCTCGGCGCGCCGGACGTCACCTGGCTGCCGGCGCCCGCCCCGGTCGCGGTCGGCGGCCCCTTCGTCCTCACCGTCCACGACCTCTCCTGGGAGGAGCGGCCGCAGGACTTCACCCGCTACGAGCGGGCCTGGCATCGCCTGGCGCGCCCGCGCTCGCTCGCCCGCCGGGCGGCTGCGGTGATCTGCGACGCGCCCGCCGTGGCGGCCCAGGTCGGCGAGCGCTGGGGCGTCGCCGTGCAGGTCGTCGAACCGGGCGTCGACCAGCTCGCCCTCACCGAGGGCGCGGCCGCCGCCGCGCGCAGCAACCCCTACATCCTGTTCGTCGGCGCGCTGGAGCCGCGCAAGGGGCTCGACGTGCTGGCCGCCGCCTGGCCCCGCGCCGGCCTCGACGGCGTCGAGCTGGTCATCGCCGGCGAGGGCCGCGAGACCGTCGCGGGCGCGACGCAGCTCGGCCACGTGACCGACGCCGAGCTGCACGCGCTGTACGCGGGCGCACTGGCCGTCGTGCTGCCCTCCCGGCTGGAGGGCTACGGCCTGCCGCCCCGCGAGGCCGCGGTCCACGGCACGCCGTCGATCGTCAGCGACCTGCCGACGCTCCAGCTGCCCGGCACGCTGCGCGTCCCGCCCGGCGACGCCGAGGCCCTCGCCGACGCCCTGCGCCGCCTGCCGGCCGAGCGCGCGCGCCTAGTCGCCGAGCTGCCGCCGCCGCGCACCTGGACCGCCGCCGCGACCGAGCTGCGGGCGGTCCTGCAGGCGTGCGCGCGATGAGCCGCTTCTCCGCGAACGTTCGATGCATGACGAAGGGCCTCCTCGCGTGACGCGGTTCGCCATCGTCTGCGTCCTGCACGACTCCGCCGCCGACCTGCGCCGGCTGCTGGCGTCGCTGGGGCCCGACATCCACGTCGTCGTGGTCGACGCCGGCTCCTCCGACGACGGGCCCCAGCTCGCGCGCGACTGGGGCGCCGAGGTGATCGAGGCCGGCGACGTCGGCTTCGGCGCGGCCAACAACCTCGGGCTGGAGCGCGTCGGCTCGACCGTCACGCTCCTGCTCAACCCCGACATCGTCGTCCACGAGCCGGGCGTCTTGGACCGCCTCGCGCGCCACGCACGGCGCGAGGACGCGCTGCACGCGCCGCGCCTGCTCAACCCGGACGGCTCGGTCCAGCACAGCGCGCACCCGGAGCCCGGCGGCGCGTCGGCGCTGCTGCCCGCGCTGGTGCACCCGCGCGCGCTGCCGGCGCCGCTGCGCCTGCGGGCCGACCCGTGGCGGGCCGCGGAGCAGCGGCCGGTGGGCTGGGCGATCGCGGCCGCGCTCGCCGCCCGCACGGACACCCTGCGGCGCCTGGGCCCGTTCGACCCGCAGCAGTTCCTCTTCTACGAGGACCTCGATCTCGCGCTGCGCGCCCGTGACGCCGGCGTGCCGACCATCCTGCACCCGGACCTGACGCTGGAGCACCGCGGCGGCCACAGCACCGGCCCGGCCTACGGCGGCGAGCCGCTCGAGCTGCTGGCCCGGCGCCGCCGCGAGGTGATCGGCCGCCACCGCGGCACGCGCGCGCTGGCGCTCGACGACGTCGCGCAGGGGCTGACCTTCGCCACGCGCGCGGCCGCACGAGCGCTGCTGCGGCGCGCTGCCGGGCGCGAACTCGCTCAGCTCCGCGCGTTGCGAGCGGCACGTCGCGGGTAGCCCCGCGGCCATGACCCAGTTCAGGTTGGCCGCCGGCAGCGGATGGGAGTGAGAACCACATGACGCAGTTCTGGTTTGCCGCCGGCAAAGGATGGGAGTGAAAACCACATGACGCAGTTCTGGTTTGCCGCATCGACCGAGGAGTTCCCGCCGTCGCAGATGCTCGAGCACGCCAAGGCGGCCGACCGCGCCGGCTTCGAGGGCATCGGCGCCTCCGACCACTTCCATCCGTGGTTCCCGGGCGGCCAGGGCGCCAGCGCCTGGGTCTTCCTGCCGGCCGCCGGCCAGGTCGTCGCCGACAAGCCGCTGTTCACCAGCGTCACGCCGATCCAGCACCACTACCACCCGGCCGTCGTCGCGCAGTACTTCATGAGCCTGGAGGAGCTCCATCCCGGCCGCGCGGTGCTCGGCGTCGGCTCCGGCGAGGCGCTCAACGAGGTGCCGCTCGGTCTGGACTGGCCCGAGCCCAAGGAGATGCTCGAGCGCTTCGAGCGTGGCCTGGAGGCGATCACGCGCCTGTGGACCGGCGAGCCGGTGACGATGGACGGCGGCTGGTTCCGCCTCGACGGAGCCAAGCTCCACACGATCGCCCCGAGCCGCCCGCGGATGATCGTGTCGGCCTTCGGGCCGCAGGCGGCGGCCATCGCGGGCAAGTACGGCGACGGGCTCTGGACGCTCGGCGATCCCGAGAGCGCACCCGGCGTCATCGCGGCCTACAAGAAGGCGTGCGCGGAGAACGGGCGCGAGGTGGGCGACATCGTCCTGCAGGCGGGGTTCCACCTGGGCGAGCCCGAGGAGGCCATCATCAAGGCCACCAAGAAGTGGAAGACCACCCAGTTCCCGGAGTACTACCTCGAGGGCGCCCACGACCTCGAGAAGATGGCGGCCGAGGCCGAGTCGCGGATGAGCGACGAGGAGTTCGCCCACCAGGGCTTCCTGGTCAGCGCCGACCCCCAGGAGCACATCCACCGGATCCGGCAGATGATGGACCTCGACGGCGTCACGGTGATCTGCCTGCAGGGCATCGGCGACCTCGACCAGGTGGGGTCGATCCGCCGCTACGGCGAGGAGGTCCTGCCGGCCCTGCGCGGCGGTGCCCAAGCCGGCGGCGACGCCCAGCGCTTCGCGCGCGAGGGGCGCGAGGCACCGCACCGCTGATCGGGTCGCGGCCGGGCATCCTGTGTCGGGATGCTGGAGATCCGCGGAGCCGCCCCTGGGCTGCTCGACGACCCGCTGCTGCTCGACGTCGGGGGCGCCGCGCCCAACTCGGCGCTGGTCTGGCGCGGGCGCTTCCGCGACGACGACGGCTTCGTCTGGCGCGCGGCGGCGCCCCGTCCCGAGCAGCTCTCGACCGCCTGGGTCCCGGCCAAGACCACCGCAGGGCCGGTCGCGGCGCTGCGCTCTCTGCACCCGGTCGACGTCGACGTCCGGGTCGAGTCGCCCGACGGCAGCGCGGCCTCCCGCACCATCACGCGCCGCCTGCTCGACGAGGGCGTCCGCGCGCGTCGCTGGCGCGACGAGGTCATCGGGACCCTGCACCTGCCGGCCGTGCCGACGGGGGCGGCGCTGCTGATCGACGCGACGGCCGCCGACGAAGTGGGAGCGCACCACATCGCCGCGGGCATCCCGCTCGCCGCCGCGCTGCTCGCCTCGCGCGGCGTCGTGGTGCTCGTCGTCACCGGCGGCAAGGGCCAGCCGCTGACGGTCGCGCGCGAGCGCCTGTCGGCGGTCCCGGGCGTCAGCGACGACGTCGCCGCCTACGCCGCCGCCGACGTCCCGCTGCCGGCCGGCGTCGGGCTGCGCGGCGAGGATCGTCAGGGCGCGATCGACCGCGCGGAGGCGTGGGACACGCTGCTGGCGCGGCTCGGCGCGCGCCCCCGCGCCCACCGCTGATCCTGCGCGGCTGCGATCCTCCAGCAGCCCGTGCCCGAGTCGTTCACCGACACGCCGCTGCTGACCTCGCGCTTCGACGCGGCGCTGCATTACGCCACGCGCCACCACGCCCGCCAGCTGCGCAAGGGCACGACGGTCCCCTACGCCGCGCACCTGCTGGCCGCCGCCTCGCTGGTCCTGGAGATGGAGGGCGACGAGGACGAGGCGATCGGCGCACTGCTGCACGACGTCGTCGAGGACGGTGGCGGCCGGACCGCGCTGGCCGAGATCGAGGCTGCGTTCGGCCCGGCGGTCGCCGCGATCGTGCTGGCCAACAGCGACGCGGTCGACGACGCCGACCGCGTCTCCGGCGGCGCCGGCTGGTACGCCCGCAAGCGCGCCTACCTCGACGGGTTCCGCGAGAAGTCGCCGGCCGCC
>DASYLT010000076.1:0-25439 GCA_036009425.1 Baekduia sp. | reverse complement strand
CGCCAGGAGACGCTTGAGCAGCGAGGGCTTGGCAGTGTCTTCCATGACGTACAGCGTACCGGCGGCCGCGGGCACCCCCTCGGAGCCCGTGGCCGCCGTACGCCGTCAGTGGTGTCTCAGTCGTAGCTGCGACGCAGATGCGCGAAACGCTCGGCCCCCGACGGCCGACCGTTGATGTGCAGGCGGGCGAGGCGATAGCGGCGGATGGCCGGCGCGTCCTGGCCCGACCCCAGCCGCGACCGCTCGCCCACGAGGATGATCCTCGACAGCGGAGATGCGGTGGCAGTGGTCATGGGCACCATTGTGCTCGGCGCGGGTGGCCGCTCCCAGGGCCATCCGGTCCGGACATCGGTCCAGGCACCCCTACACGCGGTCGAGCGCCACGGCCGCGGCCATCGCGGGGCGCATCGAGCGGGGCATCCGGCGGCGCAGGCGCCAGCGCGCGCCCGAGAACGAGAGGTTGGCCACCGTCGCGAAGCCCTCCTCGTCGGCGCGCAGCGCCAGCAGCAGGTGGGCGATCCGGTCGGCGCTCGGCAGGTTGGGATCGTCGACCCGCACGCAGAAGCAGTGCACCCGGCGCCCGCAGACCAGCAGCGCGCCGGCCTCCCCCACCAGCCAGACGCCGAGGCGCCCGCGCTCGGGCACCAGGCCGGTGCCGGCGTGGACCGCGCGGGCTTCGTGGCCGACGAGATCGCCCAGCAGCCCGAGCGCGGTGTGCTCGGCGGCGGCGCCGGCGCGCGCCCGCGGCCGGACGACGTTGGCCCCGCGCGCGGCGTAGAGCTCGGGGATGACCCAGGCGTGGGCGAAGCTCGCCAGGCTCACGGCAACGGCCAGCGGCTGCACGAGGAACAGGACGACGCCGGCGGCGACGAACGGCACGACGTGGGCGACGGTCGTCAGCGTCCACAGGTTGCCGCGGCGGCGCAGGCGCCGCGCATCGGCGCGCGGGCGCCAATGGACCGCGGCGGTCTCGGGCAGGACGCCGGCCGCGCCCTCCATCAGCCCCCGCTGATCGGCAGCCGCAGGATCACGAGGTCGGCGTCGACCGGGAGCTCCTTGACCTGCTCGGCGTGGCCCTCGCCGGTGGAGACCATCGCGAAGTAGCCGCGGTCCAGCTCGGCGCGGAAGGCCTCCACGGCCGCTTCGACGGCCTCGGGGTCCTCGGCACGCCATTCGGCGAGCGTGGTGTGGCCGGTGCGGTCCATGCGCACGAGACGTGACATGCGTTCCCTCCTGAAGCGCGGTCTGGAAGGCCGATCGTACTCCCGCGCCCAGGCCCGGTGCTCCCCCTCTGTCCGGCCTACAGCCCCAGCTGCTCGCGCACCAACCGGGTGATCTCGCCGCCGTCGGCGCGGCCCTTGGTCTCGCGCATGACGTGCCCCACGATGACGCCGATCGGCTTCATCTCCCCACCGCGCAGCCGGTCGGCCACGTCGGGGTTGGCCGCGAGCGCCGCCTCGACGATCGGAGCCAGCTCGTCGGAGCCGCCCACCGCACCGAGGCCCTCGGCCGCGACGATCGCCTCGGGGTCGCCGCCCGCGGCGACCAGCTTGTCGAGCACCTGGCGCGCGCCGCCCTGCGTGACCTGCTTGGCGCCGACCATCGCCACCAGGCGCGCTAGCGCGCCTGGCGCGACGTTGGACGCGGCCGGGTCGGCGTCGGTTCCCAGACGCGCGACGAGCTCGTTGGCCACCCAGTTGGCCAGCGGCTGCGGCTCGGCCGCCTGCGACCCGTTCCCGCCCAGCGCAGCCTCGAAGAAGTCGCCCAGCTCGGTCCGGAACGCGAGCAGGTGCGCGCTGTCGGCGCTGAGGCCGAGGTCGCGCTCGAAGCGCGCGGCGCGCGCCAGCGGCAGCTCGGGCAGCGCGGCCTGCGCGCGCTCGAGCATCTCCGGCGTGATCGCCACCGGCGACAGGTCGGGCTCCGGGAAGTAGCGGTAGTCGTGCGCCTCCTCCTTGGAGCGCAGCGACGTGATCGCCTCGGTCCGCGGGTCGAAGTGCAGCGTCTCCTGCTCGACCTGCCCGCCGGACCGCAGGATCGCCGTCTGCCGCGCGACCTCGGCGCGAATGCCGCGCTCGATGTAGCGGAACGAGTTCATGTTCTTGAGCTCGGTCTTGGTCCCCAGCTCGGTGGAGCCGACGGGCCGGATGGAGATGTTGGCGTCGCAGCGCAGCGAGCCCTCCTCCATGTTGACGTCGCTCACGCCGAGCGTGCGCAGCGTCGCGCGCAGCATCCGCAGCCACTCGGCCGCGGTGGAGGCGTCGCGCAGGTCGGGCTCGGTGACGATCTCGGCCAGCGGCGTGCCGCAGCGGTTGAAGTCGACGATCGAGGCGTCGGAGGCGTGCAGCCGGCCGGAGGCGCCGACGTGCACCAGCTTGGCCGCGTCCTCCTCCAGGTGCACGCGATGGATCCGCACGTCGCCGAGCTGCCCGCCGAGGCACAGCGGCTCGTCGTACTGGCTGATCTGGTACCCCTTCGGCGAGTCGGGGTAGAAGTAGTTCTTGCGGTGGAAGATCGAGCGGGGCGCCAGCTCGCTGCCCAGCGCCATCCCCATCATCAACCCGTAGTGGATGGCCTCGGCGTTGGCGACCGGCAGGCTGCCGGGCAGTCCGAGGCAGACCGGGCAGGTCCGCGTGTTGGGCGGCTCGCCGAAGCTCAGCGCGCAGCCGCAGAACATCTTGGTGTTGGTCGCGAGCTGGACGTGGATCTCCAGGCCGATGACCGTCTCGTACTCGGTGGCGGTGGTGTCGGTCGCGCTCATGGTCAGCCGGCCCTCCCGGCCGTCGCGTCGAAGCCGATGGCCTGCTCCAGCGCGTGCGCCGCGTCCAGGACGCGGTTCTCGCTGAACGCCGGGCCGGCGAGCTGGAAGCCGACCGGCAGGCCCTCGCTCAGGCCCGCGGGGATCGAGATCGCGGGCAGGCCGGCCAGCGAGATCGGCACGGTGAAGTAGTCGTTGAGGTACATCTGCAGCGGGTCCGCGGTCTTGGACCCCAGTTCGAACGCGACGGTCGGCGCGGTGGGCGTGACCACGAAATCCACGGTCTGGAAGGCGTTGGCGAAGTCCTCGGCGATCTTCGTGCGCACCCGCTGCGCGCGGCCGTAGTAGGCGTCGTAGTAGCCGGAGGACAGCGCGTAGGTGCCGAGCATGATGCGCCGCTTGACCTCGTCGCCGAAGCCGTCGTGGCGCGTCTTGGTGTACATCGTCAAGAGATCGTCGGCGTCGACGCGCCGGCCGTAGCGGACGCCGTCGAAGCGCGCGAGGTTCGACGACGCCTCGGCCGGCGCGATCACGTAGTAGGCGCTGAGGCCGTAGTCGGCGTGCGGGAGCGCGACGCGCACGATCGTCGCGCCGAGCTCCTGCGCGACCTTCAGCGTCTCCTCGAAGCGCTCCATGACGCCAGGCTCGACGCCCTCGCCGGTGAGGTCGTCGGGCACGCCGAGCGTGATGCCGTCCAGGCGCTGGGCAGTCGGCAGGACGATCGCCTCGGGGTGCTGCAGCGAGGTCGAGTCGCAGTGGTCCTGGCCGACCATGTGGCGGTACAGCAGCGCGGCGTCGGTGACGTCGCGCGTCAGCGGGCCCGCCTGGTCCAGCGACGAGGCGAAGGCGATCATCCCGTAGCGGCTGACCGTGCCGTAGGTCGGCTTCAGCCCGACGATGCCGGTGAGCGCGGCGGGCTGGCGGATCGAGCCTCCGGTGTCGGTGCCGAGCGCCCAGGGCGCGCTGCCCGACGCGACGGCCGCGGCGCTGCCGCCCGACGAGCCGCCCGGGACGCGCGTGCGGTCCCACGGGTTGAGCACCGGGCCGTAGGCCGAGTTCTCGTTGGACGAGCCCATGGCGAACTCGTCCTGGTTGGTCTTGGCCAGCAGCGGCGCACCGGCCTGCGCGAGGCGCTCGACCACCGAGGCGGTGTACGGCGGGCGGTAGCCCTCGATGATCCGCGAGCCGGCCTGGCTCGGGACGCCCTTGGTGGCGAAGAGGTCCTTGACGGCGAGCGGGACGCCGGCCAGCGGCGTGCCGGCGACCCCGTTGGCGGCCGGCGCCGCGTCGGCGACCCAGGTGTAGGCGTTGAGGTCGTCGGCGGCGGCCTTGGCGCGGTAGGCCTCGAAGAGCTCGGTCGGGTCGAGGTCGCCGGTGGCGACGGCGTCGGCGGCCTGCTTGGCGGTGAGCGCGGTGATCCCGGTCATCGGACGATCTCCGCGGCCGGCGCCGTGCCGCGATGCGAAGCGCCCGCGCAGAGCGCTCGGGTTCCGGCGCGAGTCATGCCGCAGCCTGCGGACTGGGGACGAGGAACCCGCCGTCCTGCACGGCGGGCGCCTGCTCCAGCACGACCTCGCGCGGCAGGCACGGCCGCGGGACGTCGGGGCGCAGGGCGTTCTCGACCTCCACGACATGGCTGGTCGGCGGCACGTCGTCAAGCGACAGCTCGCCGATCTTCTCGATGTGCCCCAGCACCCCGGAGAGCTCGGTGGCCATCCGGCCGACCTCGTCCTCGCTGAGCTCGAGGCGCGCCAGCTTGGCGACGTGCAGAACCTGTTCGCGGTCGATCATGCGACCCGCGAGTTTAGGAGAGGCGGGACGTCGGGTCCGGCCCGCCCGGTTGGTGGTGGCGGCGCCGGGGCGATCCGTACCGGCCCGGTCGTGCCGCATCGCGTGGTTCGCGGCGATGACGCGTGCGCTTCGGGCGCGTCGCGTCGCGTGTCCTCCGCGCGACGCCTGCGGTGCGCCGGCGGGGCGGCGCCGACCGGGAAGGTGGGCCCGTGCAGCGCGGGCACACCGCGCCCAACAGGCCCACCGCCCCCGGGCGCCGGGACGCGCTGGGCCCTCCCGCGGACCGCATGCGTCCGCAGACGGGCCCACCCCCGGGGCGCGCGCACCCACGGCGGTCGCAGCCGCTTCGCCGAAACGCACGTGGACGTTGCATATCAACGTCCAGATGCGTCTCGGCCGCCGCGCCCACGAATGCGCCCGCACCGCCCTCCCGCCCGCGACGCCGGCGGAGGACACGCGACGCCCGCGCCTCCGATCACGCACTCGTCAGTGCCGGCGATCCACGCGCCGCGGCACGACCGACGCCGGCGCTGAGCACCACCCGCGCCCAGCGCCACCCGCGCCCAGCGCCACCCGCGCCGAGCGCCACCCGCGCCGAGCGCCACCCGCGCTGAGCGCCACCCGCCGCGCCGAACGCCACCCGCGCCGAACGCCACCCGCGCCGAGCGCCCACCCCTCAGCCGATCGGCTGCCCGCGCTCGTCGAGGTGATCCCGCCACGAGCGTTTCGGGTCGTACCCGAGCAGCCGGCGTGCCTTGGCGATCGAGATGCCGCCGGCGTCGGGGCGGTCCAGCGGCCCGACCGGGACGGCGTCACCGTGGTGACGGGCGACGAGCTCGGGGAGCGTCAGCGTCGAGGCGACGTCGGGCGAGGCGATGTAGAAGACCTCGTGGCCGGGCAGGTCGGAGGCGGCCGCCAGCAGCAGCGCGTCGGCGAGGTCCTCGACGTCGATGTAGGCCCAGAACCCGGCGCTCGGCTCGTCGGCGTCGCGGATCTGCGGGCCGAGGTTGCGAGCGTAGTTGTCGGCGGTCTGGACCCACGACGGCCGGATCGTGATGGCCTTGATGTCGGAGCGCGCGACGGCGGCGTCGCACAGCTGCTCGGAGAACGCCTTGGCCAGCGCGTAGGGGTCCTGCGGCCGGACGGGGTGCTCCTCGTCGACCGGGACGTAGTCGGGCAGGAACGGCCGCTCGGGGAAGAAGAACCCCGGGACGGTCTCGCTGGAGACGTTGACGAAGCGCGGCACGCCCAGGCGCACCGCCGCCTCCAGCAGGTTGAACGTCCCCATCAGGTTGTTGTGGAAGACGACGTGCGGCGGGTTGTGGGTGGGCTCCGGGATCGCGGCGGAGTGGATGACCGCGTCGAAGCTGCCGGCCGCCAGCACCGCGTAGGCCGAGCCGGCGTCGGTGAGGTCGGCCTGCTGGTAGCGCGGCTCGCCCGGCTCAGGCCGCTCGAAGGTGGGCCGCCCGAGGTCGACGCCGGTGACCTTGTGCCCGGCCGCCTGCGCGGCCTCGACGGTCGCCCGCCCGACCTTCCCGCCGACGCCGGTGATGAGGAGCTTCATGCCGACCTCAGCTGCCCGGGACCGAGCGGGGCGGCGGCGGTGTGTACGCGCGGGCCTCGGCGGAGTCCTTGCGCTCGTCCTTGAGGCTCAGGAACGCGCCGAGCGGGATGAGCGCGGCGAAGAGGACGCCGGCGTAGGCGGGGAGCTGGAGGGTGACGACGAGCCCGGCGCTGTCGTCCTGTGCCAGGAAGACCAGGCGCACCACGAGGATCAGCACGACGGCGGCACCGATGGACCAGGTCAGCACGGCCGCGCCTACCGGCCACGCCGGCGACGTCCGCTTGGCCACCATGTAGGGCAGGCACAACCCGCCGAAGATCGCGACGGCGAGCAGCACGTCCATGAGCCAGCCGAGGGTGCCCCAACCGGTGAGCGAGCCGTGGTACACGAGGTGGACCAGGTTCGCGATACCCGTGCCGTTGGTCGTCGGGAGCTTCAACGAGACGCCCAGCCAGTTGAAGAACAACAGCCCCAGGAGCCCGATCGCCCCGAGCGCCGACATCGCCTCGCCGACCCGGATCCGGCTCATGCCGCACCCACTTCCTGCTCGGCGGCGATCAGCTCGGCGGCGGTGAGCGTGTTGCGCAGCAGCATCGCGATGGTCATCGGGCCTACCCCGCCGGGGACCGGCGTGATCACCGAGGCGACCTCGGCGACCTCCGCAAAGTCGACGTCGCCGTGGAGTCCGTCGTCGGAGCGGTTGATGCCGACGTCGATCACGGTCGCCCCCGGCTTGACCCAGTCGGCCTTGACCATGCGGTCGCGGCCGACGGCGGCGATCAGCACGTCGGCCTCGCGGCAGACCGCCGGCAGGTCGCGCGTGCGGGAATGCGCGATGGTGACCGTGGCGTTGGCTCCCAGCAGCAGCTGGGCCATCGGCTTGCCGAAGAGGTTGGAGCGCCCGATGACCACGGCGCGCGCGCCCTCCAGCTCGACGCCCGCCTCTTCCAACAGAACCATGACGCCAGACGGCGTGGCCGGCCGCAGGCCCGTGCGGCCCAGGGCGAGCAGGCCGGCGCTGACCGGCGTGAGCCCGTCGACGTCCTTGCGCGCGTCGATCAGCCCGGTGAGGTAGACGCCGTCCAGCGGGTCGGGGACCGGCAGCTGGCACAGGATCCCGCTGACGGCGTCGTCGGCGTTGAGCTGCGCGATGAGCGCCTCGACCTGCTCGGTCGTCGCATCGGCCGGCAGGCGGTGGTCGAAGGGCTCGATGCCGACTTCGCGCGAGGCCTTCTGCTTGCCGCCGACGTAGATGGCGCTGGCGGGATCGTCGCCGACGAGGATCGTCGCGAGGCCGGGGCGCCGCCCCGTGCGCTGCACGAACGCCTCCACGTCGCGGCCCACGTCCGCCCGGACCTTCGCCGCGATGGCCTTGCCGTCGATGATCTCCGCGCTCACCGCGTGCACGCTACCCGCGCTTGCTGATGGGCGCATATTCGGCCATCAGCTTGCGCTCGCTGCCGTCCTTGGAGAACCGGATGACGACCACCCCGCCGGGCTCGACGCCGGTGACGACGCCCTCGCCGAAGGCCGCGTGCAGCACGTCCTCGCCGAGGCGGAAGACCTTGTCGTCGGTGGAGGCGGCGGCCGCGTCGGCGCGCATCGACGCCCAGGAGGCGCTGGCGCGCGGGCGGATCGAGCCGCGGTCGGCGCCGGCACCGTTGGCGTAGCCGGTCAGCGCGCCCTGGCGGTCGACGAGGTCGGGCGGGATCTCGGCCAGGAAGCGGCTCGGCAGCCCGTAGGCACGGGAGCCGAAGACGTTGCGCTGGCGCGCGTGGGTCATCGTCAGCGCGCGCATCGCGCGCGTCATGCCGACGTAGCAGAGGCGCCGCTCCTCCTCGAGCGTCCCCTCGTCGATCGAACGCGAGTGCGGGAAGACGCCCTCCTCGCAGCCGATCATGTAGACGATGGGGTACTCCAGGCCCTTGGCGTTGTGCAGGGTCATGAGCGTCACCATCCCCGCGTCGTCCTTGCGGTTGTCGGTGTCGGACTGCAGCGCGATCTGCTGCAGGAACACGTCGAGGCGGTCGGCGTCGGCCGGCGCGACCGCATCGAACTCGCGCGCCACCGCGACCAGCTCCCCGAGGTTCTCGATGCGGCCCTGCGCCTCGATGGTGCGCTCGGCCTCCAGCGCGTCGAGGTAGCCGGTCTCCGACAGGACGGCCTCCAGCAGGTCGCCCATCGGCACGGAGTCGGCCACGCGCTCGCGCAGGCCGTTCATGGTGGACATGAAGCGTTCGAACGAGCGGACCGCCGCGGTGCCCAGCCCCGGCACGCCGGCCGGGTCGTTCGCCGCCTCCCACACGGTGATGCCCATGTTCTCCGCGTGCGCCAGGACGCGCGAGAGCGATGTCTGGCCGATGCCGCGCTTGGGCGAGTTGGCCACGCGCGTGAAGGAGATCGCGTCGGCCGGGTTGGACAGGAGCGTGAGGTAGGCCATCGTGTCCTTGACCTCGGCGCGCTCGTAGAACTTCGTGCCGCCGATGACCTGGTAGGCCACCTCCGCGCGCACCAGGGCGTCCTCGAGCACCCGCGACTGCGCGTTGGTGCGGTAGAAGACCGCGATCTCGGCCAGCGAGACGCCCTCGTCGACCAGCCGCTGCACCTCGCCGAGGACGTACCGCGCCTCGGCGTGCTCGTCCTCGAGCTCCCGGATGACGATCGGATCGCCCTCGCCCTGATCGGTCCACAGCGTCTTGTGCATCTGCGCCCGGTTGTGGGCGATCAGCGCGTTGGACCCGCTTAGGATGGTCTGCGTCGAGCGGTAGTTCTGCTCGAGCTTGACCACCGTGGCGTCGGGGAAGTCGTCCTGGAAGTCCAGGATGTTGCGGATGTCCGCACCCCTGAACGAATAAATGCTCTGAGCATCGTCCCCCACCACCGCCAGGTTCTTGTGCTCGCCCGCGATGAGCTGCAGCAACCGGTACTGGGCGTGGTTGGTGTCCTGGTACTCGTCGACGAGCACGTGGCGGAAGGTCGCGGCGTAGCGGGCGCGGACCTCCGGGAAGAGCTCCAGGACGTTGACCATGCGGAACAGCAGGTCGTCGAAGTCCATGGCGTTCATGCGCACGAGCTCGCGCTCGTAGAGCTTGTAGGCCTCGGCGACGGTCTGTTCGAAGTAGCCCCCGACCATCTGCGCGTAGTCCTCGGCGCTGCGCAGCTTGTTCTTGGCGTCGGAGATCTGGTGTGCGACGGAGCCGGGCGTGAAGCGCTTGGGATCGACGTCGAGCTGGTCCAGGCAGCGCTTGACGAGGCGGCGCGAGTCGGATGCGTCGTAGATCGTGAACTGGCGGGTGTAGCCGAGGCGCTCGGCCTCGGCGCGCAGGATTCGGGCACACGCCGAGTGGAAGGTCAGGACCCACATCGCGCGGGTGGAGTGCCCGAGCAGCATGCCGACGCGGTCGCGCATCTCCGCGGCGGCCTTGTTGGTGAACGTGATCGCCAGGATCTCGCCCGCCCGCGCGCGCTGGGTGTGGATCAGGTAGGCGATGCGGTGCGTCAGGACCCGCGTCTTGCCCGAGCCGGCGCCGGCGAGGATCAGCAGCGGGCCGTCGCCCGCCACGACCGCGGCGCGCTGGGGCTCGTTGAGGCCTTCGAGGAGATCGACGACGCGCTGGTCGGCAGGGGCTTCGGACGGCACCCCTCCATGGTAGGCACGCCCGCGGCGGTCGCCGCAGAGCAAGAAGTGCAGAGGTTGGACCCGCGTTCGCGCTGCAATATCCGACGCACCGCTCTCTGGTCGGGTGCCGTGCGAGAGGACTCCGCCCGTGGGGATCCTTCCTTGCAGACCGGCCGGGCTCGGCCGCGATGGTCCGTGGGCGCGTCGCGCCCTGCGCTGCGCCGTGCTCATGGCCGCGACGAGCGCGGTGTCCGCTGCGCCCGCGGCGGCGGCCGAGCCGGCCTGCGCGCACGCCAGCGCCGCCCCCAAGCACCTGACCAGCACAGCCGCCGACCACGCGCTGCAGTGCCTGATCAACCGCGAGCGCCGCCGGCACGGCCTGCGATCCGTGCAGGCCGAGCGCCATCTGCGCCGCGCCGCGCAGCGTCACGCGAGCGACATGGCCGGTGCCGACTTCTTCAGCCACGTCTCCCCCGGCGGCGCCACGATGCAGACCCGGGTCGCGCGCACGGGCTACCTGCGCCGCGCGCACGAGTGGTGGCTCGGCGAGGCGCTGGCCTGGGGACGCAACCGCAGCGGATCGCCGTCGGCGATCCTGCGCGAGCTGCTGGCCAGCCCACCGCACCGCGCGATCCTCCTGGACCCCGGCTTCCGCGACCTGGGCATCGGCGTGGCGCGCGGCGCCCCGCGCGGCCAGGGCTCGGGCGCGCTGACGATCGCGCTGGACTTCGGCCGGCGGCGGATCTGAGCGCCGCCGCGGCGGGGCGCCACGCCCGGCGCCTCGCGTAGGCTGCGGCGGCGATGGGGCTCACCGACGACGTCCGCGCCGCGTGCGCGCAGATCGCCGAGCAGGCGAGCTCGGTCCGCATCGACGCCGACCGCCTCGCGGCCTACGACGCCGGGGCCGACGGCCGGCCCGTCGAGGATCCCGGCCTGGACCCGGTGCGCCACTACCTGGAGGGCCCGCCCGCCGACGTCGCGCTCTACACGCTGGCGCTCGACACCATCAACTTCGGCTCGGGCTGGTTTCCCACGCTGGCCAAGCGCACCGATCCGGCCACCGGCCGCACGGTGTCGGGCTACTTCACGATCGCGTGGAACCTCGCCGACCACTTCCGCATCCACGGCGCATGGAGCACCGTGCAGCTGCGCACGATGCGGACCGACGCGCTCGCGGAGATCCTCGGCCAGCGCGCCGACCACGAGCTGATGAGCCTCTACAGCCAGGCGCTGCGCGATCTCGGCCGCTTCCTGGGCGACCGCTCGGTTCTGGACGTCGTCGCCCGCGCCGGCGGCTCGGCCGAGTCCCTGGCGACACAGCTGGCCTCCGGCATGGCGCTCTACGACGACCGCGGCTTCTACAAGCGCGCCCAGATCGCCGCCAACGACCTGGCCCTGGCCGGCGTGGCGACCTTCGACGACCTCGACCGCCTCACGATCTTCGCCGACAACCTCGTCCCCCACGTCCTGCGCTGCGACCGCGTCCTGATCTACGACCCTGCGCTGGCGGCGCGCATCGACGCCGAGCAGCTCCTGCCCGCCGGCCGCGAGGAGCGCGAGATCCGCGCGTGCGCGCTGCACGCCTGCGAGCAGCTCGGGGCGCGCCTGGGCATCCCGCCGCGCGTGCTGGACATGTGGTTGTGGACCCGCGGCCAGGCGCCGGAGCTCAAGGCGCGCCCGCGACACCGCTGCCGCACGGTCTACTACTAGGCCGGGACCGAGCCGGAAAGCTCTGCAAGACCCGCGGCGGTGCGAAGATGATCATGGCGTGACATCGTCGATCCCTCGCTGCCTGCGCGCCGCCCTCGCCAGTGCGGTGCTGGTCGCCGCGATCACCGCTGTGGTCGCGCTCCTGGAGCCGCGTGTGCCGGCTCTGGGTCTGGGTGTGCTCTACCTGCTGGCGGTCGTTCCGATTGCGCTCGTGTATGGCTCTGCGGTCGCGGGCGCGGTGTCGGTGGCGAGCATGGCGGCGTTCAGCTACTTCTTCCTGCCGCCCCGGTACAGCCTCAGTCCCGGCACGTCGGACCGCTGGTCGGTGCTTGTGGCGTTCTTGGTGTCGGCGCTGGTGGTCAGCGAGCTCGCCGCGCGCTCTCAGCGCGACGCGCGCCGGTCGGCGCGCCTCGCAGACGAGCAGGCCCGGCTGGTCGAGGAGCAGGCGGCGTTGCGGCGCGTCGCGATGCGCGCCGCGCACGGGACGTCGACGGAGGAGCTGTTCGCTGCGGTTGTCCAGCAGGTCGGGCGGGTCTTTCCCGTCGAGAACGTGGCCATGGCCCGCTACGAGTCGGACGGCATGATGACGGTCGTCGGGATCTCGGAGGGTTTGGCTGACAGCTTCCCCGTGGGCGGTCGGTGGCCTCTCGGGGACAGGAACGTCAGCACGGCGGTCTTCGAGACCGGTCGTTCGTCCCGGATGGACAGCTACGTCGATGCCCCTGGGCGGCTCAGTGCCGCCATCCGCGAGCGTGGCCTCAGCTCAGCGGTTGGGGCGCCGATCCTCGTCGAGGGCCGCGTCTGGGGTGTGATGACGGTGGCCTCGACGGAGCACGCGCTGTCGGCCGATGCCGAGGAGCATCTCGCGTCGTTCACGGAGCTGTTGGCGACGGCGATCGCGAATGCCGAGAGCCGTGCCGGGCTCGCCCGGCTGGCCGAGGAGCAGGCGGCGTTGCGGCGCGTCGCGACGCTGGTCGCGCGCGGCACGCGGCCGGAGGAGGTGTTCGCGGCGGTCGCCAACGAGGTCGCACGGCTGCTTTCCGTCGACGTCGCGAACGTGATCCGCTACGAGTCCGACGACACGGTCACGCTCGTCGCCAGCGCATCGGAGCGCATTCCCGTCGGCAGCCGATGGCCCATCGGGGAGACGAGCCTCGCCACGCTCGTGTCCAAGACGGGCCGTCCGGCCCGGGCCGACAACTATGCCCAGGTCACCGGCCAGCTTGCTGACGACATCCGCGAGGAGGGCATCCGCTCGGCGGTCGCGACGCCGATCATCGTCGAGGGCCGAGTGTGGGGCTTGATGGGCGCTGGTTCCCGCCGGGAGCAGCCGCTGCCGCCGGATACCGAGGCGCGCCTCGCCTCGTTCACGGAGCTGTTGGCGACGGCGATCGCGAACACCGAAGCGCGAACGGAGGTGGCGGCGTCGCGAGCGCGGATCGTCGCGGCGACCGACGACGAGCGCCGGCGCGTGGTTCGCGATCTGCACGACGGCGCGCAGCAGCGGCTCGTCCACACGGTCGTCACGCTGAAGCTGGCCCACCGCGCCTTGCAGAACGAGGAGACGGACCTCCCCGCGCTGCTGGCCGAGGCGCTCGACAACGCGCAGCGGGCGACGGGCGAGCTGCGCGAGCTCGCGCACGGCATCCTCCCAGGGGCACTCACCCAGGGCGGGCTGCGGGCGGGCGTCGACGCGCTGGCTTCGCGGATGCCGGTGCCGGTCGAGAACGACGTGTCGGTGGGTCGGCTGCCTGCGGCGGTCGAGGCGACCGCCTACTTCGTCGTCGCCGAAGCGCTGACCAACGTCGCCAAACATGCACACGCCCGACACGCCGAGGTGATGGTGCGGATCGAGCACGACACGCTCGCGGTCCATGTCCGCGACGACGGCGTCGGAGGCGCCCAGCCCGGCGGCGGCAGTGGCCTCCTCGGGCTGGCCGACCGGCTCGCCGCCCTCGACGGCGAGCTCCGAGTCGAGAGCCGGGCTGACGGCGGCACCCTCGTCGCGGCCGCCATCCCCCTCCCGAGCTAGCTCACGGGTCCAGCCGACCGCTCGCGCGTCGACCGCTGCTCCGAGCCTGGAAGCAGCAGCGGCACCTCGCCGCCGCCATTCATGCACCTCGACACTCCCGCGACCGCTTCCCATGCGACGCAACCGGCGTCACACCGCTCTGCGACACCCAGGGTCGGCCTAGCCGCCGGCGGGGTTGCGACCCCGGACGGGGCGCAGCCGGCGGACCTCGGCCGGCGGCTCCTCGCCCTGGAGCTCGGCGAGGCGACGCTCGAGATCGCCGAGGCGGCTCGACAGCTCCCGGATCGCATCGGCGACCGGGTCGGGCAGGTGGATCCAGTCGGCGTCGGGACCCTCGGGCCGCCGGCCGTCGACGCGGACGACGTGCCCGGGGTTGCCCACGACGGTGCTGTTGGGCGCGACGTCGGTGATGACGACCGAGTTGGCACCGACCTTCGAGCCGTGGCCGACCTCGATCGGGCCGAGGAGCTTGGCGCCGGAGCCGATCGTGACGTTGTCGCCGACCGTCGGGTGGCGCTTGCCGGTCGCGAAGCCCGTCCCGCCGAGCGTGACGCCCTGGTAGAGGGTGACGTTGTCGCCGATGTCGGCCGTCTCGCCGATCACGACGCCCATGCCGTGGTCGATGAAGAGGCCGTCGCCGATGTTGGCCGCCGGGTGGATCTCGACGCCGGTGGTCATGCGCGACACGTAGGCGATCGCCCGCGGCACGATCGGGACGTCTGAGTCGTGCAGCGCATGGGCGACGCGATGCGCCAGCACCGCCTGCACGCCCGGCCACGCGATCAGGATCTCGACCGATGACACGCCGCGGGCCGCCGGATCGCGCTCGTGCGCGGCAGCGATGTCGAGCCGCAGCTCGCGGGTGACGCGACGCAATGTGCCGAGGCCCAGCATCCCCACTACCGTACTCGACGAGATGCCCGGTCTACGCGCGCTGATCCTCCACGGCTGGCACGGATCCGGCCCCGACCACTGGCAGAGCTGGCTGGCCGGGCGGCTGCGCGACGCGGGAGCCCACGTGCAGTACCCGACCCTGCCCGACTGCGAGGTCCCGTGCCCGGACCGCTGGGGCGCCGCCCTGCACCGCGAGGTGCGCGCGCTGGCCAAGGGCGACGGCGAGCGCGTCGTCATCGCCCACTCGCTGGGGTGCGTGCTGTGGCTGCGCGAGGCCGCCGAGATCCGGCCCGAGCATCGCGTCGACCGCGTCGTGCTCGTCGCGCCGCCGTGCCCGGGCGCCGCGGTGCAGGAGCTGGCCCGCTTCTACCCGACGGGCGCCGACAAGGCGGCCATCGACGCGGCGGCCGCCCACACGCGCCTGGTCTGCGCCGACGACGATCCCTACTGCCCCGGCAGAGGCGCCGCCGAGCATTGGGGCCGCCCGCTGGAGCTCGTCGTCGATCTGCTCCCCGGCGCCGGGCACCTCAACGTCGAGGCGGGCTACGGACCGTGGCCGGCGATGGAGGCGTGGGCGCTGGGCGATGCCGAGGCGCTGCACACGAGGACCGGCCCGCCGGTCAGGGCCTAGCGACCGGGCTTCAAGGAGACGGTCCTACTGAGGCGCGAAGAACGGCGCCGAGATGTAGCGCTCGCCCGAGTCGGGCAGGACCGTGACGATCCGCTTGCCCTGGTTCTCGGGGCGCTTGCCGACCTCGATCGCGCCCCACAGCGCGGCGCCGCAGGAGATCCCGGCCAGCACGCCCTCGCGTGACGCGGCGAGGTGGGCGGTGGCGATCGCGTCGTCGTCGGTGACGGGCAGGACCTCGTCGATGATCTCGCGGTCCAGGACCGCGGGGACGAAGCCCGCTCCGATGCCCTGGATGCGGTGCGGACCAGGACCGCGCCCGCTGAGCACCGCCGACGAGGCGGGCTCCACGGCGATGACCCGGGCCTGCGGGTTGACCGACTTCAGCGCCTCGCCGACGCCGGTGATCGTGCCGCCGGTGCCGACGCCGGCCACGAAGATGTCGACCTTCTGGTCCATGGCCTTCAGGATCTCCGGCCCGGTCCCGAGGCGGTGGGCCTCCGGGTTGGCGGGGTTGGAGAACTGGTCGGGCAGGAACGCGTCGTCGCCCGCGGCGGCGCGGCGCGCAGCCTGCACGGCCTCGTCCATGCCGCCGAGCGACTCGACGATCTCGACGCGCGCGCCGTAGAGCTTGAGCAGCGCCTCGCGCTCGCGCGACATGCCCTGCGGCAGGAAGATGACCAGCTCGTAGCCCTTGGCGGCGCACACGAACGCGAGCGCGATGCCGGTGTTGCCCGACGTCGCCTCGACGATCGTGGTCCGGCCCGGCTCGATGCGACCCTCGGCCTCGGCGGCCTCGATCATCGCGATGCCGATCCGGTCCTTGACCGACCCGCCCGGGTTGAAGGCCTCGAGCTTGCCGTACAGCTCGACGCCCTCCGGTTCCATGCGGCTCAGGCGCAGCATCGGGGTGTTGCCGATGTGATCCGAGATGTTGGTCGGGATTCGGGCCATTGCTGGCCCGTGACACTACCGGGCGGGTGTTGCCGGCCGGCCCGGCGTGCGGCCGCCTCCGGTGGCCATCGTCCGGGCCGCCTCGCCCGCGTTCGGGACGTGGCGTGCGGCGCGAGCGCCGATCCGGGGCCGCCGGAGGGCCATCGCGTCCGCGTGCATCTCGCGCAGCGTGCGCGCGTAACGGCGAATCAGGTCGGCTTGGGCACGGCTTGGCTCGGTCACTCGCGTTCCCCCGTTGTAGTCGGGGCCAGTATTGCCGCTGCTGCCGGATCGGACAAGTTGATTCACGCCCGAACGACAAAGTGGCACACCCATGCCCCTGAAGCGCCGGTGAGGTGCTAGGCGCCGCCGCCGAGCCGGCGCTCGTCGCGCCGGGCCTGCTTGGCCGCGCGGCGGTCCTCGCGCGTCGGCCTGGGTCCCCGCTTGACGTCGATGCTGCCCATCAACGAGAAGAGCTTGAGGTGCACGGTGGGGCCGCCCGGATCCGGTCGCTCGGGTCCCAGCCGGATGTCGTTGTCGCCCATCAGCGCGAGCTGCGAGACCTCGACGTTGAGCCCCTCGGGTACGCGGATGCCGGCGCTGCCCAAGATCGCGATGACCCGCACCTCGGTCCGCTCGTCCGACAGCTCCGCCTCGTTGAGGTCCAGGTCGCTGGAGCCCAGGATGTTGAGGCTGAGCACGCTCGGGGCCAGTCGCCAGTGGCCCCGGCGGTCCACGCCGCTCAGGACCGAGATCACCCAGCGCGAGCCGCCCTCGCCCCGGCGGACCGGAAGGCGGGCGGCCGGCGCGCCCACGGCGCGGTCCGGGCCGTCGTCGGCGACGTCGGCGACGAGCCGCTCGAGCTCGGCCCGTGTCCGCGCGGCGAACGCCTGCTGCAGGCGCTCGCCGAGCTCGTCGACGTCCAGCCGCCCCTCGCCTCCGGCGCGCCGCAACAGCTCGGCGGCACGCTCGCGATCGGCGTCCGAGGCGCGCAGCTCGGGGGTCTCGGCCATCCCGGGACCCTACGCCACGGGTGCGTGCGCCACGCCCGGTGCGTCGGGCAAGATGGCGGGCGATGGCCGACCTCCGTGCGCTGCTCGCGCGCCCGTACGCGCTGCGCATGCTGCTGTCGGCGCTCGTCGCCCGCCTACCCGAGGCGATGGTCCCGCTCGCGCTGCTGCTGCTCGTCCGCGCGCAGCACGGCTCCTACGGCGCGGCGGGCGCGATGGCGGCGGCCTTCGCGCTCGGCGCGGCGGTCGGCGGACCGCTCGCGGGCCGGCTCGTCGACCGGCTCGGCCAGCCCGCCGTGCTGGTGGTCACCGCCGCGCTGCGCAGCGCCGCGCTGCTGGGGATCGTGCTCACCGCCGGCTCGTCCCTGCTGGTCGCCGGCGTGCTCGCGGTCGCCTGCGGCGCCCTGACGCCGCCGCTGGAGCCGGCGCTGCGCGCGCTCTGGCCCGACTTGGCCGGCGACGACGACCACGCGCTGGCCGCCGCCTACGAGCTCGACGCCGGTGCGCAGGAGCTGATCTTCGTCGTCGGACCGCTGCTGGTCGCCGTGGCAGTGTCGGCCTGGAGCCCGGAGGGCGCGCTGCACCTCACGTCGGCCATCGGCCTGCTGGGCGCGATGGCCTTCGCGCTGGCCCCGCCGGCCCGCGCCTGGCAGGCCGGCCAGCACGCCGCCGTGAGCTGGACTGCGGCGGTGCGCGCCCCCGAGGTCGGCGTCCTGCTGGCGCTCGGTGTCCTGGCGGGTGCGGCGACCGGCATGGTCAACGTCACCACGACGGCGTTCGCCGAGCACACGCTCGGCAACCGCGACCTCGCCGGCTGGCTGCTGGCCGCCTGGGCGGTCGGCGCGCTCGCCGGCGGGCTGAGCGCCGCGGCCTGGCGCTGGCGAAGCCGCCCCGAGGACCGGCTCACGCGCCTGCTGCTGCTCTTCGGGCTGGCGTTCGGCCCGGCGCTCCTGGCCCGCTCGACCGGCTCGATGGCCGCGGCCCTCGCGCTCTCGGGCGCGCTGCTGGCCCCGACGCTGGCCTGCGTCTTCGTCCTCACGGGCGCCCGCTCGCTGCCCGGCACGATCACCGAGACGTTCGCGTGGCTGACGTCGTCGTTCCTGGTGGGCAGCGCGGTCGGGTCGGCGCTGGGCGGGACGCTGACCGGCGGGGCGAGCGCCGCCTCGAGCGTCCGGGGCTACGCGGCCGCCGCGCTGATCGTGTGGCTCGGCGCGCTGGTGTGGCGCACGCGCCGCGTGGGCGCGGCCGTCGCCTGAGCGACGACGACCGCGTGCCCGCCGCTCAGCAGGCGAGCGCGATGTGGAACGAGAGGTCCATGGGGGCGCCCGCGCTGTTGCGGGTCTTGACCTCGACGCCGTTGGTGCTGACCGGCGTCGGCTTCTCGGTGCTGATCTCGCCCGAGAGCGAGCCGTCGGCCGCGGCGGCGCCGACCACGCCGATGAAGGCGCAGGCGTTGATGTTGCGGTCGAACGTGACCACGTAGATGCCGTTGCCCGGCGTGCCGTGCGACACGGACGTGACGTGGCTGCCGCGGTCGAGCGTGCCGTTGGCGGCGACGACGGCGAACGGGTTGGGCTGGCCGGCGCCGTCGTGGCCGATCGGACCCGTGGCGCCGGTCTCGCCCTTGGGGCCCTGCGCGCCGGTCGTGCCGGTCGCGCCCGTCGCGCCGGCGGGGCCGGCCGGCAGCTGGCCGAGCGCGAAGTCGGCGGCCTTCAGCGAGTGATCGCGCACCTCGGACGAGCGGACGGCGCTGGACTTGATCTGCGCGGCACCGACGCTGTTGGCCGGCAGCTTGACGGCGGCGTAGGCGCCGGCCGAGAGCGAGACGAACAGCGCGACGAGCGAGAGCGCCATCGAGGGGGTGAGATGCCTGCGCATGGTGGTGGTGATGCTCCTGAGTCGTTTGGTGAGGCACGGTGCTCGGTGGAGCGCCGCGATCGACGTCAGTCTCCGGGAGCCCGCCCAGCGCATGGGTGGTGGCTCCCGGTGGATCACCTGGCGGAGAACCGACGCCCAGCGTCGGCCCACCGCCGAAGGGGACGGTCCCCCACACCGCGACGGGTTGGGCCTGTTCCCCCTCGTTCGGGCGGGGACCGTCCTCGCCGCTACGGGCTGTCGCGCAGGTAGGCGAGCACCGCGAGGACGCGCCGGTGGCCACCGTCGGCCGCCGACAGCGCGAGCTTCTCGAAGATCGCCGTCACGTGGCGCTCCACGGCCCGCTCGGTCACCGCCATGGCGCCGGCGATGGCGCGGTTGGTCTGCCCCTCGGCCATCGTCGCGAGCACATCGCGCTCGCGCGGGGTCAGCGTGTCCAGCGGCCCGCGCCCGCGGCGGCGGCCGAGCATCTGGGAGACGACTTCGGGGTCCAGCACCGAGCCCCCTTCCGCGACGCGGCGCACGCCGTCGACGAAGCGGTCGATGTCGGCCACCCGGTCCTTGAGCAGGTACCCGACGCCCTCGGTGCCCGCGGCCAGCAGCCGCTCGACGTAGCTCTCCTCGACGTACTGCGACAGGACGAGCACCGCGATCTCCGGCAGCTCGGCGCGCAGCGTCTCGGCCGCGCGGAGCCCCTCGTCGAGGTGGTCGGGCGGCATGCGGATGTCGATGATCGCCACGTCGGGGCGGTGCGCGCGGACCTTGCGCAGCAGGTCCTCGCCATCGCCGGCCTGGCCGACGACCTCGATGCCGGCCTCCTGGAGGATCCGCACGGCGCCCTCGCGCAGCAGGACCGAGTCGTCGGCGATCACGACGCGCACGGGATCTCCCCTCGCAAGGTGGTCCCGCCGCTGGGCGGGCTGATGACGCTCAACGTGCCGCCGATGACGGCGAGCCGGTCGATCAGGCCGCGCATCCCGCCGCCGGCCGGATCCGCTCCGCCGTAGCCGTCGTCGCGGACCTCCACGACGAGCCGGCCCGCGGCGTCGGGCTCGACCACCTCGACCTGCACCTGGACGTCGCCCGCGTGCCGGGCGGCGTTGGTCAGGCCCTCCGCGATGAAGAAGTAGACGGCGGCCTCCACCGGTGCGGGGAGCCGGCGCCGCGGCACCGCCACCACCGTGGCGGGAACCGGGCTGCGACCGACCAGCCCGTTGAGCGCCGGCGCCAGGCCGCCCTCGGTCAGCACGGCGGGATGGATGCCCCGCGCCAGCTCGCGCAGCTCCGACAGCGCGGTCGCGAGCGCCGCGTCGGCCTCGACGATCAGCTCGCGCGCTGCGACGGGGTCGCCCGCGTCGAGCCGCCGCAACGCGAGGCGCAGGTCGACGGCGAGGCTGACGAGCTGCTGCTGTGCGCCGTCGTGCAGGTCGCGCTCGATGCGGCGACGCGCCGCGTCCGCCGCCTCGACGATCCGGGCGCGCGAGGCGCGCAGCTCAGCCGTCGCGCGCACCCGGTCGGAGATGTCGCGCAGGTGCCCGGTGAAGACGGGCTCGCCCGACACGTCGATGCGCGTGATCGTCAGCTCGACCGGGAAGCGCGAGCCGTCGGCCCGCTGCGCCTCGATCTCGATACGGCGGTCCAGCAGGCGCGGCTCGCCGTCGGCGAGGTAGCGACGCAGGCCGGCGCGGTGGCGCTCGCGGAGCTCGGGCGGGACGATCAGCTCAGCCATGTCGCGGCCGACCGTGTCGGCCGACGCGTACCCGAACGTCTGCTCGGCCGCCGGGTTGAACTCGACGACGCGGCCGCGGTGGTCCATCGTCACCACGCAGTCGAGGGAGGCCTGCAGCGTCGCGCGGTGACGCTGCTCGGCGGCGCGGCCGGCGCGCTCGGCGCGGCGGCGCTCCACGAGCTGGCCGAGCGACAGGCCGAGCAGGTCGATGGTCGCCAGCAGCTCGGCGTCGGGCTCGCGCGGCTGCTCGCCGAACAGCTCGACGACCCCGACGGTGCCGCGCTCGCTGCGGACCGGGAAGCCGACTGCGGCCCGCAGGCCGGCGGCCGCCGCCTCATCGCGTCGCGGCAGCCCGTCGTCGACGGTCGTATCGGCGATCCAGGCCGCCCGCTCGCTCGCGAACACCCGGCCGGGCAGCCCCTCGCCACTGCTCAGCACCGTTGCGCGGGTCACGGCGGCGAAGGCGTCCAGCGCGGGACCCGGCGCGTTCCAGCACGCGACGCAGACCAGCCGGTCACCGGCCCCGGGGTCGGGTTCCCAGGCCGCGGCCAGCCGCCACGCCAGGCGGTCGGTCAGCGCGTGCAGCAGGGGCTCGTAGGCGGCCCGGGCAGCCGCCGCGTCCGCACGCACCGCGTCGTCGTCGCGATCGCGCACGGACATCGAAGCGGGACGCTACTGCCTCAGCAGGGCGTCGAGGGCCACGCCGGAGACGTCGGCCTTGGCGAGGAAGCCGCGGGCGCCGTGGGCCGCCGACAGCTCGGCGTAGTCACCGGCGTCGTGGGTGCTCACCAGCACCACGGCGATCTCCGGGGTGCGCTGCGCGATCTCGCGCGAGACGACCAGCCCGCTGATGTCGGGGAGCCCGACGTCGAGCAGCACGAGGTCGGGCGCGGTGCGCTGCGCCTCGGCCAGGCCGCTGCGCCCGTCGGCGGCCTCGCCCACGACGTCCCAGCCGTCGGACTCGAGCGCTCGCCGGGCGGTCGCGCGGAAGCGTGCGTGATCGTCGACGATGAGGACCCGGCCGGGCATGGCCGCATGGTCGCGCATGCGCGGGAGCCCGGTGCGTCGGTTATCCGCCATGCTGACGGTGATGACCGAACCGGACGCGCCCCCGCAGACCCCCGCCCCCCAGGGCTGGTGCGTCTGCGGCCAGAAGGTCGCCATCGCCGAGGCCCGCGAGATCACGCTGCCCAACGGCCGGCCGGGCTGGGAGGGCTACTGCCCGGAGTGCGGATCGCCGATCTTCGCGATCCGGCGTGCGCCGAAGACCGCGTGAGGCCGAGTACCCTGAGCGCATGACGTCCCTTCGCGAAGGCGAACTCGTAACGGTCGCCGGCGAACGCTCGTCGCGCGACGGCATCGTCTTCCACGTGCCGAGCAACAGCAAGGTCATCGTCGCGGTGCCCGACCGCGACCGCGGGCCGGTCCTGCGCACCGTCCATCCCCGCACGCTCACCGAGCGCGCCGAGGACGGCGCCGACGACCAGGCGCTGCGCGCGCTGATCCGGCGCACCCCGCCCATGGGCGGCGGCGGACCCCGCTCCTCCGGCGTCACCGGCCGCCCGTCGGCCGGCCACGCGCGCTCCGCCGCTCCCCGCACCAGCGGCAAGTAGCCGCGGCGCCGGGCGCGGTCTGCGCGTCCTACCGTGGACCCATGGAGCCCAGCCACCGCCAGGAGGTCGAGGCGATCCTCGCGGGAGCGCATGCCGAGCACCGGTCCCTGCTGGAGCACGTCTCGCCCGCGCTGCGCGCGTCGCTGCCCGTCGACGCGACCGGCATCACGCAGGCCATCGAGCACCTCGCGGAGATCGCGGGCGTCGCCGACGACCTCGCCGCCGAGCAGGCCGCGGCCCACCAGGCCAACCCGGCGGTGCTGCACGGCCGGGTCTTCGGCCGCGCGCCGCTGTCGGCCGACACCGTGCTGGCGGCGTTCACCGACGGCGCAAGGGTGCGGGCCGTCGCGCTGCAGCAGCTCGCCGAGGCCGTCGGCGGCGCCGGCCTCACCGGCGAGGTGCGCGCTGTGCTGGCGGCGCATCCGCCTCCCGCCGACGCCGCCGCGCCCGACGCGGCGGCCGACCTCCGCGCCGCCTACGCGGGTCAGGAGCGGGCCGCGGTCGCGATCGCCGCGCACCTCGACGTTCACGGCTGACCGGCTGGCGACCGGAGCGATGTCGAGAATGCGATGCTCGCTCCGACCCCCTGGTGACGAGGCGCCGATGAGTTTGCGCCGACGCCCTCGTCTGAGCACCAGACCTCTCCCCCACCTCCGATTTACGAGGACACCACCACCGTGACCGCAGACCAGGCGCCGGGCGCCACCCATCCCGACACGACCACCCCGCTGACCGACCGCATGCGCTGGATCGCGCTGTACGTCCTGTGCGTCGGGGTCCTGATGATCGTGCTCGACGCGACCGTCGTGAACGTCGCGCTGCCCGCCATCCAGAACGACCTCGGCTTCTCCCAGTCCAGCCTGGCCTGGGTCGTCAACGCCTACCTGATCGCCTTCGGCGGCCTCCTGCTGCTGGCCGGCCGGCTGGGCGACCTGATCGGTCGTCGCTCCGTGTTCCTCACCGGCCTGGCGATCTTCACCGTCGCCTCGCTGGTCTGCGGCCTCTCGCAGAGCGAGACGGTGCTCGTCGCGGCCCGCTTCGTGCAGGGCATCGGCGGCGCCCTGACCTCCGCGGTCGTGCTCGGCATGATCGTGACGATGTTCCCCCAGCCGCGCGACCAGGCCAAGGCGATCGGCGTCTACGCCTTCGTCGCCTCGGCCGGCGGCGCGGTCGGCCTGCTCGTCGGCGGCGTGCTGACGCAGTCGATCAGCTGGCACTGGATCTTCTTCGTCAACCTGCCCATCGGCCTGGCCACCGCGGCCTTCGCGTGGCGGATGCTGCCCAAGGACGAGGGCATCGGCTTCGGCCGCGGCGCCGACATCCCCGGTGCGGTGCTCATCACCTCGTCGCTGATGCTGTTCGTCTACACGATCGTCAAGCCGGCGGCCGAGGACGGCTGGGGCTCCGGACAGGCCCTCGGGCTGGGAGCCGTCGCGCTCGCGCTGTTCGCCGCGTTCCTCGCCCGCCAGGCCACGGCGGCCAACCCGCTGATGCCGCTGCGGATCTTCCGCTCGCGCAACGTCAGCGGCGCCAACCTGATCCAGGCGCTCTCGGTCGTCGGGATGTTCGGCATGTTCTTCATGGGCGCGCTGTACTTCCAGCGGGTGCTGCACTACGACGCCCTGGAGACCGGTCTCGCGTTCCTGCCGGTGACGCTGCTCATGGGCGGCCTCTCGGTCCGCTACTCCGAGCGGCTGGTGACGCGCTTCGGCGCGCGGACCACACTGCTGCCCGGCCTGGGCCTGATCCTCGCCGCGCTGCTGCTGTTCGCCCGCGCGCCGGTCGACGGCTCCTACGTGGTCGACGTCCTGCCCGTGATGGTCCTGCTCGGCGTCGGCGCCGGCCTCGCGTTCCCGGCGCTGATGACGCTGGCGATGTCGGGCGCGACGCCCAGCGACGCCGGCCTGGCCTCGGGCCTGGTGAACACGACCGCCCAGGTCGGCGGCGCGCTCGGACTGGCGGTGCTCGCCACGCTGTCGAGCACGCGGACCACCAACCTGCGGGCCGACGGGGAGTCGACCGCTTCGGCCCTGCTCGGCGGCTACCACCTGGCCTTCCTGATCGGCGCCGGCTTCACGGCCGCGGCGATCGTCGTGGCGGTGACAGTGCTCCAAGCACCGTCACCGGCCCCCGCCGCGACCGACGACTTCGGCGTTGCCGACGCCGAGGCGCTCCCGGAGCCCGTCTACTCCGAAGTGCAGTAGACGGGCCGCCGGGCACGGCTGGGGCGCGTTGTGGTGGCGTGCCCCAGCCGTTGCTGCGCTTGGTGGTGCGGACCTATCGCGTCCGCAGTCCGTACCCGAAGGGGTACAGCGGGTCGTAGTCGGCGTCGCCGACGTTGATGGGCTCCTGGGCGAGCGTCTTGGGCCACGTGACCGGCAGCTTGCCCGTGTAGGGCTCGTCGCCGAACAGCGTGTCGGACACGCCCGCGCCCTCGCTGCCCGGCAGCCAGGCGGCGACCAGCGCGTCGATCTCGCCGAGCTGCGCGGGATCGATGATCAGCGGACGGCCGGAGACCACGATCACGGTGCAGTCGACGGTCGCCGCGCACACCTTGTCGACGGCGGTCTTGTCGGCGGCCGACAGCATCATGTCCTTGACGGGGCGCGGGACGTTGTTGTCGCCCGGGTCGAAGGCCCACTGCGGGCCGCCGACGTCGCCGAAGCCCTCGCTGTAGGGCGTCTCGCCGACGACCACCACGCCGTGCTGGCCCTGTGCGATCGGCGCCGACGCGTCGGCGCTGTAGGTCACCGTGCCGCGGTGGTCGGCGTCACGGATGCCCTGCAGGATCGTCGTGCCGGGGATCTGGGTCGTCGAGCCACCCTGCCACGTCAGCGTCCAGCCGCCGGCCTGGTTGCCGATGTTGTCGGCGTTGCTGCCGGCGACGTAGACGTCGTCCTTGCCGCGCAACGGCAGCGTGCCGTCGGTGTTCTTGAGCAGCACCTGCGACTCGGCCGCGGCGTGACGGGCCACGGCGCGATGCTCCGGCGAGCCGATCTGGTCGATGTCGGTGCGGTCGGTGTACGGGTGCTCGAACAGGCCGAGCTCGAACTTCTTGGTGAGGATGCGGCTGACGGCGTCGTTGATGCGGCCCATCGGGACCTCGCCCGCGTTGACCGCCGCGACCAGGTTGGTGATGAAGTCCGCGTAGTTCGACGGCTGCATGAACATGTCGATGCCGGCGTTGACGCCGTCGACCACGTTGGAGTGGAAGTCGCCGCCGATGTGGTCGATGCCGTTGTAGTCGCTGATGACGAACCCGTCGAAGCCCAGCTTGCCCTTCAGC
>DASYLT010000075.1:0-2839 GCA_036009425.1 Baekduia sp. | reverse complement strand
GGCGGCGACCCGCAGGGCACCGGCTCCGGCGGTCCCGGCTACACGTTCGAGGACGAGATCAACGACCACAAGGTGGTCCGCGGCGCGTTGGCCATGGCCAACGCCGGCCCGAACACCAACGGCTCGCAGTTCTTCGTCGTGACCATCGACGCGGCGCCGTGGCTCGACGGCAAGCACACCGTGTTCGGCCAGGTCACCGAGGGCATGGACGTCGTCGACGCGATCGAGGGCGGCGAGACCGACGCCCGCGACCGCCCGGTCGAAGAGGCCCGCATCGAGAAGCTCGAGGTCGGCGAGTAGCACTCCGGTAGCCTGCGGCCGATGGCCGCCACCGAACAGCCGCCCGCCGCCGGCACCGACCAACCGACCGCCGCAGCCGACGACCCCATTGAGGTTGTCAACCCCGCCACGGGCGCGGTGATCCGCCACGTACCGGTTGTCTCGCCCGCCGAGGTGGGGGACCTGGTGGCCCGTGCCCGCGCCGCCCAGCCGGCCTGGGAGGCCCTGGGCTACGAGGGCCGTGGCCGCATCCTGCGCCGCGCGCAGAAGTGGGTCGTGGACAACTCCGACCGCCTGGTGGCGACGATCGTCTCGGAGACCGGCAAGACGTTCGAGGACGCGCAGCTCGCCGAGGTGGCCTACGCGGCCAACGCCTTCGGCTTCTGGGCCAAGCAGGCGCCGGAGTACCTGGCCGACGAGAAGATCCGCTCGGCCAACCCGTTCGTGGCGGGCCGCAAGCTCACGGTGCGCTACCGGCCGGTCGGCGTCGTCGGCGTCATCGGGCCGTGGAACTACCCGCTGACCAACTCCGTCGGCGACTGCATCCCGGCCATGGCCGCGGGCAACGCCGTCGTGCTCAAGCCGTCCGAGGTGACGCCGCTGACCTCGCTGCTCGTCGCCGACGCGCTGCGCGAGGTCGGGGTGCCCGAGGGTGTCTTCCAGGTGGCCACGGGTCGCGGCGACACCGGCCAGGCGCTGATCGACGCGGTCGACATGGTCATGTTCACCGGCTCGACGGCAACCGGCAAGAAGGTCATGGCGCGCGCGGCCGAGACGCTCACCCCGGTCTCGCTCGAGCTGGGCGGCAAGGACCCGATGATCGTGCTGGCCGACGCCGACCTCGAGCGCGCGGCCAACGCGGCGGTCTACTACTCCATGCAGAACGCCGGGCAGACGTGCATCTCGACCGAGCGGGTCTACGTCGAGTCCCCGATCTACGACGAGTTCGTGGGCAAGGTCACGGAGAAGGTCAAGGCGCTGCGCCAGGGCGAGCCGACCGGGCCGGGCACCGTCGACGTCGGCGCCGTCACGTTCCCCGCGCAGCTCGACATCGTCACCCGCCACGTCGAGGAGGCCCAGAAGGCCGGCGCGCGCGTGGCCGCCGGCGGCCACGGCCACGCCGAGCACGGGCGCTTCTTCGAGCCCACCGTGCTGGTCGACGTGGACCACTCCATGGCCTGTATGACCGACGAGACGTTCGGCCCGACGCTGCCGGTCATGCGCGTGCGCGACGCCGAGGACGCGATCGCCAAGGCCAACGACTCGCGCTACGGGCTGGCCGCGTCCGTGTGGACGAAGGACATCGCGCGCGGCGAGGCGATCGCCCGCCGCATGGACGCCGGCGCCGTGTGCGTCAACGACGCGCAGCTCAATTACCTGGCGCTCGAGCTGCCGATGGGGGGCTGGAAGGAGTCCGGCCTCGGCGTCCGCCACGGCGCACCCGGGATCCGCAAGTACACCCGCCAGCAGGCCATGCTGGTCACGCGCTTCGCGCCGATGAAGCGCGACGTGCACATGTTCCCGTACAAGGCGGGCACCACCAAGCTGCTCGGGCGGCTCGTGAAGCTGCTCTACGGCCGGGGCAAGCGCGACTGAGCGCCATCGCGCTGTCCCTCGGGGCGGCGCTCGTCTGGGGCCTGGCCGACTTCGCGGCGGGCGTCCAGTCGCGCCGTCAGGCTCTGCTCGCCGTCCTGCTCGTCTCGCAGCTGGTGGCCGTGGTGCCGGTGGTCATCGCCGTGCTGGCCAGCGGCCACGAGCCGCCCGATCGCACCGCGATCGCCTGGGCGGGTGCGGCGGGGCTGTTCGGCACGCTCGGCGTGGCCGCGTTCTACCAGGGGCTCGCGGTCGGGACGATGAGCATCGTCGCGCCGATCGCCTCGACCGGCGCGATCCTGCCCGTCCTCGTCGGGCTGGCCGACGGCGAGCGGCCGGGGCCGGTGCAGGTCGTGGGCATCGCCTGCGCGCTGGTCGGGGTCGTGCTCGCCTCCCGCGCGCCGGACGACGCCGACCATCCGGCGCACGCGAACGCGCGCGTGGCGCTCGGCCTGGCGCTCATCGCCGCGGTGGGCATCGGGATGACCTTCGTCGGCCTCGAGCGGGCGACGAGCACGGCCGGCGTCCCGTGGGCGCTGCTCGTCTCGCGCGGGCTGCAGGCCACGCTGCTCACCACGGCGGCGCTGATCGTGCGCCCCCGTATGCCCTCCGACCGGGCGTCCTGGGGCGCTCTCGCCGCGCTCGGCCTGCTCGACGTCGCGGCGAACGCGATGTTCGCCGTCGCGGTCGGCAAGGGCCTGCTGTCGATCGTCTCCGTGCTCTCGTCGCTCTACCCCGCAGTGACCGTGCTCCTCGCCCGCACGGTCCTGCACGAGCGGGTCTCGCGGGCGCAGGAGGCCGGCGTACTGGCCATCCTGGCGGGCGTCGTCGCGATCAGCGCAGGCTGACGCCGAGCGCCGACTCGAGCTCGGCCAGCGTCGCCCCCGCGTCGCCGCGGTGCACGATCGTCGTCATGCCGAGCGCCCGCGCGGGCTTGAGGTTGCCCGGCAGGTCGTCGACGAAGGCG
>DASYLT010000074.1:0-16553 GCA_036009425.1 Baekduia sp. | reverse complement strand
CGCCCGACCAGTACCACCACGGCTCGCCGGTGGCGAGCGGAAGGACCAGGTCCTCCGGGAGGTCGCGGTCGGGCATAACCACATGATATCGCTCCATAGGGTTATGCGTGCGGCGAAGGGGGTTCCCCGGCGGGTAGTGGGTCGCGCGGGAACGTCCGCCAGGAAATGCCGTTCGGCGGCGCCGATCCGGCAAGGACGCAGGACCGAAGGTGTGCCCCTGGCACATCGAGGTCCGAGGACACCGCCGGGCGGTGATCGCCGGACGGCATTTCCGGTGAACGTATCCGCGCGGCCCACTAGGTTTGACGGGATGGAGACCGCCGCCGTGGGCGCCGATCAGCTCGAGATCCAACTGCTGCACGAGGATGCGAGGCCGCCCGAGCGCTCGCGTCCCGGGGACGCCGGCTACGACCTGCGCTGCCTCGAGCCCGTCGACGTGGCCGCCGGCGGCCGCGCCAAGGTGCCTACGGGCGTCGCGATCGCGCTGCCGGCCGGCTTCTGCGGCCTCATCGTCCCCCGCTCCGGGCTGGCCGCGCGCGACGGCGTCATGCCGGTGCTCGGCCTGATCGACCCCAACTTCCGCGGCGAGCTGGCGGTCACGCTGCTCAACACGGGCGCCGAGCCGTTTCGCGCCGACGCCGGCGATCGCATCGCCCAGCTGCTCCTGCTGCCGTTCTGGGCGCCGGCGCTGGCGGTGGTCGATGCGCTGCCGCCGTCGCCCGACGACCGCGGGGTCAGCGGCTGGGGCTCGTCAGGCCGCTAGAGGGCCGCTCAGACCGCGAAGCGGGCGAAGCGCTCCGCGGTGGCGGCGGGCAGGCGGGCGAAGACGCGGACGCCCTCGGCGGTGTCCTCGCGGCGCAGGTCGCCGGCCACGTCGTGGAGCTCGGCCAGCCGGCCGCCCTCGGAGTAGGGCAGCAGCAGCTCGACGCGCTGCAGCGTCCGGGCGAACGCCTCCTCGATGGCCTCGTTGAGCCGGTTCAGGCCCTCGCCGGTGAGCGCGCTGACCTGGATGCCGTCGGGGTGCTGGAGCCACAGCTCCTGGCGGCGCTCGTCGTCGAGCGCGTCGACCTTGTTGAGCACGAGCAGCCTCGGCCGGTCGCCCGCGCCGATCTCCTCCAGCGTCTCCTCGACCGAGCGCTGCATCTCCCACAGCTCGTCCTCGTCGGCCGAGGCGTCGACGACGTGCAGGATCAGGTCGGCGAGCCGGGTCTCCTCCAGCGTCGCGCCGAAGGCGTCGACCAGCTGGTGGGGCAGCTTGCGGATGAACCCGACGGTGTCGGTCAGCAGGTACGGACGGCCGTCGATCTGCAGCTGGCGCGTCGTCGGGTCCAGCGTGTGGAACAGACGGTCCCGGACACCCACGGCGGCGCCGGTCATCGCGTTGAGCAGCGTCGACTTGCCGGCGTTGGTGTAGCCGGCGATCGCGACCTGCGGCAGGTGCGCGCGCTCGCGCTCGGCGCGCTGCACGGCGCGGGTGCCCTTGACCTGCTCCAGGCGCCGGCGCAGGGCCGCGATGCGATCGCGCGCCAGGCGGCGGTCGGTCTCGATCTGGGACTCACCGGGTCCACGGGTGGCAAAGCCGCCGCTGGAGACGCCCCCGAGGCGCTCGAGGTGGGTCCACAGCCCGCGCATCCGCGCGAGGTTGTACTCCAGCTGCGCGAGCTCGACCTGCAGCTTGCCCTCGGCGGTGTTGGCGTGCGAGGCGAAGATGTCGAGGATCGTCGCGGTGCGGTCGACGACCGACATCCCGAGCTCCTTCTCCAGGTTGCGCTCCTGGCGGGGGCTCAGCTCGTCGTCGACGACGACCACGTTGGCGTCGGCGGCCTTCGCGGCGTCCTTGACCTCGAGCAGCTTGCCCGGGCCCAGGTAGGTGTTGGGATGCGGCTTGTCGCGGTGCTGGACGGCCTGGCCGACGACGGCGACCCCGGCGGTGCTCAGCAGCTCGCGCAGCTCTGAGAGGTCGTCGCCCTCGTCCAGCGCCGCGATCAGGTACGCGCGCTGCTTGGCGCGCCCCTCGGTCGGCGTGGCGCCGGAGCGGGTCGGCGTCGTTCGTCCATTGCGACTGCGATCCATGTGCCTGTTGAGTCTAGGTCGTCTGAGCTCCTGAGCACGCTCACCAGATGCACCGGATTCCAGAACGGCCAGCGAGCATCGGGGCTAGTCAGAAATGGGCACGAGACCTAGACGGATGATGGAGGATGCCTGTGTGGGGTCGGAGTAGCGTCGCAGGCCAAGGAGGTGGGCGCGTGTCGGAGATCACCGAACGGCCGGAGGACTGGATCCGCATCGGAGCGGCCGCAGCGGCCCTCGGGGTCAGCGTGGACACCCTGCGGCGTTGGGAGCGCGACGGCCGCATCCAGTTCGAGCGCCGCGGCCAGCAGCGTTATCTGCGCGCCGAGGAGCTCGCCGCCCTCCTGCGCGAGCGCGCCCGCGAAGGGCGCTCCAGCGCGCGCAACCGTCTGCAGGGCATCGTCCTGGGCGTGCGCCGCGACGGAGTCATGGCGCAGATCGACATGGCCTGCGGGCCCTATCGGATCGTCTCGCTGATGTCGCGCGAGGCCGCCGACGACCTCGGCATCAAGCCGGGCGACCAGGCCGTCGCCCTGATCAAGTCGACCACGGTGGTGGTGGAGAAGCGCTGAGGGTCGTTCGGCGCCGGGGCCGGGCGCCGGGGCCGGGGCGCCGGGGCGCCGGGCCGCCGCGCCGGTGGGTCGGGCGATAGCGTGGCGCCCATGTCCGACGACGGCCTCGCCGACCGCCTCGCCGACCGCGTCCTGGAGATCGTCGACGTCGCGTCGGAGTCGGGGTCTGAGGCGGCGCTGGGGGCGCATGTGCTGGACGTCCTCGGGCCGGCCGGCGCCCACGACGCCGGCGACACCTGCGTGCTGGCCGGCACGACATCGCGTGGCGACCGGCCGCTCGTGCTGCTGGCGGGCCACCTCGACACGGTCCCCGCCCAGGGCAACTTCCCCGGCTCGCGCGACGCCGAGTGGGTGCACGGCCTGGGCGCGGCCGACATGAAGGCGGCGCTCGGGGTCATGGTCGAGCTGGCGCTGGCCCCGCCGGCGGACGCCACCGTCGACGTCGGGTTCGTGTTCTTCGGCCGCGAGGAGCTGCCGTTCGGCGACAGCGCGCTGACGCCGCTGCTCGAGCGCCGGCCGGGGCTGCGCGAGGCCGACCTGGTCGTCGTCATGGAGCCCACCGACAACCAGCTGCACGCCGGCTGCGTCGGCAACATCAACGCGACGTGGACCTTCCGCGGCGTGGCGGGCCACAGCGCCCGGCCGTGGCTGGCCGACAACGCCATCCACCGTGCCGCGGCCGGGATCGCGGCGCTGGCCCAGCGCGAGCCGGTCGACCACGAGTTCGCCGGGCTGACCTTCCGCGAGGTCGCGTCGGCGGTGACCATCCACGGCGGCGTGGCCCGCAACGTGGTCCCCGACACGTGCGTGGCGGAGGTCAACATGCGCTACGCGCCGGGGACGAGCGCCGCCGAGGCCGAGGCGACGCTGCGCGAGCTGTGCGAGCCCTATGGCGAGCTGCGCATCGACGGCAACGCCCCGTCGGGTGCGGTGCCCGGCGACAACGCGCTCATGCGGCGGCTCGTCGACGCCGGCGGGCTGTCTGTCGCACCCAAGCAGGCGTGGACGCCGGTGGCCGAGTTCGCCACCGCCGGGGTCGACGCCATCAACTTCGGGCCGGGTCACCCGCAGTACGCCCACCGGCGCGACGAGCGCGTGGCGATCGCGTCGCTGGTCGAGTCCTACACCACGCTCGTGAGGTTCCTATGCGCCTGAACCCGGTCCTCGAATCCCTCGGCACGTATCCGTTCGTGCGGCTGGAGCACGCCAAGCGCGCCGCGCTGGATCGCGGCATCGACCTCATCGACTTCGGCGTGGGCGAGCCACGGGAGGAGACGCCCGCGTTCATCCGCCGGGCGCTGGCCGAGGCGATCGACCCGGTGTCGGTCTACCCCAAGGCCCAGGGCCTGCCGGTGCTGCGCGAGGCGATCGCGGCCTGGGTCGGCCGCCGCTACGGCGTGAGCCTGGACCCGGCGACCGAGGTCGTGCCGACGCTCGGCTCCAAGGAGGCGGTCTTCCATCTGGCGCAGGTCGTCGGCGGCGACGCGGTCGCCGTGACGACGCCGGGATACCCGGTGCCCGATCGCGGCGCGCGCTTCGCCGGACGCGAGGTGATCGAGATCCCGCTCGACCCCGCGCGCGGGTTCCTGCCCGACCTGTCGGCGCTGACGCCGGACGTGCTCTCGCGGCTGGCCATCCTGTGGCTCAACTTCCCCAACAACCCGACCGGCGCAGTAGCCCCGATGGCGCTGCTGGAGGAGGCCGCCGCGCTGGCGCGCGAGCACGACTTCGTCCTGGCCTGCGACGAGGCCTACTCCGAGCTGTGGTTCGAGGGCGACGCGCCGGTGTCGGGCCTGCAGCTGGCCGACCGCACGAACGTCGCGGTGCTCAACACGCTGTCCAAGCGCTCGTCGATGCCCGGCTACCGGTCGGGCTTCGTCGCCGGCGACCCCGCGTTGATCGCCGCGCTCAAGCGCTACCGGCCGAACGTGGGCGTGGCACCACAGGAGTTCGTCCAGCTCGCGTCGGTCGCCGCCTGGGGCGAGGAGTCGCACGTCGCGGAGGTGCGTGCGCGCTACCGGGCCAAACGCGATCTGCTGCTGCCCGCCCTGTACGCCGCCGGCTTCGGCCACGCCGGCGGCCACGGGACGTTCTTCCTGTGGCTGGCGACGCCGGACGGCGAGGACGCCGAGGCCTGCGCCCTGCGCCTGCTCGAGCAGGGCGTGGCGTGCGCGCCGGGCTCGTACTTCGGCCCGGGCGGCGCCGGCCACGTGCGCTTCGCGCTGGTCCCGACGCCCGAGGCATGCGCCGCGGCGGCCAAGCGGCTGGTCTGAGCGCGCCTGTGGTCCTGCGGGGGCGTCGAGGGACGACTCGACCGCGATAGTCCCGGTTCAGTCGTCCCTCGATGCTCTGCCGGGCGCTCAGTTGGCGTGCAGCGCGGCGTTGAGCCCGGCCCACGAGGCGCCGGCGCGGGTCAGCACCTCGACGGCGCCGGTGCTCGAGTTGCGGCGGAAGAGCAGGTTGCTCTGGCCCGACAGCTCCGCGGCCTTGACCGTCGCGCCGTCGGGCGTGGTGACGCGGGTGCCCGCCGTGACGTACAGCCCCGCCTCGACGATGCACTCGTCGCCGAGCGAGATCCCGAGGCCGCCGTTGGCCCCGATCAGGCTGTTGCGCCCGACGGCGATGACGGCCTTGCCGCCGCCCGAGAGCGTGCCCATGATCGACGCGCCGCCGCCGATGTCGCTGCCGTCGCCGATGACGACGCCCTGGCTGATGCGGCCCTCGACCATCGAGGCGCCGAGCGTGCCGGCGTTGTAGTTCACGAAGCCCTCGTGCATGACGGTCGTGCCGTCGGCGAGGTGCGCGCCCAGGCGCACGCGGCGCGCGTCGGCGACGCGGACGCCGGGCGGCACCACGTAGTCGGTCATCTGCGGGAACTTGTCGACCGAGGTGACGCTGAGCGGGCAGTCGAACACGCGGGCGCGCAGGCGCACCGTCTCCACGTCGGCGAGGTCGACGGGGCCGCGGTTGGTCCAGGCGACGTTGGGCAGCACGCCGAAGATGCCGTCCAGGTTGATGGTGTTGGGCTGCACGAGCCGGTGGCTGAGCAGGTGCAGGCGCAGGTAGGCGTCGTGGACGTCGGCGGGCGGTGCCTGCAGGTCTTCCACGACGGTGAGCACCGCCGAGACGGTGACGCCGCGCAGATCGTCGGCGCGGACGGCGCCGGCGAAGGCCCCGCCGCCGAGGTCGGTCGCCTCGGCGAACCGCAGCGGCCGCGTGCCGGCTGCCGCGCCGGCGGGCGCCTCGTCGAGACCCAGGCGGGGTGCGAGGTACAGGGTGTCGAGGAGGCGGCCGCCGGCCGCCGTCGCAGTCGCCAGGCCGATCGCCCAGGCGCCGCCGGAGATGCGCTGCTGCTCGGTCATGTGTGTTGAACCCTAGGCGCTGGCGTCGCCGACCGCCGTGCGAGCGAGCCCCTGGGCGAGCTCGCGCCCGGACCGAGCCGTGGGCGAGGTCCGCCTAGAGCGCTGCGAGATCGGCCAGCAGCTCGGGGCTCGCCTCGCCCGAGTAGACCGGCACGGCCCAGCCGGTGAGCGCGAAGAGCAGGCTCTCGTCGACGTCGACGGTCAGCTCGCCGCCGTCGAGCACGACGGTGACGGGGCTGTCGCCGCCGCGCAGCACGTGGGCGATCGCCGCGCCGCACGCGCCGGTTCCCGAGGCGCTGGTCTCCCCCACGCCCCGCTCGAAGATCCGGGCGCGGATGCGGTCCGGCGCGAGCGCCCGGAAGAACGACACGTTGGTGCGGTTCGGGAAGTTGGGGTGGTGCTCGATGGCGGGCCCGACGGCGGGCAGGTCGAGCGCCTCGAGCTTCTCCGGGTCGGGCACGTGGATCGCGCACTGGGGGTTGCCGACCTGCACGTGCTGGAAGCCCACCGTGCGGCCGTGGAGCTCGAGCACCCCGAGGCCGTCGGCGGCGCCCGAGGGGAAGTCCGGCGACTGCAGCCGCGCGCGACCCATGTCGAGCGTGCACGTGCGCTCGTCGAGGATCGTCGGCCGGATCTCGCCCGCCGCGGTCTGGATCGAGAACTGCGTCTGGTCGGTCCATCCGGCGCGGCGCAGGTAGAGCACGGCCTCGCGCGCGCCGTTGCCTGACAGCTCGGCCTCGGAGCCGTCGGGGTTGAGGATGCGCAGCCGGGCGACGAAGCCGGGGGCGTCGGGCGGCGAGAGCTCGAGGATGCCGTCGGAGCCGATCCCGAGGTGCATGTCGCAGAGGCGCTGCACGCGCGTCGGCGTCAGAGCGAACGGGAGCTGCTCGCGCTCGACGATGATGTAGTCGTTGCCCAGGGCCTGCCACTTGTGGAACCGCATCGGCGGGCGACGTTACCCGACGAGCTCGGCGGCGACGTCGTGCGCCTCGCGGCCGGTGAGGTCGACCAGCTCGACGTCGGGCAGCTTGCGCAGCCACGTGACCTGGCGGCGGGCGTAGCGGCGCGTCCGGGTCTTCATCGCGTCGACGTCGCCGCGCAGGAGCTGATCGAAGCCCAGCGCCTTGCGCGCGGTCTCCGAGGCGCCGGCGGCGTCGGCGGCCTGGACCTCGGCCACGACCCCCGCCTTGACCATCGCGTCGACGCGGGCGTCGATGCGCGCGTGCAGCGCGTCGCGCTCCATCGTCAGCGCGATCAGGCGCGTCGGATGGCGCGTGTCGTGCGTCCAGAGCCGGTTCTCCTCGGGCGGCGGCGGCGCCGTCAGCGCGCCCTGGGCCTCGAGCTCCAGCGCGCGGACGACGCGATGGCGATCGTGCGGGTCGATCGTCGCGGCCGCCTCGGGAGCGCGCTCGCGCAGCTCGGCGTGCAGCGCCTCGGGACCGCGCCGGGCCGCGTCGGCCATCAGGCGCTCGCGAACGCCCGGCGGCGGTGGCGGGCGCAGCTCGAGCTCGGCAAGGGCGGCGCGCAGATAGAGGCCGGTGCCGCCGACGACGATGGGCGTTGCGCCCTCCTCGATCAGCGTGTCGATCTCCGCGTGCGCCATCCGCGCGTACTGCGCGACGCTGAACGTGGCGTCGACCGGCAGGAACGACACGAGGCGGTGCTCGAGGCCCTGCTGCTCTGAGCGGGTGGCGGTGCCCGTGAGGATCTCGAGACCGCGGTAGACCTGCAGGGCGTCGGCGGAGACCGCCACCGGACGCGCGCCGCGTTCGCGCAGGCGCTGGGCCACCGCGAGGGCCACGGCGGTCTTGCCGACCCCGGTGGGCCCGAAGAGGGCGATCACCTGCTTGGGGGTGGGCACGGGGTCCGTCGACGGCACCTGTCGGAGCATGTCAGGCTTGCGCCCATGGAACTCCGCGGCTCGTCCGTCCTGCTCACCGGCGCCACCGGCGGCATCGGCCACGCGATCGCCCGGCAGCTGCATGCTGCAGGCGCCTCGCTGCTGCTGACCGGCCGCCGCACCGACGTCCTGGAGCCGCTCGCGGCCGAGATCGGCGCGCGCGCCACGCCCGTCGACCTGGCGGACCGTGCGGCGGTCGAGCGGCTCGTCGACGAGGCGGGCGCGGTCGACATCCTGGTCGCCAACGCCGCCCTGCCGGCCTCGGGCGACATCCTGGACTTCAGCGTCGACCAGATCGACCGGGCGCTCGAGGTCAACCTGCGCGCGCCGATCATGCTGTCGCGCGTCCTCGGCGAGCGGATGGTCGAGCGCGGCAGCGGTCACATCGTGCTCATCTCGTCGCTGTCGGGGAAGTCGGGGCAGGCGGCGAGCTCGATCTACAGCGCCACGAAGTTCGGCCTGCGCGGCTTCGGCCAGGGTCTGCGCGGCGACTTCGCCCCGCGCGGCGTCGGCGTCAGCGTGGTGTTCCCCGGCTTCATCCGCGACGCCGGCATGTTCCACGAGTCGGGCGCCAAGCTGCCCAAGGGCGTCGGCACGAGCACGCCTGACCAGGTCGCCGCCGGGGTCATCCGCGCGATCACCCAGGACAAGGGCGAGGTCGACGTCGCACCGATCGGCATGCGCGCCGGCTCGACCTTCGCCTCCATCGCCCCGAGCATGTCGGCGAAGGTCGCCAAGCGCCTGGGCGGCGACAAGATCGCCGAGCAGCTCGCCGCAGGCCAAGCCGACAAGCGCTAGCCAGGCGCGGTTTGCGTGCCGCCCGCCCGCGCCTGACGGCACCGCCGAGCTTGACGTACGGCCGTACGCCGGCACTTCGGCGGCGACCGTCAGCCACGACCGGTCGGACCGCAAACCGCACCTGGTCCCGCCTTAGAAGAGCGCGCCCTGGTCGGGTTGCGCGGGCGCGGGCGGGGCGGTGCCCGCCCGTGCCGGCGCCCCGGGGCGGCGGCGCAGGAGACGCTCCATCGGGCGATCGTCCGCTGGATCGCGGCGGAAGGGCTGGGCCCGTGGGGCGCCGCCGTCGCGCAGCAGCCCGCGGAGTCGGTCGGACTCGTCGCGGGGCAGGTAGGCGCCGCGCGCGTAGAGCTCCTCGTAGTGCTCGACCAGGTCGGGCCGGTAGGACCGCAGCCACTCCATGAACACGCCGCGGACCTCGCCGCGCAGGTGCAGGCCGATGCCGCCGATGCTCGTCGCCCCCGCGTCGATCGCGGTCTGGATGATCTCCTCGACCTGCTTCGGGTCGTCGTTGATGCCCGGCATGAGCGGCGCGACGAGGATCCCGGTCGGGATGCCGTTGCGGTTCAGCTCGGCCACGGCCTCCAGCCGGGCGCGCGGGTTGGGTGTGTGCGGTTCGGTCGCCCGCCACGCCTTCTCGTCGATCGTGGGGACGCTGAGGTTCGCGCTCACGTCGGTGACCGCGGCGATCTCCTTCAACAGCGGCAGGTCGCGCAGGACGAGTGGCGACTTCGTCAGCACCGAGCACGGGTTGCGGAAGTCGCGCAGCGCCTCCCAGATCCCCGGCATGAGCTTGTAGCGCCCCTCGACCCACTGGTACGGGTCCGTGTTGGTGCCCATGGCGATGTGCTCGCCCTTCCACGACGGGCGCTTCAACTCGGCGCGCAGCACCTCGGGCACGTTGACCTTGACGACGATCTCGCGCTCGAAGTCGCGTCCGGCGTCGAAGTCGAGATATGTATGCGTTGGACGGGCAAAGCAGTAGACACAAGCATGGGAACATCCCCTATAGGGGTTGATCGTCCACCGGAACGGCATCCGCGACGCCTCCGGCACGCGGTTCAGCGCCGACTTGGCGTGGATCTCGTAGAACCGCATGTCCAGCGCCTCGGGGGCGTCGAAGCGGCGGATCGTCGCCGGGTCGCGATAGCCCGGCAGACGGGCGCCCTCTTCGGCTTCGATCTTCAGGTTGTCCCAGCGCACGAACGTATGTTCGCACGTACGGCGGACGGATGCGGCGGCTAGGTCAGCGCCCTGGCCAGCAGCGACATCTCGCCGGCGAGCGTCTGCGACGTCGCGGAGGTGATCTCCACGGGCACGATCTCCCCCGGCTCCGCCAGACCGCTGAAGTTGACGACCTTGCCGTGCCCGATGCGTCCGCGCAGGCGCGACGGGTCCGTGCGCGACGAGCCCTCCACCAGGACGTCGAGCGTCCGGCCCACGAACCGGTTGGCCTGCTCGCCCGCCCGGCGCTGAACGACCTCGACGAGGCGGTCCATCCGCTCCACGCTCACCTCATGCGACACGAAGTCGTCGACGAGGGCCGCCGCTTCGGTCTCGCGCCGCGGCGAGTAGATGAACGTGAACGCACCGTCGAAGCCGACCTGCTCGCAGACCTCGAGGGTCTCCTCGAAGTCGGCCTCGGTCTCCCCCGGGAACCCGATGATGATGTCGGTCGTCAGCGCGATGTCGGGGTTGTGCTCGCGGATGAGCGCCACGCGATCCAGGAACCGCTCCCGCGTGTAGGTGCGGCGCATGGCCTTCAGCATCCGCGACGACCCCGACTGCAGCGGCAGGTGCATGTGCGGGCAGACCGAGTCGAGCTCGGCGTGCGCGAGGACGACGTCCTCCTTCATGTCCTGCGGATGCGGGCTCGTGTACCGGATGCGGTCCAGGCCGTCGATCGCGTCCAGGTGGCGCAGCAGCTGGGCGAACGTGGCGCGCTGCGGGCCGAGCTCGCGGCCGTAGGCGTTGACGTTCTGGCCCAGCAGCGTCACCTCGCGCACGCCCTCGGCGACCTGCGCGCGCACCTCGTCGACCAGCTCGTCCAGCGGCCGGTCGACCTGGCGCCCGCGCGTCGACGGGACGATGCAGTACGAGCACTTCATGTTGCAGCCGACCGAGATCTGCACCCACGACTGGAAGTCGCGCGCCCGCTTCTCGGGCAGGTGGCCGGTGAAGCCCTCGAACTCGAAGAAGCCCTGGGCGGTCAGCGAGTCGCTGGTCAGGAACTCGGCGAGTTTGTGGACCTGGCCCGGTCCGAACGCGACGTCGACGAACGGGAACCGGCGGAAGACGTCGTCCTTGACCGACTGCGCCCAGCAGCCGCCGACCCCGATGACGATCTCGGGGTCCTTGCGCTTGTAGGACGCGGCCAGCCGCAGGTAGGAGATGAAGCGGCTGTCGGCCTTCTCGCGGATCGAGCACGTGTTGAACAGGATCAGCTTGGCGTCCTGCTGCTCGGAGGCCTCGGCGTAGCCCAGCGACTCGAGCATGCCCTTCATCCGCTCGGAGTCGTGCTCGTTCATCTGGCACCCGAAGGTGGTGACGTGGAAGGTCTTGCTCACGACGCCCAGAGAGTAGCTCGGATGCTGTGCCTCACTTGGCGTAGTCGACGGCCCGTGACTCGCGGATCACCGTGACCTTGATCTGCCCGGGGTACTCGAGCTCCTGCTCGATCTCGCGGGCGATCTTGTGCGAGAGGGCGATCGCCTTGTCGTCGGTGATCCTGCCGGGCTCGACGATGACGCGGATCTCGCGGCCGGCCTGCATGGCGTACACCTTGTCGACGCCGTCGTGGCGCGTGGCGAGCTTCTCGAGGTCACGCAGGCGCTTGACGTACTGCTCCAAGGACTCCCCCCGTGCGCCGGGCCGCGCGCCCGACAGCGCGTCGGCCGCCTGCACGATCACGGCCTCCACGGTCTGCGGCTCGACCTCGTTGTGGTGGGCCTCCATGGCGTGCGCGACCGCCTCCGACTCGCCGTGGCGGCGCGCGAGATCCCCGCCCACCAGCGCGTGCGGGCCCTCGATCTCGTGCGAGACCGCCTTGCCGATGTCGTGCAGCAGCGCGGCGCGGCGGGCGGTCTTCGTGCCGGCGCCCAGCTCGGAGGCCATCAGGGCCGCCAGGTGTGCGCACTCGACCGAGTGAGCGAGCACGTTCTGCCCGTAGCTCGTGCGGAACTTCAGCCGCCCGAGGACCTTGACCAGCTCGGGGTCCATACCCTGGACGCCGGCGTCGAAGACGGCGGTCTCCCCCGCCTCCATCATGTGGCCTTCGAGCTCGGACTTGGCCTGGTAAAAGGTCTCCTCGATGCGGGCCGGGTGGATGCGCCCGTCCTGCAGGAGCTTCTCGAGGGTCATCCGCGCGATCTCACGCCGCACGCCGTCGAAGGCGCTGAGGACCACGGCGTTGGGGGTGTCGTCGATGATGAAGTCGACGCCGGTGAGGTTCTCCAAGGCACGGATGTTGCGGCCCTCGCGACCGATGATGCGGCCCTTCATGTCGTCGCTGGGCAGCTGGACGACCGAGACGGTGGTCTCGGCGGCGTGCGAGGCGGCGAGCCGCTGCATCGCGACGCTGAGGATGGAGCGCACGCGCCGCTCGGCGTCGCGCTTGGTCTCGTCCTCGACCTGGCGCAGAACGCGGACCGACTCGTGGCGCGCCTCGTCCTCGACGTCCTTGAGCAGGGCCTGCTTGGCCTGCCCCGCGCTGAGGCCGGCGATGCGCTCCAGGGCGCCCTCGCGCTCGACGCGCAGCCGCTCGAGCTCGGTGGCGTGCGCCCGCAGGTGCTGGTCACGGCGTTCGAGCTCCGCCTCCCGGCGGTCGAGGTCCGCGGTGCGGCGGTCCAGGGCCGCCTCGAGTGCGTGCGTGCGCTCCGCGCTGCGCTCCAGCTCCGCGGCCCGCCGCGTGAGCTCGAGCTCCTCGGGTGGCGCGGAGGCGCCGACGACGACGGTCGAGGGCAGGCCCGCTACGGCGGGTCGTGCCCGGCCGTACAGGGCGGCGGCGATCACGATGGCCACACCGATGAGGCCCGCGCCGATCAGGGTTTCCATTGGGTGTCCTCTCCCCAGCCGCCGATGGAGGGCGGACGACTGGTCTCCGGTGCTGCGATCAGGGAGCGAGGGCCGGGCCACCAGGCGAGGTGGGCGGGGTTTCGGGTCCGGCGGGGCCGATCGCGCTCAGTGGTTGCGCGGGTTCGGCGGGCACTGCAGCTACAGGAAAGTCGGTGGAAGCTCTTGGGTTTCGGTCGCCACGGAGGGCCGGTTCTTCGCTGGGCGGGATCGTAGTACCGGATGGCTTGCGCGTGCAACGACCTCACCGCTCACGCCCGCAGGCGTGAGCGATGACCAACCCGTCGTCGTGTCGCCTATCCGACCCGGCGAGCGCCGACGAAGTGCGATCCCCAGTAGCTGTCGAAGATCGCGTGGCTCATGACGCCGTGCGTCGTGGCCGACACGGCCGTCGTCGGCCCGGTGGCGATCCCGACGTCCGAGGCGCCCGGTCCTGCGGTGTTGAAGAAGACGAGGTCGCCCGTCTGGATGCTGCCCTTGCCGACCGCCGAGCCGATCCCGAACTGCGCGAAGCTCGTGCGCGGGATCGCGATGCCGGCCTGGCGCATCGCCCAGCTCGTCAGGCCCGAGCAGTCGAAGGAGCTCGGCCCGGTCGCACCCGAGACGTACGGCGAGCCGACCTTGGAGAGCGCCGCCGCCACCGCGGCCTGGACGCCCGCGCCGGCCGAGGTCGTCGTGGTGGTCGTCGCTGCAGCGGTGCGGGTCGAGGCGTCGGTGGCGGCGGCGCCGGCGGAGACGCCGAGCGCCCCGAGGGTCTGCGGCCCGACGATGCCGTCGACCGTGAGGCCGTGGGAGCGCTGGTAGGCGCGCACCGCGGCGCGGGTCTGCGGGCCGAAGACCCCGTCGGCGGCGAGCCCGAGCGCCTGCTGCACCGCGCGTGTCGTAGCCGCCGGGGGCGTGGGGAGCGTTGCGGTCGTCGACGTGGTGCTGGCGCTGGCGGTGCTCGCGGCGGTGCGCGTCGATGTGGTGGCGGCGAGCCCGAGTGCCGACGAGGTCTGCGGCCCGATGCGGCCGTCGACCGTGAGGCCGTGCGCCCGCTGGAAGGCCCGGACCGCGCTGCGCGTCGCGCGGCCGAACACGCCGTCGGCCGCGATGCCGAGGGCGCGCTGCGCCGCGGCGACGCGGGCGCCGCGGGAGCCCGAGTGCAGCGTCTGGCCACCCACCGTCGTGGTCTGCGCCGCCTGCGCGGCGCCGACCAGCGGCGCGGTCTGCCCGACGAGACCGGCGGCGATCAGCGCGGCGGAGATCCGGGCGGTCGCGGCCTTCGGCAGCGCGATGATCCGAGCGGCCGCGGCCTGGCGCCGCCGATGCGAGCGCGCCCGGGAGTGCTCCCACGGCTCCAGCGCCCCCAGGTCCCGGATGCCGGGCGGCTCGGCGAAGATGGCGAACCGGTCGTCGGGGGCCCGCAGCAGGCCGTCCGTGGTGAACTGCGCGTACGCGTCCATCGAAGATGCTCCTCGGTTGGGCGGCCTACGAGGTGAGCTGACGGGCTCGCGCTGTGCGCTACGCCGCTGGACGGCGGCGATTCGCCCCGGGACCGGCAACCACCGATCCGATTGGTTCCCCCGCTCCCGCCGTCCGGAGACGACGGAACTCGGCCTAGTCATACAGGTCGGGCTACAGAACACCGCCCGTGGCGGGGTGATGCGGTGGTGGGCGAGCGCGACGAGCGCGATTCCGGTGCGCTGGGGCGGCGGGGCGTCTGCGGGGCCCTCCGCGGGGCGTTCGCCATGCCGGGGCGCCCCGGCAGACGGATGGCACTCAGGGGTCGATATGCGACCCCCAGGTGCCAATGGTCTCCCCCGCCGGGCGAAACGCAGCTGGACGTTGAGGTTCAACGTCCAGATGCGTGTCGACCGCGGAGCAGACGATTCGGCGCCGAACCCCGGCCCGCGGCGCCAGCGGAAGACGCTCGGCGACGGGGCCGCCCGATCACGCACTCGTCATTGCCGACGCACCACGCGGCGCAGCACGACCAGCGCCCGAGCCGAACGCCACCGGCGTCAGCGACACCTCTCTCACCGCCCCAGCCGATACAGCACATGCGGCAGCCCCGCGTGCTCGATGTCGCGCTCGTAGGTCATCCCCAGCTTGGCCATCACCGCGCGTGAGGGCCCGTTGGCCGGCGTCGTGTACGCCACGACCTCGTCGAGCTCCAGCACCTCGAACGCCACACGGACCGCCTCGAGAGCCATCTCGGTCGCGTAGCCGCGGTTCCAGACGGCGGAGTCGAAGTACCAGGCGAGCTCCACCTCGGGCCGGCCCTCGACCCTGGCGTGGCCGAGTCCGGCATAGCCGACCGGCGCGCCCGCTTCGAGGACGGTCCAGCGGCCGAAGCCCCACCGCTCCCAGTGGCGGATCGTCTCCTGGACGTTGGGCAGGGCGTCCTCGCCGGTGCGCAGGTGCTCGGGCCACGCCGCTTCGTCGATGGCCGGATCGGTGTACCACCGCGCCCAGGCCTCGGCGTCGGCGAGCTCCGGCCGCCGCCCCACCAGCCGGGCGGTGGCCACGCGATCGATACCGAAATCGGCGGGCATGCGCTCGACCTACCCCGTCCGCCGACGGCGCGTCGCCCGCCGGCCTACCCGCGGCCGTAGGCCCGGATCGCGTCGTAGGCGACCTCGAGCTCATAGCCCTTGCGGACCAGGAACCCGAGCGCCCGGTCCCGATCGCGATCGGACTCGGGCGGCTCGCGGAACCGGCGGGCCAGCACCGTCAGCGCCGCCTCGAGCTCGCCGCCATCGTCGCACTCGGCCAGCGCCATCTCGACGAGCTCGGCCGCAACGCCCGACGAGAGCAGCTTGCGCTCGATGCGCTCGTTGCCCCAGTGGTCCAGCGCGCGCCGATCTTCGACGAAGCGCTGCGCGAACCGCGCGTCGTCGAGGTACCCGAGCTCCAGCAGCTCGATGACGGTCTGCTCGATCGTGTCGGGCTCGACCCGCTTGGCCTCGAGGTGCCGCCGCACCTCGAGCGCCGTGCGATCACGGAACCCGAGGTAGCGGTAGCTGAGGTCCAGCGCGTGCTGGAGACGAGCCTCGGGAGTCGTTTGGGTGATCATCCGTGGTCGGTGAGGGTCGTATCCGTGGATGCCAGCCGCCGGCCGCTCGCGCAATCGCGGCTGGCCGCCCCGGTAAGCGAGCGGGTGGGGGCTGGCGCCGCGGGACGGCCGTCACCGGCCGCGGGGATCGCCCAAACGGCTCCCACCGGATCCAGCGCACGTTCGGCCGTCGTCACGCCCTGACCCTCCAGCCGCTAGGCGGTCGCCTTCGGCCTGGCCCGCTCGGCCATGATCTCCCCGGTCGCCGGATCGACGCCCTCGGGAACCGCGTCGCGGTCGATCTCCGCCACGAGGTCGCGGTTGAAGTCGAGCGCCTCGTAGATCTTGGCCTCGATCTCCTTGGCGATCTCCTGGTGCTCGTCCAGGAAGCCCTTGGCGTTGTTGCGCCCCTGGCCCAGGCGGTCCTCGCCGTAGGAGAAGAACGAGCCGGACTTCGTGACGATGTTGTGCTCGATGCCGAGGTCGAGGATGCAGCCCGAGGTCGAGATGCCCTTGCCGAACTCGATGTCGAACTCGGCCTGGCGGAACGGCGCGGCGACCTTGTTCTTGACCACCTTGACGCGGACGCGGTTGCCCACCGCCTCGGTGCCGTCCTTCAGCGTCTCGATGCGCCGGATGTCCAGGCGCTGCGACGAGTAGAACTTCAGCGCGCGACCGCCCGGCTGCGTCTCGGGCGAGCCGAACATCACGCCGACCTTCTCGCGGATCTGGTTCGTGAAGAGGCA
>DASYLT010000073.1:0-20678 GCA_036009425.1 Baekduia sp. | reverse complement strand
CGCTGGTCCGGACGTCGGCGCCGATGGTCGTGCGCGACTTGACCCTCGTCTTGCCGTTGTAGTTGGCGGTGATGGTGGACGCGCCGAGATTGGTGCGCGGCCCGACGTCGGCATCGCCGATGTAGGAGAGGTGCGGGACCTTGGTCCCCTCCCCCACGTCGGAGTTCTTGATCTCGACGAACGTGCCGGCCTTGGCCTTCTCGCGCAGCAGCGTGCCGGGGCGCAGGTAGGCGAACGGGCCGACCGAGGCGCCCGTGCGCAGCTCGGCCTCCTGGACGTAGGAGTGGCGGACCGTCGTGGCATCGCCGAGCGTCGAGTCGATGATGGTGGTGTTGGGGCCGACGTGTGCGTTGGCGCCGACGGTGGTCGCGCCGCGCAGATAGGTCGACGGCTCGATGACCGTGTCCTGGCCGATCACGATCCCGGCGTCGATGAGCGTCGAGGCGGGGTCGACGATCGTCACGCCCGCGCGCATGTGGTCCTCGAGGATGCGGCGCTGGGCGAGCGCCCGGACGTCGGCGAGCGCGACGCGGTCGTTGATGCCGAGCACGAGCGCGCGGTCGTCGACGACGTGGGCGGCGACGGTGGCGCCCTGCGCGCGCAGCAGGGTGAGGACCTCGGGGAGGTAGCGCTCGCCCTGGGCGTTGTCGGTGCCGACGCGCGGGAGGGCGTCGGCCAGCGCGGCGTGGTCGAAGCAGAAGATGCCGGTGTTGACCTCGCGGAGCAGCAGCTGCTCGGGGGTGGCGTCGCCGTCGGCCTTGGTCTCGACGACGCGCTCGACGTTGCCGCCCGCGTCGCGCACGACGCGCCCGTAGCCGGTGGCGTCGTCGAGCATGGTGGTGGCCATGGTCGCGGCGGCGCCGGAGGCGGCGTGCGCGGCGACGAGCTCGCCGATGGCCGCGGCCGAGACGAGCGGGACGTCGCCCGAGAGGACGACGACCGGCGCGCCGGGCGCGACGTCGGGGAGCGCGGCGAGGACCGCGCCGCCGGTGCCGTCGGCGACGGGCTGCACGGCGGTCCGGGTCCCCTCGGGCAGGGCGGCCGCGAGGTCGACGCCGGGCGAGCTGACGACGACGACCCGCTCGGCCCCCGCCTCGATCGCGGCGAGCACCGGCCAGGCGACCATCGGCCGGCCGCACAGCTCATGCAGCACCTTCGGCAACGCGGAGCGCATCCGCGTGCCCTGTCCGGCGGCCATGACGACAGCGGTGAAGGAGGTCACGGGGGGAAGGCTAGAGGGAGCGTGAGGAGACCCGGCGGGCGGGTGCGGCAGAATAGGCGCGAGTCGTCCCGTTGGGGGATGGTGTAGCTGGATAACACGCTGGGTTTTGGTCCCAGAGTCCGGGGTTCAAGTCCTCGTCCCCCAGCCTTCCGTCCGGACACGAACGTATGTTCGTAGCCGGGATGCCACGGAGGGTTCGTTTCACAGAGCAGGAAGCACGCGCGGCGGTGGCGGCGTCGCTGTCCTACAGCGAGTCACTCCGGCGGCTCGGTATGCGTGCGGCGGGAGGCAACCACCGAACGCTCAAGAAGTACGTCGTCCTGTGGGACATCTCGGTGGCACACTTCGACCCTCACGGCTCGCAGCGCCGAGGCGGGCAGCACGTACGGCCGGCCCGCCCGCTGGCTGAGGTCCTCGTCGAGCATTCGTCGTACTCCCGCAGCACGCTCAAGGAGCGGCTCTACCGCGAGGGGTTGAAGACCCGCGTCTGCGAGCTGTGCGGGCAGGACGAGAGGTGGCGCGGTGGCCACATGTCGCTGATCCTCGACCACATCAACGGCGTCGGCGACGACAACCGGCTCGAGAACCTCCGCATCGTCTGCCCCAACTGCGCGGCGACGTTCGACACCCATTGCGGCCGGCAGAACCAATGGGAGCGTGCATGCGTTCGCTGCGGGGAGGCCTACCGGCCGAAGAGCACGGCACAACGGCATTGCTCGAAGGAGTGCGGTCTGCACGCATCGTCGGGCCACGGCCCGCGGCCGAGCATCCGCAAGGTCGCGCGCCCGCCCCACGCGCGCCTGGTCCGGGAGGTCCATGCGCTCGGCTGGTCGGCCGTCGGGCGGCGCTACGGCGTGAGCGGCAATGCCGTGCGCAAGTGGGTGGCGCAGTACGAGCGCGAGCGGGAGGCGAAGGGGGATGCCGGCCCGTGAGCGGCGGTTGGCTCAGCGGCGCCGCGGGGCGAGCAGCGTGATGGAGCGCGAGGGCGTGGAGGCCGTACCCTTCGCCGCAACGAAGCTCAGGCGCGCCTTCAACGAGGTGCGGCGGCGCAGCAGCTTGAGCCCCTGCCGCGTCAGCTTCAGCGTCATGGTGCGGGTGCCCTTGAGCTTGCATGAGGCCTCGCCGAGCGTCGTCTTGCCCAGCTTCAACCGCAGTCGGCCGGTGCACGCCGTCGCGCCGGCGCAGGTCACCTTGAGCCGCAACCCACCGGTCGCCGAGGCGCGCAGGCGCTGGGGCGTGCGGAGGGTCAGCTTGGCCGGCGGGGCCGGCTTCACGGCCGCCGGCGGAACCGGTGCGGGATCGAGGTCGCTCTCGCACGCGGTCAGGTGGTCGCCAAGGTCGTGGCCGACGGCGTCGACGCCGTCACCGCAGTCGATCGTGTCGACCACTCCCTGCTTGGCCTTGACGGTGTCGGCGCCGGTGCCGGCACGGACGTCGTTGCCCGGCGCGCCGGGGAAGCCCGAGATGAGCGTCATCGCGTCATGCCCCTCCCCGCCGTCGAGCGTCGCACCCTGCGACGTGCCGACCATCGTGTCGTTGCCCGCGTCGCCGAAGAACTCGACCGCGCCGGCCGCGCAGACGGCCGAGCACTCGTGGAGCCGGTCGTCGCCGTCGCCGCCGTGGGCGACCGCGCCGGCACCCGTGGCCGACAGGTCGTCGGCACCCGGTCCGCCATCCACCTGCGAGGGCCCGCTGTAGGACACGCCGTCGATCGTGTCATTGCCCTCCGCACCCGTGGCCTGCTGCACGAAGATCAGCTGATCGTCGCCCGGACCGCCGTCGGCGGCGATCGACGACTGGATGATGTCGTTGCCCGGCCCACCGCGAGCGTCGGCGCCCCACTCGAGCCGGTCGTTGCCTTCGCCTCCGATGAGCGTGCCGACGTGCTGCAGCTCGGTCCCGGTGACATGGTCGTCGCCCGCGCCGCCGTCGGCCGTCCCGCCATCGCCCACCACGAGGATGTCGGGCCCTTCGCCGCCGTGCAGCACGTCGGGCTGACCGGGGGTGCCCTGCGCGAAGACGGCCACGGTCACGCCGGCCGCGACGTCGAGTGTCATCGGCCGCGGGACCCCGCCGGTCGGCGTGGCGAGCACGAACGGTGCTCTACGCAGGGCCAGAGACGTCAGCGGGCAGTGCGCGGTCGTGAGCGTGTCCTGCACGCACGGCGCGCCCACGACGAGCCCGAGGGCCGTCGGGGCCGAGACGATCAGATCCGTCGCGCTCTGGGTCAGCGAGAGGTGCGGCGCCTCGGCCGCGTCCGCGGTGTAGGTCAGCAGCATCCCGCCGGTCGGTAGCTCGTGCGAGGCCGGCGCGGTCGCCGGCTCCAACCGGCTGGCGGCCTGGGCCGACCCGGCCGCGGAGAGCGCCAGCGCGCATGCAGAGATCACAGCGGTGAGCGATCGCGAGCGAAGTGGCACGCGCGCACCCTACGGATCAGCCCATCGCGGAGCAAGCCGCCCTGGCTGCTTGTCGGCGGCGCCTCGCCGGGGCCCGCCGCGCCCCTTGGGCACTCAGCGGACCCCGCCGTCCCCTGCACGCACCCCCACACTCGTCCGCTGGTCCGTCACCGGGCCTTCCGGCTGTGGCAACCCGTCCCCGCAGCCGACGCAACGAAGCGATGCGTCTCCCCTCTCCCCTGCGCCTGATCATCCTCCTGCCCGTCCTCGCCCTCGCCGTCGCCGCCCCGGCCGACGCGCAGGTCGCCGCCTTCCCGGCGCTGCCCACCGATCTGCCGCCGGCGCTGACGATCAGCACGGTCGACTCCCTCCCGGTGGCGCCGCTCCTGCCGGCGATCTCGCAGCCAGCTGCCGCTCCGCGGGTCGGCCTTCCCGGCCCCGACCACCTGACCGTGCGCAGCGCCCTCGGGGGCGTCCTGCTCGGCGAGGAGGGCGGCGACCGCCTCGTCGGCGCCGGCGGGCCCGACCACCTGGACGGCGGCACGGGCGCCGACCAGGCGGTCGGCCAGGGCGGCGCGGACCAGGTCGAGGGCGGGTCGGGCGACGACGAGCTCGATGGCGGCGACGGCGCCGACCGGCTCTTCGGCGGCTTCGGCCACGATCGCCTCGACGGCGGCCTCGGCAACGACGTCGTCGATGGCGGCCCGGCGCCCGACGTGGTCGATGCCGGCGACGGCGACGACCTCGTCCACGGTGGCTCGGGAGCCGACACGATCCGCGCGGGCGCCGGCAACGACGTCGTCTACGCCGACTCGGGCCCCGACCACATCGACGCGGGCGACGGCGACGACGTCGTCTACGTCAACAACGGCACCGCCGTCGCCGACGTCAACTGCGGCGAGGGCGACGACACCGTCGTCATCAACCCCTACGACGGCGCCGGCGGCATCTCCAACGCCCAGGCCGTCCGCCGCGGCGAGATCACGGGGTGCGAGCACATCGTCGAGGCGCCGCCCGCGCCCGACCCGAGCGCCGGCCGCCGCGAGCTGGCCTCGCCCACCGGCGCGACGATCCACGGCACCGAGCGCAACGACAACCTCCTCGGGGGCCACGGCTCCGACACGCTGCTCGGCGGCGGCGGCGACGACGTCCTCTGGGCCGACTACCTCCATGGCGACGGCGGCCACGGCGCGCACGACACCGTCCTCGCCGGCCCCGGCGCCGACACGGTCTACGGCGGTCGCGGGACCAACCACATCGACGGCGGCCCGGGCGCCGACCAGCTCCAGGGCGGCGCGGCCACCAACCGCATCGGCGGGGGCGACGGCGACGACGTCATCCGCCTGCGCGGCGGCGGCAGGAACGTGGTCCATGGCGGCAACGGCAACGACAGCGTCATGGCGTTCACGCGCCGCCGCGCCTCGGTCGACTGCGGCCCTGGCGCCGACACGGTCCTCTACGGTCGCGTCAAGCCGCGCGCGACCAACTGCGAGCGCGTCGTCAGCGCCTACAGCCGCGCCGCGCGCCACCGGTAGGACCGGGCGACCGCGGCCAGGGCCGGGGCGCCCTACCCCAGCGCCGCGGCCAGCAGCGCGCGCAGCTCCGGCGGCGCAAGCGGATCGACGCGCACGGCGCGGGCGTCGGCCACGGAGGTCAACCGTCGCTCGGTGCGCAACATGCCGAGCTCGCCCCCGAGCGCCACGGCTCCGGCCGCCACCTCGTCGAACGGCGCGCCCACGAGCGCCACCAGCGCCGGCTCGGGCCGGGCGAGCGCCACGAGGAACGGCGTCCCGTCGCCCGACGCGCCGCTGCTGAGCAGGACGCCGGCGCCCAGGTCGTCGAGTGCGGCGACGCAGTGGGCGTCCGCCAGGCCCGGGACGTCGGGCGCCACGAGCAGCACGGGCCCCACACGACCGGCGAGCGCCTCCGCCAGCTCGTCGGACCCGCCGACCTCGAGCACCGCTCCGTGGCCGCACGCGCCGTCACCCGCCGCCACCGCCCGCTCCGCCCAGGCCGTGGCTCGCGCGCGCAGCACGCGCCGCAACTCGTCGTCGATCGCCGCGCCCAGGAATGCCCGCAGCGCGGGGTCGCGGGCGCCCGCCAGGGCGTCGAGCACGACCGCGGTCACGCCCGCGGCCGGCGGTGGGTCAGTCGAAGCGGAAATGGGACCCCACCGGCTCCAGGTCGGCCGGCTTCACGCGCGGCACCGCGGCGGCCAGCACCGCGGCGAACGCCTCGGGGCTCGCCCCGATCAGCCGGATCAGCTCCTCCACCGGCGTCGCCACGTCCTGCACGCCGTTGGCGTAGTCGGTCGCGTAGCCGAGCAGCGCGAACGGGATCCCCGCCTCGCCGGCCAGCACCGTCTCCGGGCCGGCCGTCTGGCTCACCGCCGTGACGCCAGACGCCGCCAGGCCGCGGATCTCGGCCTTCGTGTTGAACCGCGGGCCGTCGACGTGGCCGTAGCACCCGCCGTCGCGGGCGGCGAGTCCGGCCTCGGCCGCTCCGGCCAGCAGCGCGGCCCGCAGCGGGCCGCTGAACGGCGACTCGTAGATCCAGTGCCCGCGGCCGGGCCGTCCGGGCTCGGTGTGCAGCGTGCAGATCGATCCGTCCGGCAGCCGGTTGGCCAGGAAGTGGAGGTCGTCGAAGACGACGAGGCTGCCGAGCGGCAGCTCACGATCGACGGCGCCGCACACCGTGACGGCGAGGATCGCGTCGGCGCCGCGGTCGCGCAGCGCGGCGATGTTCGCCTGGTGGGTCACCTGATGCGACAGCCGCCGGTGGCCCGGGAGGTGGCGCGAGACGTGCAGCACCTCGGCGCCGGCGAAGCGGCCCTCGGTCAGCGTCGCGGGACCGAACTCGGTGTCGACCTCGACGGCCTGCGCGTCCTCGAAGTCCGGCAGCGCGTAGGTGCCCGAGCCGGTGATGATGCCGATCCGCATGGACCGGGATCCTTCCAGACCGCGAGTGGCTCTTAGGGCGCGGTGCTGGTGCCGGCCGGCGGCGTCGCGCCCTGGTCGGCGGGCGCCGGGGTGCTGACGGGTGCGGGCGTGCTCGTCGGAGCCGCCGGCGGATCGGCGGGCGGCGCGGGATCGGCGGGAGCCGGGGTGGTGACGGGCGGAGTGACGGGGGCGGCGGGCGGCGGCGTCGGCGCGCTCGGGGCCGGAGCGGCCGCCGGGGCCGGATCGCTCGGGGCCGGCTGGGCCGGCGGCGCAGGCTCGGTCGGCGCGGGGTCGGCGGGCGGCGCGGGGTCGGCCGGGGTCGCGTCGGCGGGCGGCGCGGGGTCGGTCGGCGTGGTCTCGACCGGCGGGGGCGGCGTCGTGTCGACGGGCGTGGGCGGATCGGGCGTCGTGGCCGGCGGGACGGTGACCACCGGGCCCGGGGTCTCCACGGGCGCCGTCTCGGTCGCCGGCGGGTCGGCGCGGAAGGCCGAGCCTGCGGCGTCGCGGCCCGTGCTGGTGGTGTTCGGCGTCGCCGCGGTGCCGTCGGGGTTGGGAGCGGTCGCGGTGCCGTGGTCGCTCTGCCATGTGTCCGGCACGCCGTCGCCGTCGGTGTCGGCGGCGGTGGGAGCGACGCGCGTACCGCTGGTCGTGCCGGGGTTGGCGACCGGTTCGCGGGTGCCGTCGACCGACGAGCTGGGGCTGGAGCCGAGCGAGCCGGCGTAGCCGTCGAGCGTCACGCCGGCGGTGCCGCTGCCACCCGTGGCCACCACGGTCGAGCCGGGCACGGTGCCACCGGCAGCGCCGGTGCTGCCGGCCACGCCGCCGTTGAGGCGCAGCCCGACGCTCGTGATGCCGTCGCCCGTGCCGAGGCCGGGGACGACGACCGTGCCGTCGGCCTGGAGGACCGTCGCGTACTGGCTGCGGCGGTCGGCGTCGCGGCGCTTCTCGGCCTGGGTCATCGGGGCGACCGGCAGCTGCACGCGGCGCGCCAGGTCGCCGGCGACGTTCGGCCAGCGATCGAAGTGGAAGACCGACCCCTTGAGCACGGTGACACCGGTGCCGATCAGCGACAGCGCTGCGGTGACGCCGGCGGCGGCGAAGAGATGGTCGTGGGTGCGATGCCTCATCGAGGGATGTCGGATGAAGGGGACAGGTCCATCCATCTCTAGGTGTCGGCGCCTGGAGGGCGCGACTCAAGTGGGGTCAGGACCCCATGACCGCTCGGAATTCCGGGGACTTCAGCGTCCACGGCGGCTCTTCATCCTCCAGCCCCCGATACTTGGCGCGTAAACGCTCATCGGGGCTCGCCCAAAGCTCCTCAAGGCTCACCCCCGACGGGGAACGCGACCTCCGCCGGCCCCCTGCTCGGACGCCGGACCGCCGCGCGCGGCGATGCCGAGCACCCGCATCGCCTTCAGCCCGAGGCTCAGCTTCTCGCGCCCGTCGGTCGAGCCGACGTCGAGGCCCGAGAGCTCGCGGACGCGCTCAAGCCGGTAGCGGATCGTGTGGCGGTGGGTGAAGAGGCGTTGCGCGGTGCCGGCGACGTTGCCGTCGGCGTCGAGGAAGGCCTCGACGGTCACCACGAGGTCGGTCTCGTACTGCTCGTCGTAGGCGACCAGCGGCTCGATCGTCTCGGCGTAGAAGCGCTGCAGCTCCGCCGGGTCCTCGCTCATCGCCGACAGCAGCAGCCGGTAGGCGCCGGTGTCGTCGAAGGCCAGCATCCGGTGGCCGCCCTCGCCCTCGGTGTCGCCCTCCGCCACGTTGGCCGCCAGCAGCGCCTCGTTGGCGGCGCGCGCCAGGTCGCCGGCGTCAGGGGCCAGGCGGCTGCGCCCCAGCGCGAAGCGATGGCCGGTCAGCGATGCCTGCAGCTCGCGCAGCACCGCCTCGGCGGCGCGCTCGGCGGTGGCCGGATCGTCGCCCGGCACCAGCACGACGACCTCCGAGCCCACCGCGGGGCGCCCCGACGAGGCGGCGATGGCGGCCGGCGAAGCCGAGCGTGCGCCTCGCTCGGCGACGGTGACGACGCGCTCACGCCAGCCCTCCTCGGAGGGCACGTGCAGCTGGGCGCGCACGACGACCACGGTGGCGCCGGCGGCGAGGTCCAGGCCGAGGTCGGCGCCGCGGGCCATCACGGTGTCGCGCCCGTCGAGCCGGCGGCCGAGGAGGTCGTGCAGGAACTCGGCGACGGCCTGCTCGGAGGCGCGGGCGGGCGCCCGGACGCGCTGGACCTCGGACGCGATGAGCGTCGTGACGAGCCGCAGGACCATCGGCGACGCCGCTTCGGACCCGGTGTGGGCGCGAAGCCGCAGCTGTCCGACGGCCTCGTCGGCGACGCGCAGCTCGACCACCTCGACGCCGTCGGCGTCGCCCAGCAGGGAGCGCTCGTCGGCGGGCGAGCGCGCGGCCACGGCCAGCACGGCGCCCGACCGATCGGTCAGCGCGAGGCTGGCGTCGAGCGCGCGGGAGGCCGCACGGACGACCTCGGGGAGGCCTGCGCCCGACTCGACGGCGTCGGTGATGCCGTCGAGTGCCTCGAGGTCGGTCCCGGCCGGCGTCCGCTGAGCCGGGCTGGACATACCGCATCAGTCTACGGCGCCAAAGCGGCGCAAGGCAGCGCAACGCTGCCGCCCACCGGCAGGGTCAGACGCCGATGCGGTCCCAGAACCACACGATCGCTGCGCCGCCGGCGACGCCGACGGCGGCGAACGCCGCCAGCACGTAGAGGCTCAGGACCGCTGCGGCCATGCGCTGCCAGACCCGTGAGTAGGCCGTCCAGGCCGGCACGAGGATGAACGCCACGTAGGCCGAGAGGGCGAAGACTCCGCAGCACGCCGCGACGAGGTAGGTGACCGACTGGTTGCTCACGCTCGAGCGCCATTGTGCCGAACATGGGCGACGAACAGCCCGATCATGCCGCAGACGCCGAAGATGGCCGCGGCGAGGCCGGCGCCGCCCACGACGTCCGAGAGGTAGTGCGCCCGCAGGTAGATCCGCGTCAGCCCGACGAGCACCGCGACGACGGTCGCCACGACCACGACGACCGTCGTCCGGGCCAGCCCGGGGACGGTGCGCGAGAGGACCACGGCGATGGCGATCCAGGCGATCGCGTAGGCGGCGTGCCCCGACGGATAGCTCTGCCCCGCGGTGTCGACCAGCGCGTCGGTGGGACGCGGCCGGTCGACCGCGGCCTTGGCGATGTGCACCGCCGCCCAGGTCAGCACGAGCCCGCTGGTCAGCGCGGCCGCCTCGATCATCCGGCGGCGAACCAGGAGCATCACGACCGTCAGCACCATGGCGCCCCCGACGACCGGCAGGCTGCCGAGGGCCGTGACCACCTTGGCGACGGAGTCCAGCCAGTCGGCGCGGAGCTTGGCGGCCATGTCGAACGCCTGGCGATCGCCGGTGATCAGGTCCTGGGTGTGCAGCGTGATGATGTCGGCGACGAACGCGAACGACCCGACCGCGACGAACGCCAGCAGCGTCGTGAGCTCCAGGCCGAGGTCGCCGGGCGTCACGCGGTTCCAGAAGAACCGGCGCGGCCGGCGCGACCAGCGCCACAGCGGGCGCAGCACGGCGGCCAGCGGGCGCAGCGCGGGGCGCTCGAGCTGCTCGTCGATCCGGGCGGCGAGGCGGTGCCGGTTCTCCTCGACCCGGAGGTGGCGGTACAGCCACACGACGACGACGAGGACCACGATCGTCGTGCCGAGCGCGAGCGTCCCCTGCTGGGCGTAGTGCAGCACGCGGTCGAAGCTCTGCCAGAAGATGTAGCCGAGGACCAGCAGCATCGTCGCCCAGGCGCCCGCGCCGACGACGTCGTAGGGCAGGAAGCGGCGCAGGGGCATGCCCGACGAGCCGGCCAGGAAGGGGTTGACCGCGCGCACGACGCCGACGAACCGCCCGAGGAAGATCGCCTTGCCGCCGTGGCGGTCGAAGAACGCCTCGACGTGGTGCAGGCGCTCCTCGGTGATCGAGACCTTCGGGCCGTGCTTGACCAGGAAGCTGCGCCCCAGACGGCGCCCGGCGAAGTAGCTCGCCAGGTCGCCCAGGACGGCACAGGTCCAGACGATGGCGATGAGCGTGACGAGCGAGATCGTGCCCTGGCCGGCGACGACGCCGCCGAAGATCAGGAACGTCTCGCCGGGCGCGATGAGCCCCACGAAGGCACCGGTCTCGAAGAACGCCATCACGCCGACGACCAGGTAGGTCCACTTGCCCAGCTTGTTGCCGGCGTCCTCGACGAGCTTCTTGACGTCGGGGAACTGCACCAGGCCGCTGCCGTAGACGAGCAGGCCGACCACGAAGATGACGCCGCCGATGAGCAGCGTCGGCTCCAGCTTGCGCCGGCGTACGACGAGGAAGGCGGCCAGGACGACCGCCGCGATGATCGGGCCCGTCTTCATGCGGCTGACCGCATGACGCCGTGACCGGATGAACGAAGCTGCGTCGTCATGCGGCGAGCACCTCGCCGCCGTGGGGCCCGACCGGCTTGGCGACCTTCGCGCCCGGGAACCGGGCCTTGGCGGCCTTGCCGGCACCGACGTCGCGGAACAGCCCGAGGACCGTCGGCCCGCTGCCGCTCACCATCGCCACGTCGGCGCCGGCGTCGCGCACGTGCTCGAGCGTGCGTTCCAGCTCGGGGCGCAGCGACACCGCCGCCGGCTGCAGCTCGTTGACGCAGAGCGCGTCGGGCAGGTCGGGCAGCCCGGCGCGCACGTCGCGCAACGCAGCGTCCAGGCCGGCCGCGTCGCGCGGCAGGCCGAGGCGGTCGGCCTCGCGGAAGACGTCGGCGGTCAGCAGCGGGCCGTCGCCCGGCACGATCAGCACCGCGTAGCGCGTGACGCCGGGCACGCGCTCGATGATCTCGCCGGCGCCGGTCGCCAGGACGCGGCCGGGCCGGACCTGGGCCGGGACGTCGGCGCCCAGGGCGATCGCGATGTCGTGCAGCACCTCGCGGTCCTCGAGGCCCGACGCGCGCGCGAGCAGCCGCAGCGCGGCACCTGCGTCGGCCGAGCCGCCGGCCATGCCGGCGGCGATCGGGATGCGCTTGTCGATGCTGATGCGCACGGCGTCCCCACTCCAGCCCGTCGCGACGCGGAACCGCTCCATCGCGGCGCTCACGAGGTTGTCGCCGTCGACGCCGGGGCAGTGGACCTCGTCGCGCCCGTCACCGGCCTCCAGCCGCAGGCGGTCGGCCAGGGTCACCGACTGCATGACCGACACGAGCTCGTGACGGCCGTCCTCGCGCGGCGGGCCGAGGTAGAGGCAGACGTTGATCTTCCCGGGCGCCCGGGTCTCGAGCCTCACGCGGACCGCACCTGCTCCCACAGCGCGCGGAACTGGGCGGGCGTGAGCCGTTCGGCGCGGGCGTCGACGGGCTCCCCGATGGCGGCGAGGCCGGCGCGCGCGCGGTCGCGCAGCGTCGCGTCGCCCGAGTCCAGCTGCCGGGAGCGGGCCGCGCGCTCCCGCCAGGCCGGGTCCTTCGCGGCCAGGTCCAGGGAGCGGGCCGCACGCTCCCGCCAGGCCGGGTCCTTCGCCGCCAGGTCCAGCGAGCGGGCCAGGGCCTTGCGCCGGTGGGCGAACGCGCCCTGGACGAGCTGGATGAGCCCGGGCTCGGGCGCCGGGCCGGTGCGCTGCAGCACGACGAGCACGGAGTCGACGTTGGGCACCGGATGGAAGACGCTGCGCGAGACCTGCCGGTGGACGCGCACGTCGCACGACAGCTGCGCGAGCACGCTGGGCACGCCGTAGGCCGACGTGCCGGCCGACGCAGCGAACCGCTCGCCGACCTCCTTCTGCACCATCGCCACCCACAGCGTGACCGTCGGCAGCTCGAACACCGTGCGCAGGATGGCGGTCGCCGCAATGCCGTAGGGCAGGTTGGCGACGACCTTGGTCGGCGCCGGGTCCAGCGCGCCGAGGTCGAGCTGCAGTGCGTCGGCGAGGTGCAGCGTCGTGTTGGGATGCGGCTCCAGCGCTTCGCGCAGCGCCGGCTCGAGCGACCGGTCGAGCTCGACGACGTGCGTGTGTGCGGTGCGCTCCGCGAGGTACTCGGAGAGGACGCCCAGCCCGCCGCCGATCTCCAGCGCGACGTCCTGATCGGTCAGGGCCGCGGCGCGGGCGATGACCCCGAGGATGTTGGAGTCGATCAGGAAGTTCTGGCCGAGGTCACGCTTGGGGCGCACGCCGAAGGCGCGCATCCGGCGCAGGCTGGGCTGGGCCGGCAGCTCGGCAGGGGACGGCGGGTCGGGGGGCGGCGGCTCGGTCACCAACGGAAGAGCTGGGCCGCGTTGCGCTCGACGATCGCCTCGAACGTCGCGTAGTCCTGACCGCGCTGGTCGGCGACGAAGCGCGCCGTCTCGGTCACGTACGCGGGCTGGTTGCGCTCCTTGCGCATCGGCTGGGGCGTGAGGTACGGCGCGTCGGTCTCGACGAGGATCCGGTCGTCGGGCACCCGGCCCGCGGCCGCGGCCAGCGCCTCGCTCTTGGGATAGGTGACGTTGCCGGCGAACGAGATCCACCAGCCCTCGGCGAGGCACTCGTCCAGGCGGTCGGGCATCGAGAAGCAGTGCAGGATCACGTCGACGCCCTGCGCGCGCTCGCGCAGCGTGGCGATCGTGTCGTCCTCGGCGGCGCGCGTGTGGATGACCAGCGGCTTGGCGGTGTCGCGGGCCAGCTCGATCTGGGCGTGGAACGCGCGTTCCTGGTCGGCGCGCGGCGCGTAGTCGCGGAAGTAGTCCAGGCCCGTCTCGCCGATTGCCCGGCAGCGCTCGTGGGCGGCCAGGGCTCGCAGCTCGGCGAGGTGGCCGTCGTCGAACCCGGTCGCCTTGTTGGGGTGGTGGCCGATCGCGGCGAAGACCTGCGGGAAGGCCTCGGCCGCCGCGAGCGCGGCGCGGCCCGTGTCGCCGTCCTGGCCGATCGTGAGGATGCGGTTGACCCCGGATTGCGTGGCGGCCGCGACCAGCGCGGCTTCGCCGGGCTCGCAGGAGTCCAGGTGGGTGTGGGAGTCGATCACGCGACTTCGGCGGCCGGCTGCTTGGGGAAGAGCGGGTCGAGATCCTGCACCTGCGTCGGCACCGCGGCGCCGAAGCGGGCGTTGGCGATCGTCAGGTCGGGCGCTCCGAGCGCATCGAGCAGGACCTCGGCGCGCTGCGGGATGTAGGCGTGGAGGAGGACGGTGACGGTCCGCAGGCCCTCGGTCAGGCTGGCCAGCACGCGGTCGAGGTCCGCCTCGCGCCCTTCCTCCTTGGCGAGCTTCCACGGCGCGTTCTCCTCGACGTACCGGTTCAGGCGCCGCACCCGCTGCCAGATCTCCTCCAGGGCGGGCGTCAGCTCGGCGCGGCCCATGAGCTCGCCGACGCGCTCGCAGAGCCCGTCGAAGTCGGGCGCCAGCACCGGGTCCAGCTCGACCTGCGGCACCGCGCCGTCGCGGTAGCGCAGCACCATCTTGATCGTGCGGCTGGCGAGGTTGCCGAAGTCGTTGGCGAGCTCGGACTCGTAGCGCTTCTCGAAGTCGGCGGCCGAGACCGAGCCGTCCTGGCCGAAGCTGACGTCGCGCAGCAGGTAGAACCGCAGCGCGTCGGAGCCGTACTTCTCGATGATCTCGAACGGGTCCAGGACGTTGCCCAGCGACTTGGACATCTTGTGCCCGTCCATCAGCAGGTAGCCGTGGACGTAGAGGTGCTGGGGCAGCGGCAGGTCGGCGGCCATGAGCAGCGCCGGCCAGAAGACGGCATGGAACTTGAGGATGTCCTTGCCGATGAGGTGGTAGCTCGCGGGCCAGAACTCGTCGGTCAGGTCCTCGCCCGGGCGGGCGTAGGTCAGCGCCGTGTAGTAGTTCAACAACGCGTCGAACCACACGTAGAACACGTGGCCCTCGTCCCACGGGACCGGCACGCCCCACGTGAGCTTGCCGCGCGTGAGCGAGACGTCCTGCAGTCCACCGCGGATGAACGACAGCGCCTCGTTGTAGCGGGAGCCGGGCGCGACGAAGTCGGGATGCTCGGCGTAGTGCTGCTCGAGGCGCTCCTGCAGCGCCGACAGCTTGAAGAAGTAGTTCTCCTCCTGTTCCCAGTCGAGCTCGATGAGGTGGATCGGGCAGCGGTTGCCGTCGACGATCTCGCCCTCGGACTTGAAGTCGGCGCAGCGGGGGCAATACCAGCCCTCGTAGACCCCCAGCTCGACGAAGCCGTTGTCCTTGACGCGCGTGAGCACCTCCTGCACCGCGCGGCCGTGCTCGGGATCGGAGGTGCGGATGAAGAAGTCGTTGGTGGCGTCCAGCAGGGGCGCGAGCGCCTTGAACCGCTCGGCGTTCTTGTCCGCCAGCTCGCGCGGCGTGACGCCCAGCGCCTCGGCCGCGAGCGCCACGGGCTCGCCGTGCTCGTCGGTGCCGGTGAGGAAGAAGACGTCCTCTCCCAGCTGGCGGTGATGGCGCGCCATGACGTCCGCGGCGATCGTCGTGTACGCGTGCCCGAGGTGGGGCGCCGCGTTGACGTAGTAGATGGGCGTCGTGACGTAGAAGGACATTCCCGCCTAACGGTATCGGTGCGCGACCGATCTGCCGGGAGCCGGGCGGCCGCGGCGCCGGCGCCGGGCCACGCCGCCGCCTCCGGCACCCGCCGCCAGGAGCCCTAGCCCGACCCAGATCGTCGGCGACAGCGCGTGACGTATCGCGTCCGCGGCGGGTGCTGAACGGGGCGCGATGGGGGACGAGGCGACCGGCGCGCGCGGCGGCCTCGGTCGGGGTCTCGGGGCGATCTCCGGGGGCGCCACCGGCGCACCGGAGCCGCCGCCGCCCAGCAACGCCAGCGGATCGACGTAGCCCTGCCGCGCGCCCGCACGTCGCGCGCCCAACCGCAGCACGGCCCGCGACCCCAGCGCCCCGAGGCGCCCGCCCACCACCACGTGCGCGCCGCGGCGCACGCCCAAGGAGCCCAGCCCCAGCTCGGTCGCCACCAGCCGGCCGCAGCGCACCGTGACCCCCAGCCCCCACCGCGGCACGCGACCCGCGTGGGTGACGGTCCCGGAACAGGCGGCGCGCACGGCGGCGCCCGGACGCGCGCGCAAGTCGACGCCCCGGCGCCGGCCACCGAGATAGGGCGTGGCGGGATCGAACGAGAACGCTCGGACCACCACCGCCCCCTCCAGCGGCCGGCGCCAGCGATCGTGCGGGATGGACGCCACAGCCGCGCCGGCCGGGGTGAGGGCCAGCGCGGCGAGGAGCACGATCGCGATGGAGGGCACCGGCCCAACATGCCGCACGCGCCGCGCGACCCGACCAGACGTCACGGAGTCGGCACAACCCTGCGCGCCATCCGTGACGAACCATCACTACCGCTCCATCAGCCCCCGGTACAGGTCGTTCGCGCTCACGCCCGTCAGCTCGGCCACCACGCCCGCCGCCGGCCGGGCGCGCGCGCCGGCGTCCACCAGCCGCGCCAGCGCGTCGAGCGCCGGCGCCAGGTCGGCCTCGCCCTCCGGCGCGCCGCCGATCACCACGACCACCTCGCCCCGCGGCTCCTCCGACGCGTACCGCTGCGCCAGCGCGCCCGCGGTCCCGCGCACGACCTCCTCGTGGACCTTGGTCAGCTCGCGGCACACCGCCACGGGCCGCTCGGGGTCCACCTCGGCCAGCACCGCCATGGCCGCGCCCACGCGCCGCGGCGACTCGAACGCCACGAGCGTCTCGGTCGCGCCCCGCAGCAGCCGCTCCAGCTCGCCCCGCTTGCGCGGCAGGAACCCGACGAAGCGCCACGTCGTCGCGGGCAACCCGCTCACGACGAGCGCCGTGAGGGCCGCGCTCGGCCCGGGCAGCACCTCCACGCCGATCCCCGCCGCCACCGCCGCCTGCACCAGCAGAAAGCCGGGATCGCTGACCAGCGGCATCCCGGCGTCGGAGACGAGCGCGACGGTCTCGCCCTCCTGCATCCGCCGCACGAGCTCCGACGAGCGCGCCGTCTCGTTGTGCTCGTGGTAGCTCACGGTCTTGGCCTTGACGCCGTAGCGGTCCAGCAGGACGCGCGTGCGGCGCGTGTCCTCGCAGGCGACGACGTCGGCGTCGCGCAGCGCGCTGAGCACCCGCAGCGTCACATCCTCGAGGTTGCCGATCGGCGTCGGGCAGACCACCAGGCGCCCCGTCATGCCGCACGCCCCGCGCCGACGCCCAGAGTCGGGCAGACCACCAGGCGCCCCGTCATGCCGCACGCTCCGCGCCGACGCCCAGGGTCGGGCAGACCACCAGGCGCCCCGTCATGCCGCACGCTCCGCGCCGTCGGCGAGGTCCATCGCCAGCAGCGCCGCGCCGACCAGCCCGGAGGCGTCGCCGAACCGCGTCGGCACGATCCGCACCTGGTCGCGCGACGGCGCCAGCGCGCGCTCGGCCACCACCCGGCGGGCGGGCTCGAGCACCAGGTCCCCCGCGGCGAGCACCCCGCCGCCGACCACGATCACCTCGGGGTTGAGGATGTTGACGACGTTGGCCAGCCCGACGCCGAGGTGGCGGCCCATCGCCGCCAACACGTCGCACGCCGCCTCGTCGCCGTCGTGCGCCAGCTCGGTGACCAGCGCGCCGGTGATCTCCCGGCCGCCCGCCAGGGCGCGCCCGAGGCCGGAGTCGGGCCGATCGCCCGCGGCGAGGCGCCCGGCCTTCCCCAGCGCCGTCCCGGAGACGACGGTCTCCAGGCAGCCGCGGTTCGGACAGGTCCCGTGGCACGGCGCGCCGTCGAGGTCGACGACCATGTGGCCCCACTCCCCCGCGGCGCCGCTGGCGCCATGCACGAGCCGGCCGTCGACGACCAGCGCGCCGCCGATCCCGGTGCCGAGGGTCAGCAGCGCGGCGGTCCGGGCGCCGCGCGCGGCGCCGTGGCGGTGCTCGGCGACCATCGCCGCGTTGGCGTCGTTGTCGACCACGACGGGGACGCCGAGGCGCTCGGCCATCAGGTCGCGGAACGGCACGTCCTGCAGCGGCAGGTGGACCGTCGTGCCGGCGACGCCCGTGGCCGCGTCGACGAGCGACGGGATCCCGAAGCCGACCGCGCGGATCTCCTCGCCAGCGGCGTCGCGCGCCTGCTGGACCGCCTCGACCAGGAGCGTGATGAGCGCCTCGGTGCTGCCGCCCTCGCGGGCATGGCGGTACGCTCGGTGGCGCACGTTGAGCTCGGAGTCGACGACCCCCGCGAGCAGCTTCGTGCCCCCGAGGTCGACGCCGATCACGCATCCCGCGGCCATGCGCGTCACCCTACCCGCTGCATGTCGTCCCCCTCCGAGCCCCCGCCCGAGTACCGGAAGTACCGGTCCGCCCCGCGCCTGTGGCGTCGCGACCCCGGCCCGGGCGAGTCGCTGCTGGGCGGGCTCCCTGACGGGCGCCAGGCACCCCCTGGCCCGGGCAACGGCGCGCCCGACGGCCGTCCCGACGACGGCGACCGCAACATCTACGGCGCGCCCAAGCGCCGCCTGCCGGGCCTGCCCGGACGCCGCCGCCGACTCCGCGGCCCGCGCGGCCCGCTCTCGGTCGGCCGCATCGTCAAGTGGATCGTCCTCGCCGTGATCGGCTGGCTGGCGCTCTCGCTCGTGCTGTTCCTCGTCAGCGCCCAGATCCAGCAGAGCGCCGTGAGCGGCAAGGTCGCCCTCGGCGGCGCCGGCTTCCCGCTCACGAGCCCGAACACCGTGCTGGTGCTCGGCTCCGACACGCGCACGAAGGGCTCCAACGAGCCCGGCGCGTCCACCAGCGGCACGGGCCGCAGCGACTCGATCATGTTGATGCGCGTCGGCGGCGGCAAGAACGCGCGTCTCTCGATCCCCCGCGACACGGTCGTCGACATCCCCGGCCACGGGCGCGACAAGATCAACGCCGCCTACGCCTACGGGGGCCCGGCGCTGGCCGTCCAGACGATCGAGCAGTACCTCGGGATCCAGGTCAACCACCTGATCGAGGTCAACTTCCAGAACTTCCCGCAGCTGATCGACGCGATGGGCGGCATCAACTACACCGGCGGCTGCGTCGTCTCGCGCATCAACGGCGGCTCCAAAAACGGGGGCTACACGCTGCGCCTGAAGAAGGGCAAGACGCACATCGACGGCAAGCAGGCGCTCGCCCTCGCGCGCACGCGCCACAACGACTGCAACAAGAACGAGTCCGACCTCACCCGCGCGCGGCGCCAGCAGAAGATCCTGTCGTCGATGAAGTCGCGGCTCATCTCGCCCTTCGCCTTCCCGCGGCTGCCGCTCATCGCGTGGAACACGCCCAAGGCGCTGCGGTCGGACATGAGCGGCCCGACGCTGCTGGGCCTCTTCGGCGCCCTGGCGAGCAGCGGCTCGCCGCCCACGCGGATCCTCAAGCCCAGCGGCTTCGAGGCGTCGCCGGGCGGCGGCGCGGGCCTGCGCGTCTCCGACGCCGAGAAGACGCGGGACGTGGCGCAGTTCCTGAAGGGCTAGGGGAAGACTCGCTCAGAGGCTCGCCTTCCCGTGCGCGAGCACGCCTGGGGCTCGCTCGCGCGGCCCCGGTTACTTCTTCGGCGACTTCTTCTCCGAGGCCGGCTTCTTCTCGGCCTTGGGCTTCGCGTCGCTCTTGGCGGCGCCATCCGAGCTCTTGGCGGCTTCGGCCTTCTTCTCGGCCTGCTTGGCCTCGTGCTTGTCGGCACCCGACTCGGCGGACTCGCGCAACTCGCGGTTGCGGCGCTTGGTGCCGTAGTCGGTGTTGTAGAAGCCCTTGCCCTTGAAGTGGATGGCCGGAGCGTGCAGCACGCGCTCGACGGGCACCCCGCTGTCGGGATCGATGGTCAGGGCGTCGTCGGCCATGCGTTGCATGACCTCGAAGGTCGAGCCATCCGGGCGTCGGTATTCATAGATCGGCATTGGCACTCTCAGTATACGAGTGCCAGCGGCGCCTCCGCCCGGAGCGCCGGGAGAACGCGCCAGCAGGTGGCTAGAGTCCCGCGCGTGCCCACCGAAGACGTCGTGACGATGGACAAGATCGTGGCGCTGTGCAAGCGCCGCGGCCTGATCTTCCCTGCCTCCGAGATCTACGGCGGCATCGCGAACACCTACGACTACGGCCATTACGGCGTGCTGCTCAAGCGCAACGTCATCAACGCCTGGTGGGACGCGATGCTGCAGGAGCGCGACGACGTGGTCGCGCTGGACTCCGCGATCATCCAGCACCCCAAGACCTGGGAGTCCTCGGGCCACCTCGCCGGGTTCACCGACCCGCTGATCGACTGCAAGACCTGCAAGCGCCGGTTCCGCGCCGACCACCTGGAGGAGGCGCGCGCCGATCCCAGCTCGCAGCCCGACGTCCGCTGCGGGCGCAAGCCGTCCCAGCTGCCCGGCGAGACCGACGAGTGCGAGCTCACCGAGCCGCGCGAGTTCAACCTGATGTTCGAGACGGCGATCGGCCCGGTGCAGGGCGGCGGCGAGCGCGTGTTCCTGCGTCCCGAGACCGCCCAGGGGATCTTCCTGGACTTCAAGACGGTCCTGACCTTCGCCCGCCGGCGCCCGCCGTTCGGCATCGCCCAGGTCGGCAAGTCGTTCCGCAACGAGATCACGCCCGGCAACTTCATCTTCCGCACGCTGGAGTTCGAGCAGATGGAGATGGAGTTCTTCGTGCCGCCCGACGAGGCGCCGCAGTGGTACGAGCACTGGAAGCAGGCGCGCCTGAACTGGTACACCGAGCTGGGCCTGCGCCTCGACCACCTGCGCCTGCGCGAGCACGACGCCGACGAGCTGAGCCACTACTCGTCGGCCACCGCCGACGTCGAGTACCTCTTCCCCATCGGCTGGTCCGAGCTCGAGGGCATCGCCAACCGCGGCGACTTCGACCTCAAGGCCCACGCCGCCGGGTCCGGCAAGCCGATCGAGGTCGTCGAGCAGGACGGCAGCCGCTACGTGCCGTACGTCATCGAGCCCGCCGCCGGCGTCGGCCGCTCCGTGCTCGCCTTCCTCGCCGACGCCTACGACGAGGAGGACCTCGACGGCGAGACGCGCACGGTCCTCAAGCTGCATCCGCGCCTGGCTCCGGTCAAGGTCGCCGTGCTGCCGCTGGTCAAGAAGGACGGCCAGCCGGAGCTCGCCGCCGAGTTGCACACGGCGTTGAAGCGGCGCATGCAGGCCGAGTACGACGAGGGCGGC
>DASYLT010000072.1:0-100874 GCA_036009425.1 Baekduia sp. | reverse complement strand
GCGCTCAACTTCGCGGCCTGGGGACTGCTCGCCGGACGCCGCCTGAAGGAGCTCGGCAAGCCTTCGGACTGGGCCTACGAGATGGTCACCGTCGCGCTCGTCGGCGGCCTGGTCGGCGCCCGCGGCTACTACCTGCTGCAGAACCACGACAGCCTCAGCCTCGGCGACATCTTCGGCGGCTCGGGGCTCATCTGGTACGGCGGCCTGCTCGGCGGCGTCGTGGCGGTGCTGCTCTGGGCCCGGCGCAAGGACTTCATCTCGCTCGCCCTGCTCGACCTGGCCGGCCCGTGCCTCGCGCTCGGCTACGCGATCGGGCGCATCGGCTGCCAGGTCTCCGGCGACGGCGACTACGGCAAGGCGTGGAACGGCCCGTGGGCGATGGGCTATCCGAACGGCACGGTGCCGACGGCACCCGGCGAGACCGTCCACCCCACGCCGATCTACGAAACGCTCACGATGGGCCTGCTGGCCTTCGCGCTGTGGCAGCTGCGCGACCGCGTGCGCCCCGGGGTGCTGTTCGCCCTGTACCTCGTGGGCAGCGGGCTGGAGCGGTTCCTGGTCGAGTTCCTGCGTCGCAACCAGGACGTGCTGCTGGGCCTGACCGCCGCGCAGCTCGAGGCCGGGTCGATCTTCATCGCCGGCGTCGTGTGGATCGCGATCGTCCTGCGCCGCCACGGCAGCCTGATGCTGCCCGACGCCGAGCGCCGGTCGGTCGGTCGCGTGGGGCCGCCCGGCCAGCTGCACGCGGTGTAGCGCAGCGATGAGATCCTGCGGGCATGGATCCCATCGACCAGCGTGCAGCGTGGCTGCGCGCGCAGGGCGCGGAGATCGAGGCGGAGCTCGGCGAGGCACCGCCGCGGGGATGAGCCCGCACTAGGCTCGGGCCGGATGGACGACGAGCTCCTCGACGTCTTCGACGACCGCGGGTGGCACGTCGGGACCAAGCGCCGCGCCGACGTCCACCGCGACGGCGACTGGCACCTGGCCTTCCACCTCTGGGTCGTGCGCGCCGACGGCGTGCTGCTGCAGCGCCGGGCCGCGACCAAGGGCTCGTGGCCGGGGCGCCTCGATGCCTCGGCGGCCGGGCACCTGCTGGCCGGAGAGGCCATCCCCGACGGGCTGCGCGAGGCCGAGGAGGAGCTGGGGGTCACCTACGCCTTCGAAGCCCTGACGCCGCTCGGCGTCCACCGCGTTGCCGACGGCGAGCGCGATGGGACCACCAACCGCGAGCTGCAGCACGTCTTCGGCGTGCGCGACGAGCGCCCGCTCGACGCGTGGACGAGGTTCGATCGCGTCGAGCTCGACGGCCTGGTGCTCGTCGGCCACGCCGCTTTCGCCGCGCTGGCGGCCGGTGCGCCGGGGGCCGTGCCGGCCACCGCGTGGGACGGCGAGCGGCTCGCGCCGGTCGAGGTCGCGGCGCGGGAGCTGGTCCCCACGCCCTACCTGGCGGCGCTCGCGCCCGGGCTCGCGAGCATCGCGGAGCGGCCTGACCACTGAGTTTCCGTCATCGCTTGGAGCGCACCCCAGGGCGGTTGGGCAAGTCTTTGTAACCGGCGGAGACGTTTTTGCACAGTTCTTGACGCCGAACCTGCACAGAAATTGCTCGTACCGCCCGTGCAGCCAGCTAAGGTTCGCCTGGACAGCCTTTGCATGAACGAACCTCTGGACGGACCGTGAAGCCCATCACCGCCATCGATGACCCCCGCTACGTGAAGGCGATGAGCCATCCCGTACGCGTACGGATCATGGCCATGCTGCAGGAGCGGACGGCCAGCCCCAACGAGCTCTCTCAGTGGCTCGGCACCACCCTCGGGGCCACCGCCTACCACGTGCGAACCCTCCACAAGCTCGGACTCATCGAGCTGGTCGACGAGACCCGCGTTCGCGGCGCCGTCGAGCACCACTACAAGGCCAAGGCACGGCCGAAGGTCACGGAGGAGAACTGGTCGAAGGCCTCCCCCGTCGCCAAGCAGGCGGCCGTCGGCTCGCAGCTGAGGATGCTCGAGGACTACACCAACGCGTCAGCCGCGGCCGGTGGGTTCGACCGCTCCGACGCGGTGCTCGAGCGCAAGACCGCCCGCCTCGACGATCGGGGCTGGAAGGCCCTCACCGCCGAGGCCGCGAAGTTCCTGGAGCGCGTCGACCGCATCGAGGCCGACGCCGCGAAGCGCCTGACGAAGGCCGGAGACGACGGCGCGATCGACGCCGGCGTCGTGGTCCTGGGCTTCGAGTCCGTGCCGCTGAGCACGCAGATTCCCGAGTCGAAGAAGAAGCGCACGCCGATGAAGCGGACGCGACGCGCCTCCGCATAGCGGGAACGCGCCACGATTGAAAAATTCTTCAGTGGGCTCACGGCGGGCCCTGCGCACGGTGCGCAGGACTCGGCCAGGGGCCTTGTGTCAACGGTGTGGATCGTTGAGCATATAGCTCCTCGGTACACATTAGACACACCGACGGCCGCCCGCGAGGGCGGCCGTCGCTCGTTCCGTCCTCGGCCTGGCGCCGGGACGCAGGTACCACCCGCGCGCCGCGGCCGACCACTCAGCCGCGCGGCACGAGACGCACCTTCGGGGGCATCTCGAAGGGCTTGGGCGGCTCGGTGGCGCGGGGCCGCAAGCGGGTGCGGCCCGACTTGCGCTCCAGTGACCAGCCGGCCAGCTCGACCTCGTAGAGCGCCTGCGCCGGCATCTGCAGGCCCTCGGCACGCATCTCCGCGACCGAGAGCCCGGTGTCGCCGGCCTCCTCGAGCATCCGCAGGGCCAGCCGGCCATCGGGGGTGGTGAGGGGGCGACCGGTCGTTGACATCCAGGACGGCAGGGTACCGGTCGTTCCCGGCAGTTCGCGGTTGCAAGCGCCCAGGGTGGCGCGGACGCGGCCACAGGTTGCGACGAAATGGCGAATTGCTCCAGGTGCGGCGACCCCGGTCGCGAGCGATCTCGACGGGTCTGGGCCTCGAGTGGACGAGCGACTCACAGCCGGCTCTCGTACCTCCTTGAGGTGGCGCTGAGGTTCGCGCGCTGAACTGCCGCCATGCCTCCCGTCACCTGCGCCACGCAAGACGACACTCGCACGGCCGCGCTCGACGCCCTCCCGCGCCTGAGCTTCCGCGATCGCCGTCAAGCGGTGCCGGCCGACCGTCCTGCAGCGGGGCGCTACCTGGAGCTCGACGACGGCGACGAGCGCGTCCTGCTCCCGCTGCGCCCGGGCACCACGCACGTCGGGCGCGCCTTCACCGCCGATGTCGTGCTCGACGACCAGAGCGTCTCGCGCCGCCACGCGATCGTCCATCAGCGCGCGACCGGCACGCGGATCCTCGACGACCGCAGCGCGAACGGGACCTACGTCAACGGCCGGCGGACGACCGCGGCCGAGCTGAGCGACGGCGACGTCGTCGTCCTCGGCCGGGTCGTGCTGACCTACCGCGACATCGCGTAGCCAGCGGCGCGCGCGGCTGCAGCGCTTCAGCCCGGGCGGCGCGGGCCGACGGTATGAGCGCCACCGAGCTGCACACGCGCGCGGTCGCGTCGTTCGAGGCCGGCGACGCGCCCGAGGCCGTCGCGCTGCTGCGCGTGTGGTGCTCAGCGCCGCGCGTCGCCGTGCTGCGCCGCGTGGTTCGTCGGCAATGACGAGTGCGTGAACGGGGGCGCGGGCGCCTTCGGTCCTCCGCGGGCGCCGGGAGGGGCGCATGGTGCTTCGTGGGGCGAAACGCATCTGGGCGTTGTATTTCAACGTCTGGATGCGTTTCGTCTCGGCGTTGTTGGTGTCTTTTGGGTCCGTGTCGTCTCGGACGCCTTTATGGCGCCCAAAACGACACGGACCTCACGCGCGGGGTCGTTCGCGCCCGAACGACTCCTGCGCACCGGCCGGCGGCAGACCGACGGCGCCCGCCCCGTCCCGTCCCAGGGCCTCCGTCGTCATTGCCGGCGAACCACGCCCCGCAGCACGATCAACGCCCGAGCTGAACTCCGGCGACCCCTGGATCCCCCGCCCCGGCAAGGAGTCGTTCGTCAGCGACGTCGGCGTCGTGGTGTCTTGACATCCGAACAGTTGCGATATATCGTGATGTTCACTCGATAGTCAAGTACGAAAGGAGCACCACATGACTGGTGCCACGCATGCAGTGCCACACGGGCGCTGCCACCACCGGCGTGACGAGCGTCACGCCTTCTTCCCCGAGCTCCTCGCGATGATGGGCGGCGGTCGCGGCCCGGGCCGCGGACCGGGCGGCTTCGGCGGCGGCGGACCGGGCTTCGGTCCGGGTCCGCACGGTCGCGGCGGCCGCGGGCGACGGGCGCGCCGCGGTGACATCCGCGCCGCATCCCTCCTGCTGCTCGCCGAGGAGCCCCGCAACGGCTACGGCCTGATGCAGGTCCTCGAGGAGCGCAGCGGCGGCGTCTGGCGGCCGAGCCCCGGCTCGGTCTACCCCGCGCTCGCCCAGCTGGAGGACGAGGGGCTGATTCGCAGCGTCGAGCACGATGGCCGCAAGACGTTCGAGCTCACCGACGAGGGCCGCGCCCACGTCGACGAGCACCGCGAGCGCTACGGCACGCCGTGGGAGACCGTCGCCGAGGGCGTCCCGAGCGAGCTGCACGAGCTGCGGCAGGCCGGGCAGGCCCTGGCGGTCGCCTCGATGCAGGTCGCCCAGATGGGCTCCAAGGCCCAGCTGGCCGAGGCCAAGCGGATCCTGGAGGACGCCCGGCGCGGCTTGTACCGCCTCCTGGCGGGTGACACGCCCGAGGGCGAGTCGCCGTCCGGCGAGGACGAGCGCTAGACCCTCTCTCCCCTCCGGCGCGGCCCGGGACAGTCCCCCTCCAAACGGATGGGGACTGTCCCCGCTACGCCCGCGGCGGCAGCAGCTTGCCCGGGTTCAGGATCCCCGCGGGATCGAGGCGGGACTTCACGGCCCGCAGCACGTCGACGCCGAGCTCGCCATCCTCGGCCGCCAGCCACGGCGCGTGGTCGGCCCCGACCGCGTGGTGATGGGTGAGCGTCGCCCCCGCAGCGGCCAGCGCGTCCATGACCGCGGCCTTCGCGCGCAGCCACTGCCCCACCGGGTCGTCGCCGTCGCGCCGCCCCAGCACCGTGAAGTACAGCGATGCGCCCGGCGCGTACAGGTGCGAGACGTGGCAGGCGACGATCGGGCTCGCGCCGTCCAGCGCGGTCCGCAGCGTCGCTCCGACCTCGGCGTGGAGCGCCAGCAGGCCGCGCCATGTCGTCGCGGTCTCCAAGGTCTCGATCAGCAGGCCCGCTCCCAGCAGCTCGTCGCGCAGGCGCGGCGCCCGGAAGCGCCCGTGGCGCCAGGCCGACGCGGCGTCCTCGCCCAGCGCCACCGCGCCGGCGCTCTCCAGCAACGCGCGGGCCGCGGCCGCGCGGTAGGACACGTCCATCGCCTCGCCCTCCCAGCCCAGCAGCAGCAGGCACCCGCCGGCGCCGTCCTCGCCGCCGCCGGTCGCGACGCCGAGCGCCGTCTCGGTCTCGTCCGAGAGCCGTGCGAGGTCGGGCCTGGGCCCGCGCTGGGCCAGCGTGCGCAGCACGTCGACGCCCGTCGCCAGGTCGGCCACGCGCCAGCCCTCGTGGCGCACGAGCTCCGGGATCGGGCGCACTCGCACGGTCACCTCCGTGATGACGCCGAACGCGCCCTCGGAGCCCAGCAGCAGCTGACGCAGGTCGGGACCGGCGGCGGTCCCCGGGGCGCGGCCGAGGTCGAGGTCGCCCGCCGGGGTCGCGGCGCGCAGCCGCTCCACGAGCGCGTCGAAGCGCCCCCAGCCGGTCGACAGCTGACCGGCCGAGCGCGTCGCGGCGTACCCGCCGATCGTCGCGCGCTCGAAGCTCTGGGGCACGTGGCCGAGCGTGAAGCCGTGGGCGGCCAGGAGCTCCTCGGCGCGCGGACCCGTGACACCGGCCTGGAGCGTCGCGGTCCACGACACGGCGTCGACCGAGACGAGGGCGTCGAGGCGCCGGAGGTCCAGCGCGATCACGGACGGGAACGATCCGCGGCCCGGAGCGACCCCGCCCACCACGCTCGTGCCGCCGCCGAAGGGGACGACCGCCACGCCGTGGTCGGTGCACGCGCGCAGGACCGCGCCGACCTCGGCGTGGTCGGCCGGCTCGACGACCGCGTCGGGCGCGACCGGCGGGTCGGCGCTGCGGCGTACGAGGTCGAGGTAGGACATGCCGTTGGCATGGGCCGCGCGCACGGACGCCTCCTGCACGACGTGGGCGGCGCCGACGGCCGCCTCCAGCGCCTCCAGCGCAGCGCCCGCGAGCGCCGACGGCCCGACCGTCAGCGCCACGGCGGCGGGCGACACGGTGGCGTCCGCCCCGTCGTCGAGGCCGAACGCCTGCCGCAGCATGGCGCGCAGGTCGTCGTTGACCAGCGGCTCGCCGCTGGGCGCGGCCCAGCGGGCGGCGGGATCGAAGGCGTCGGTCGTCTGGCTCATCGGCGGTGACGATGTTACATTCTCTGACCAGATGTCACATCAGCCGCTTCTGAACGCCACGCGCAGGGCCACCGACCTCGAGGCGCTGCGGGACGGCGCACCGCTCGACGTGCTCGTCGTCGGCGGCGGCGTCACCGGTGCGGGCGCGGCGCTCGACGCAGCGTCGCGCGGGCTGCGCGTCGCGCTCGTGGAGCGCCGCGACCTCGCCTGGGGCACCAGCCGCTGGTCCAGCAAGCTCGTCCACGGTGGCCTGCGGTACCTGGCCCAAGGCGCCTTCGGCATCGCGATGGAGAGCGCGCGCGAGCGCGACACCCTGCTCATGCGCACCGCACCGCATCTGGTTCGCCCGATCATGCAGGTGATCCCGCTGACGCCACAGGTCGGCACCCGCGCCGGGCGCGAGACGCGCATCGGCTTCGGGCTCGGCGACGTCCTGCGCCGCGCCGCGGGCACCCCCGCGCGCGAGCTCCCGCGCTCGCACCGCGTCGGCGCCGACGAGATCCTGCGGCTGGCCCCCGGCGTGCGCTCCGCCGGCCTGCGCGGCGGGATCGTCGGCTGGGACGCGCAGCTGGAGGACGACGCGCGCCTCGTGGTCGGCCTGGCCCGCACCGCCGCGGCGCACGGCGCCCTCGTCGTGACCCGGTGCGGCGCGGCCGAGCTGCACGGCGACGGCGCCCGCCTGAGCGACGAGCTGACCGGCGAGACCTTCGACGTGCGCGCTCGCACCGTCATCAACGCCACCGGCGTCTGGGCCGGCGAGCTGGTCGACGGCCTCCGGCTGCGGCCGAGCCTCGGCACGCACCTGGTCGTCGACCTCGGCACGCTCGGCGGCCTGGCCGGCACGCTCACGGTCCCGGTCCCCGGCGAGCGCCACCGCTGGGTCTTCGCGATCCCGCAGCGCAGCGGCGTCGCCTACGTCGGGCTGACCGACGAGCCGGCGCCCGGCCCGATCCCCGACGTCCCCGTCGCGCCCGAGCAGGACGTCGACTTCCTGCTGACCACGCTGTCGGCCACCTTGCAGACGCCGCTGACGCGGGCCGACGTGCTCGGGACCTACGCCGGGCTGCGTCCCCTCGTCGACGACCCCGAGGGCCCGGCCCGGACCAGCGACCTCTCGCGCCGCCACGCGGTCATCCGCGGCGACGGCGGGCTGGTCAGCGTGGTCGGCGGCAAGCTGACGACCTACCGGCGGATGGCGCAGGACGCCGTCGACGCCGCGATCGACGCCGGGGGCCTGACCGCTCAGGCCGGCCCGTGCCGGACGCGCGACCTCCCGCTCGTGGGCGCCGCGTCGCGGCAGGCGCTTGCGGCGATCCCCGCTCCGCGACGGCTCGTGGAGCGCCACGGCACCGAGGCGCCGGCGGTGGTCGCGCTGGCCGGCGGCGACCCCCAGCTGCTGGCCCCGCTCGCCCCCGGGCTCGACGTGCTCGGCGTCGAGGTGCTGCACGCGGTGCGCGCCGAGGGCGCGCTGGACGCCGACGACGTCCTGGACCGCCGCACGCGCATCGGCCTGGTGGCCGCCGACCGCGAGCGCGCCCGACCGGTGGTCCAAGCGCTGATCGCGGCGGGTCGTCAAGCTCTCGCGGTGTGACCGACGCCACGACCGGGGCCATCCTCGACGCCACCCGCGCCTCCGTCCTCGACTTCGGCATCCGGCGCACGACGCTCACCGATGTGGCTCGGCGCGCAGGCGTGAGCCGGATGACCGTCTACCGGCGCTATCCCGACGTCGACGCGATCCTGCGCGACCTGATGACGCGCGAGTTCGGCGCCGCGATGGCCGACATCGCCGCCAACGTCGGCGGCAGCGACGGCCGGTCGCGCGTGGTGCACCGCATCCTCGCCTCGGTCGAGGTGCTGCGCGCGAGCGCGTTGATGTCCAAGATCCTCGAGGCCGAGCCCGAGCTGCTGCTGCCCTACGTCCTGGACCGCATGGGCGAGACGCAGCGCGTGGCGGTGACCATGGTCAGCGCCGACGTCGCCGACGGGCAGGCCGACGGCTCGATCCGGGCGGGCGACGCGCGCGTGCTCGCCCAGGCGCTGCTGCTGGTCACGCAGTCCTTCGTGCTCTCGGGCGGGATCGCCGACGACGTGCCCGAGGCCGCGCTGCGCGACGAGCTCGCGCACGCGGTCGACGCGATGCTCGCGCCCGCTCCTCGTACCTGACCCAGTGCCCTAGAAGGCCTTCAGGAACGTGATCGCCAGGACCAGCAGGACGAGCACCCCGACGATCGCCGCGATGCGGGCGGCCCAGTCGGCGCGGACCGCGTCGGCGGCGTGCGCGCGCTGAGGGCCCGCCGGCCGGGGCACCACCCCTGCCGGCCGCGATAGCGCGTGGTCGCGCTCGACCTCGGCGCTCCGCAGCTCGCCGCGGGCGTCCTCCAGCTGGGCGGCCACACGCTCGCGCTCGCGCGCCACGGTCTCGGTCTCGCGCTCGACCGCGCGCTGGCGCTCGGCGATCTCCTCACGCTCCCGGCGGGCGACGTCGCGCTCCTGGAGCGCCGCCTCCCGCCGCTGCGCCGAGCCCTGCGCCTGACGCTCACGGTCGGCCAGCTCGCGGAGCGCCGAGTCGCGCTGCGCCTGCGCGGCGTCGCGATCGGAGCGCGCCGCGTCGCGCTCGGCCCGCGCCTCGTCGCGCTCGGCGAGCGCAGCCCGGCGCGCCGTCGCGGCGGCGTCGCGCTCGGCGAGCAACGCGGCCTGCGCCGCCGCGTGCTCGGTGTCGACCGCGGCACGGCGGCGCTCGACGAGGTCGGGCGCGACCATCCCGTCGCGCTCCCGGCGCAGGAAGCCGACTTCGGCCTCCAACCGCCGCGCGCGCTCCTCAGCCTCCGCCAGCCGGTGGCGCAGCACCACCTGGGGGTCGGCGGCCGCGCCGGGGTCCGGCGCGGCCAGCGGCACCACGACCGAGGGCGCGACGGCCAGCTCGGCGTCGGCGGGATCCAGCGCGCCGCCGTCCCACGGAAACGCCGCGCGCCAGGGGCGCCCGTCCTCCGCCGGCCACGGCTTGTGCTCGAGCACGGCCAACAGCGTGCGCTCGCCGGCTGCGGCGTGGACGACGAGCGCGGGCCGCACGAACCGCATGCCGCGCACGCCCGACCAGGTGCCCTCGACCTCCAGCCGGCCGCCGGCGACCGCCTCGAAGCGGGTCAGCGCAAAACCGACGGTGGAGCCGTCCATGCGCGGGGGTGTGCCCAGAACCCGCGGCGCGGACGCGCGCCTCAGCGGCGCGCGCGCCGACGCAGGCTCGACGCCATCGTGCTGGCGAGCTCGTCGTCGGTCAGCGCCGGCGTCGTGAGCGGGCGAGCGTCGGGCCCGGCGCGCAGGCCGTCCAGGACGATCGCCAGGCAGCGGCGCCAGACCTCCGGCGCGGTCTCGCCCGCGTACTCCATGACCGACGTCAGCATGAGCTGCAGCACCGGCATGTCGGTGACGTCCACGTCGGCGCGCAGCTGGCCCGACTCCTGGGCGCGCTCGACGACGCGGCTGACCAGTGGCTTGATGCGGTCGCGAGCACGGCTGACGCGCTCGCGCCCGTGCCCTGTGGTGAAGAGGAGCTCCTTGAGCCCGCGATCGTGCGCGTGCAGCTCGAGCCCCTGCTCGAGGAAGGCGACGAGTCCCTCCCACGCGTCGTCGCGCTGCAGCGCCGCCTCGGCGATCGCGACGACCTCCTCGATGCGGACCTCGAAGAGCGCGTCGATCAGCGCGTCCTTGTCGGCGAAGCGCCGGTAGACGGTGCCGACGCCGACGCCGGCCCGTGCCGCCACCGCGTCGAGCGTGACGTGCAGGCCCTGCTCGGCGAAGAGCTCGCCGGCGGCGTCGAGGATGCGCCGGCGGTTGCGCTCGGCGTCCTTGCGCAGCGGGCGGTCGTCGGCCGTTTCGGTGATCGCGCTCACGGGGCGCACGATATCGAAAGCGGAGGCGGCATCTCCAGTTCTTTTGCTACGCTGGCGACCAAGTGGAGTAGGCACCTCCGCTCTTGACCCTCTCCCCTCCTTCTCCCCGTGACCCCCACTTCCACCACTTCCACAGATCCGCACCAATCGCGCCGCTGGCTGATCCTCGCGGTCCTCGGCCTCGCCCAGCTCATGGTCGTCCTCGACGCCACCATCGTGAACATCGCACTGCCCTCCGCCCAGCAGGACCTCGGGTTCTCCGACGCGAGCCGCCAGTGGATCGTCACCGCCTACGCGCTGGCCTTCGGGTCGCTGCTGCTGCTCGGCGGCCGCATCGGCGACCTCTTCGGCCGCAAGTGGGTGTTCGTCGCCGGGCTGATCGGCTTCGCCGTCGCCTCGGCCCTCGGTGGCGCCGCGCAGAGCTTCGGACTGCTCGTCGGCGCGCGCGCCCTGCAGGGCGTGTTCGGCGCGCTCCTGGCCCCGGCCGCGCTCTCGCTGCTGACCACCACGTTCACCGAGCCGAGCGAGCGCAACAAGGCGTTCGGCGTCTTCGGCGCCATCGCGGGCAGCGGCGCCGCCGCCGGCCTGCTGCTCGGCGGCATCCTCACCGAGTACCTCTCCTGGCGCTGGTGCCTCTACGTGAACCTCGCGTTCGCAGGCGTCGCCGTCTTCGGGGCGCTGTCGCTGCTGACCAACTCGCGCCCGCAGGACACGCCCCAGCTCGACATCCCGGGCACGATCACCGCGTCGGCCGGCCTCTTCTCGCTGGTCTACGGCTTCTCACACGCGGCGCAGACGAGCTGGAGCAACCCCACCACGATCGGCTTCCTGATCGCCGGCGTCGTCCTCATCGCCGCCTTCCTCTGGCTCCAGCAGCGCGTCGCGCATCCGCTGCTGCCGCTGCGCGTCATCCTGGACCGCGATCGCGGCGGGTCCTACCTCGCCGTCGGCCTGTCGGGCATCGCCATCTTCGGCGTGTTTCTGTTCCTGACGTTCTACCTCCAGCAGAACCTGGGCTTGTCGCCGGTCAAGACGGGGCTGGCGTTCCTGCCGATGACGTTCGCCATCATGCTCTCGGCGACGATCTCGCAGACCAAGCTGCTGCCGAAGGTCGGCCCGCGCCGGCTCGTCGGCACCGGCCTGGTCCTCGGCGCGATCGGGATGCTCTACCTGACGGGGATCGGCGCGAACTCCAGCTACTGGACCCACGTCTTCCCGGCGCTGCTCATCCTGGGCGTGGGCTTCGGGCTGATCTTCGCCCCGGCGATCAGCAGCGCGACGCTCGGCGTCGAGCCCAAGGACGCGGGCGTCGCCTCGGCGATGGTCAACACCATGCAGCAGATCGGCGGCTCGATCGGCACCGCGCTGCTCAGCACGCTGGCGGCCAGCGCGACGACGTCGTACCTGTCGGGCAAGGGGCAGCCGAACCCGGAGCTGCTCGCGCAGGCCGCGGTCCACGGCTACACGACCGCCTTCTACTGGGCGGCCGGGATCTTCGTGATCGCCGCCGTGGCCTGCACGGCGCTGCTGCGCCCGGGCGTGCCGGCGGGCGAGCGCGTCGGCGCCGGCGCCCCCGCGATGGCGCACTAGAGCCTCCGCTGGTCCGGGGCCGCACGGTGCGGCCCCGGCCAGTAGCGTCCGCGGGCGTGGGACCACTCCTGCCGGACTCCGGACCTCGTGGTCCCCGCCTCGCCCGGCGGGCCAAGGGCATCGCGATCGAGGCCATGGCCTTCGGCGTCGTCACGCTGACGCTGCCGCTCCTGCTGCTCACCGCCGCGGCGGTCGACCTCGTGCGGTGGGTCCTGACGCGCAGGCCCTGGGTCGGCGTGCGCCTGGTCGCGATGTTGTGGTGGTTCCTCTTCGGCGAGCTGCGCGGCGTCGCGGGGCTGACGCTGATCGGCCTCGCCTCGCTCGGGCGCGACACGCGCACCCGCCGCTTCCGCGTCTACCGCCTGCGCCAGCTGTGGGCGGGCGGGCACCTGCGCGGGGTGCAGCGCCTGTTCGGGCTGACGTTCGACGTGCAGGGGCTGGACGCCGTCGCGCCCGGACCGGTGCTCATCCTCATGCGGCACGCGAGCATCATCGACAACACGATGCCGGACGCCCTGGTCGGCAAGGCGCACGACATGGGCCTGCGGTTCGTGCTCAAGCGCGAGCTGCAGATGCTGCCGACGATCGACATCGGCGGCCGCTGGGTGCCGACGAACTTCGTGCGCCGCGGCTCCGGCGACACCGTGCGCGAGCTCGAGGACCTGCGCAAGCTGGCCATCGACCTCGACCCGCACGAGGGCGTCCTGATCTATCCGGAGGGCACGCGCTTCACGCCGGAGAAGCTGGCGAGCGCCCAGGAGCTGATCGCAGAGCGCCAGCCGCATCTCGCCGAGCGCGCGCGGGGCCTGCACCACGTGCTGCCGCCGCGGCTGGGCGGGCCCGTCGCGCTGCTCGAGGCCGCGCGCGGGACCGACGTGGTGCTCTGCGCGCACGTCGGGCTCGACGGCTTCGAGTTGATCTCCGACATCTGGCGCGGCGGACTGGTGGGCGGCACGGTGCGCGTGCAGTTCTGGCGCTTCGGCGCCGATGAGGTGCCCACCGAGCGCGACGCGCTGATCGCCTGGCTCTACGAGCGCTGGCAGCAGGTCGACGACTGGGTCGGCGCCAACCGCCAGGAGAGTCCTGGAAAAGCAGCCTCCTAGTTCTGCAGCAGCGCTCGTGCGGCGCGGGCGGTGCCGTCGGCCAGGCCGCGGCAGCACCACGCGGCGACACCGACCAGCAGCAGGCCGGCGGCGACGCGCGCGAGCGACGGGGTCAACGCGTGGCTGTCGAGGAACCGCAGCACCGCGACGTCCTGCCCATCGTTCTGCGGAAGCGACCAGTACCAGAGCGGCGAGGTCAGCAGGCCGAGCGCGGCGCTCCAGAGGGTGACGACGGCGGCGAAGCCGAAGATGCCGATCGGCAGCAGGATCAGGCTCCAGGTGGCGTCGCGCCACGCGCCGCCGTCGGCGCACGCGGCCATCGCCCGGCGCCAGATCCCGCCCGACCAGCGACGGTCGCGGCGGGTGATGGGGGCGCGGAGCAGCCACCCGGCGCGCCGGCGCTCGACGTCGCCCAGCGCCCGCATCGCGTAGAGCGTGCCGAGCAGCACGGGGACGCCGAGCAGCGTGATGAGCAGACCGGCGGCGAGCGCGAGCCCGGTCACCAGGACGGTGAACGTGACGATGCCCGCAGGCAGGCCGGCGAGGAGGTAGCGCGCGTCGCGGCCGATCTGGGCGGGGCGCGGAAGGATGCGGACGCCGGGGGCGTCGAGCCGGTGCAGCGTGGCGGAGGGGTGCGTGGCCATGCGGTCCATGGTCGCGGCGGTGGCGCGCGCCGGCCATGCCGCCAGCCCGCGGCCGGCCCGGGGGATAGCCCGAGGACGCCGGTCGGTGACCGCGCACGGATCGCGGGCGCTAGCGGCCGACCGCCGAGCCGTCGCCGCCGAAGCGCTCGCGCAGCTCGCGCTTGAGCAGCTTGCCCGAGGGGTTCTTGGGCAGCGCGTCGACGAAGTGCACGGCCTTGGGCAGCTTGAACGCGGCCAGGTGCTCCCGCGCGTGGGCCAGCAGCTCGTCCTCGGTGGCGGGCTCGCGCGTGACGACGACCGCGGTGATCGCCTCGATCCAGCGCGGGTGGGGCGTCGCGATCACGGCGACCTCGGCGACCGCCGGGTGGGTGTAGAACGCGTCCTCGACCTCGCGGCTGGCGACGAGCACGCCGCCGGTGTTGATGACGTCCTTGACGCGGTCGACGACGAAGATGAAGCCCTTTTCGTCGATCCGGACCAGATCGCCGGAGTGAAACCAGCCGCCGGCGAAGGCCTCCCGGGTCTCCTCCGGCTTGTCCCAGTAGCCCGTGCAGAGCTGCGGCGAGCGGTAGAGGATCTCGCCCTGGCCGCCGCCGGCCGGGACTTCGAGGCCGTCGTCGTCGACGACCTTGACCTCGACGAACAGCACGGGGCGGCCGGCCGAGTCCGGGCGCTCGTCGTGCTCATCGGGACGCAGCACCGTGGCCAGCGGGCCGATCTCCGACTGCCCGAAGGCGTTGTAGAAGCCGACGCCGTCGAGCGCGTCGCGCAGCCGAGCGAGCACCGGCACGGGCATGATCGACGCGCCGTAGTAGGCCTTGCGCAGAGCCGACAGGTCGCGCGTGGCGAAGTCGGGGTGCTCGGAGATCGCGATCCACACGGTGGGCGGCGCGAAGAGCGCGGAGATCGCGTCGCGCTCGATGCGCTCCAGCAGGTCGGCGGGATCGGGCTTCTCGACGACGTGGTTGGTCGCACCCAGCATCAGGTAGGGCATCAGGAACGCGTGCATCTGCGCCGAGTGGTAGAGCGGCAGCGGATGCAGCGGCACGTCGGCCGCGTCGAGGTCGAGCGCCACGACGCACGAGACGTACTCGTGGACGAACGCGCGGTGGGTCATCGTCGCGCCCTTCGGCGCGGCGGTCGTGCCGGAGGTGTACAGCAGCTGGACGACGTCGTCGTCGGCGACGCTGACGTGCCCGAGGTCGGGGACCTCGCCGATCAACGCCCAGTCGAGGACGTCGATGTTGGTGTCGATCCCGTCACGCAGCGTGCCCCGGTGCTGCACCGCGCCGAGGTCGTCGGCCACGGCGTCGACGGCGTGCTGCAGCGCCGGGTCGGCGAACAGCGCCGTGCTCGCGGACTGAGTGATGATGTAGGACAGCTCGCCGCCGACCAGGTTGTAGTTGACGGGCACGTGGACGAGCCCGGCGCGCGCGCAGCCGAGGTAGAGCAGCAGGTAGGCGTCGGAGTTGGTGCCCAGCGCGGCGACGCGGTGCCCCTTGGCCAGCCCGAGCTCCAGCAGGCGCGCCGCGACGCGGCTGGTGGCGTCGTCGAGCTCCTCGTAGGTCCAGCGCCGCTCGCCGAAGTGCAGCGCGATCCGCTCCGGCCAGCGCCGCGCGCTGCGGCGGATCAGGTCGGCGACGGTGCTCGTCATCTCCATGGACGGAACCTACCCGTGGCCTGGGGCGTCGAGGGACAGCCCCCCGGCGTCGGGTTCGGCGGCGACCGTGGAGCCGCGGATCACCAGCTCCGACGGCAGCACCCGGTTGCGCGGGCGCTTGCCCTGCAGGCGGGCGTAGAGAAGCTCGAACGCGGCGGCGCCCAGTGCCTCGGGATCGAAGTGCACGGTGGTCAGCGGCGGATGGGTCAGCCGGGCGATGTCGAGGTCGTCGAAGCCGACGACGGCGACCTCCTGGGGCACGCGCACTCCCAGCTCGTCGGCCGCTGCGAGCAGCCCGCTGGCCAGGACGTCGTCGTCGCACAGGACGGCCGGCGGCCGTCGCGGGTGGGTGAGCAGCTCGCGGCCGGCGGCGATCGTGCTGTCGGCGTCGAAGGCGCTGAAGACCGTGACCTGCTGCGCGGGCTCCTGGCCGTGGGCGCGCAGGTGGGCCTCCCAGCGCGCGTGGCGACGGTCGAAGGTCTGGCCGCCGACGGCCGAGCGCACGTAGCCGATCTGCTCGTGCCCCAGGTCGTGCAGGTGCGCGAGCGCCGCATCGGTGCCGGCCTCGACGTCCAGGCGCACGAACGGCAGCCGGCTCTGCTCGTTCTCGATCAGGACGAACGGCGGCGCCCCGGGCGCGCGCAGCGATGTCGGCGGGTCGGTCGTGAAGAAGAGGAACCCGTCGACGGTCCCCTCGCGCAGGATCTCGGCCGCGCCGTCGGCCACGGCCGCGCCGTCGTCGATGAGGACGACGACGTGGCCCATCTCGCGGGCGGCGCGCTGGGCGCCGCGCAGCGTGCGGCCGAAGAACGGGTGGGTGACGTCGCGGACGACCAGCCCGACGGCCGCCGCGGACCCCGAGCGCAGCGCCCGCGCCGCGGCGTTGGGGCGATAGCCGAGGTCCCGCGCGGCACGGCGCACCGCCTCGGCCGTGGGCTCGGAGATCCGGCCGACGGCCTTGCCGGAGAGCACGAGCGAGACGGTGGTCTGCGACACGCCCGCCCGCTTGGCGACGTCGATGCTCGTGACCTTGCGCGCGCTGCGCGACGGTGCCCCGGTGACCGGGCGAGAGCTGCGGGAGTTCGAGGCGATGGCGGGATATCACCACGCCAGGCCTCGACCTGCGCAGTAATACGTAGTACGCTGGTACGTATGACCCTTCCCTTCTCCCTCCGTTCTCCGTCCCTGCTGGCGCGCAGCGCGCTCTTGGCCGTGGTGCTGGCGGGCTGCGCCGGCACCGCGGCATCGCAGGACCGCGCCAGCGCCCCGGCCGCGCCCCGCGTGGCGATCCTCGCCGGCTCCGACGCGCCGGACGCCGCCATGGTGCGCGCCACCCGGGGCGCGAACGGCCCGGCCGAGGTCCGCCGCGTCGACAACCCCCTGGACGCCCAGGCCACCGCGACCGCCCTCGCCGGCGAGGGCTACGACACGGTGCTCGCCGTCGGCGCCCAGGCACGCGTCGCAGTGGCGCAGGCCGCCGCCGGCGAGGTCGGGGACGGCACGCACTGGATCGCCGCCACCCGGTAGCCCGGGGTCACGCCGCCCGCCCATCGACGAGCAGCAGGTCGCGGTCGATCGCATCGTTGGCCAGCCCGACGATGCCCGCCGCGTCCAGCAGCTCGGCCACCGGCAGGCCGCCGAGCTCGCGCTCCAGCAGCTCGCCCAGGATGTGGCGCAGCGCGGCGCCGCGCGGCTCGGCCGATGGCAGCGTGGCGGCGCGACGCATGTGGTCGGCGACGAGCCCCAGCCGCTCGGCCAGGCGCAGCAGCTCGTCGATCAGCTCGGCGATCGCCTCGGCGGGCGTGGAGTCCGGATCCTGGGCCATGCCCTTACTAGGGCGCAAGCGACGACGATTCGCCCCCCACGAGGCACAGGCGCTCCGCTTCGCGTTCAAGGACTGGCGACGCGCGGGTAGCCAGGTCCCGTGAACATCGGTGCCTGCGGACTGTGCGAGCTGACCCTCCAGACCCCCGACCCCCCGGGGCTCGCTGCGTTCTACGTCGGCGTCTTCGGCTTCCCCGTCCTCTCCCGCGAGGATGACCGCATCTGGCTGGCCTGCGGCGACCGCGCGCGGCTCGGGCTCTGGGCGCCGGGCGAGAAGGAGTTCGGCGATCAGGGCGGCCGGCACGTGCACTACGCGTTCTCGGTGGAGCCCGGGCGCCTGGAGCCGCTGACCCAGCGGCTGCACGAGCTCGGGGTCGGCTACGACGGACCGGTGGAGCACGATGGCGGCGACCGCTCGCTGTACTTCGAGGACCCGGCGGGCAACGTCGTCGAGGCATGGGACTTCTTCGAGCGCGGGCAGGGCGCACGCGAGGGCACGGAGGCGCTCGCCGAGGGCTGACCCGGAGAGCGCCGCAGCAGCACGGCCGCCCCGCTCGGCAGAATGCGGGTCGTGACCGGCGAGGCCGCCACGCCGACGCCGGCCGAGGCCGGCCGACGACCCCGCCGACGATCCGTGACGCGGCGCATCGACCACCGCGAGCTGGCGGCCATCTTCGCCGGCGGCTTCCTCGGCGCCGTCGCGCGCGCCGGGCTGACCGAGGCGCTGCCTCGCCATGCGGGCCAGTGGCCGTGGGCGACGTTCGTCGTCAACATCGCCGGCGCCTTCATGTTGGGGTACTTCTCCACCCGCCTGCAGGAGCGCCTGCCGCTTTCGGCCTACCGGCGACCGTTCCTGGGCACCGGCATCTGCGGCGGGCTGACGACGTTCTCCACGATGCAGCTCGAGCTGGTGGACATGCTCCGCGACGGGGACGTCGGCCTGGCGGTCGCCTACGCCGCCACCAGCATCGTCCTCGGCTTCGCCGCCGTGGCCCTGGCCACCAACCTGGTGCGGCGGGCGAGCTGGCGCCCATGAGCGCGCTCGTCGTCCTCGGCCTCGGGCTGCTCGGCGGGGTCGGCGCCGCCGGCCGCTTCCTGCTCGACCACGCGGTCAGCCGCCGGGTCGGCCGGGCGTTCCCCTACGGGACCCTCGCGGTCAACCTCAGCGGCGCGCTCGCGCTCGGCGTGCTCGCGGGTGCCGGGCTCAGCGGCGACGCCTACCGCCTCTGGGCCATCGGCCTGATCGGCGCGTTCACGACGTTCAGCACCTGGGCCTTGGAGAGCCATCGCCTCGCCGAGGAGGGCCAAGCCGGCCTCGGCGCCCTGAACTTCGCGGTCAGCCTCGGCCTGGGCGTGCTCGCCGTGCTGCTGGGCCGCTGGATCGGCGGCGCGTTGTGAGCGATTGCCGCAAGCTGACGACCTACTTCGGCGAGCGCGTGCGGGCCGACGGCTCCTTCCTGGCCGACGCGCTGGTCGACATCTACGCCCGCCACGAGCTGCAGACCAGCCTCGTGATGCGCGGCATCGCCGGCTTTGGCGCCCGCCATCAGAGCACCGACCGGCTGCTGACGATGTCCGAGGACCTGCCGCTGGTCGCGGTCGCCGTCGACGAGCGGGAGCGGGTCGAGGCGGCCCTCGCCGACGTGCGCGCACTGCCGCGCTTCACCGGCCTGATCACGCTCGAGCGCGCGACGCTGCTCACCGGCGGCCTCGAGACGGCCGGCGAGCCGGCCGGGCCCACGAAGCTCACGGTCTACCTCGGCCGTCAGGAGCGCGCCGCGGGCCGGCCGGCCGCCGAGGCGGTGGTCGAGCTGCTGCACCGCCGCGGGATCGCCGGCGCCACGGTGCTGCTCGGCATCGACGGCACCGCGCGCGGCGTCCGGGAGCGCGCCCGCTTCTTCGCCCGCAACGCCCAGGTTCCCCTGATGGTGATCGCGATCGGCGACGGAGACCGCATCGCGGCCGTCCTGCCGGAGATGGGCGCGCTGCTGCCGCGTCCGCTGCTCACGCTGGAGCCGGTCCAGCTCTGCAAGAGCGACGGCCAGGCGCTGGCGACGCCGCGGACGATCTCCGAGCAGCAGCTCCGCGACGATCCGACGCTGCGCCAGAAGTTGATGATCTACGCCTCCGAGCAGTCGCGCCACGCCGGCCGGCCGCTGCACCGCGAGCTGGTGCGCGCGCTGCGGGCCGAGGGCGCGGCCGGCGCGACGGTCCTGCACGGCATCTGGGGCTACCACGACGGCCACCGTGCCCACGGCGACAGCTTCTGGCAGCTGCGCCGGCGCGTACCGACGGTCACGGTCGTCATCGACACGCCGGCGCAGGTCCAGCGCCTCTTCGCGCTCGTCGACCGCGTCACCGACGAGACGGGGCTGGTCACCTGCGAGGGCTGCCGCATCGCGTAGGCGCGGGACGCGCTCCCGGCGCCGGCCGAGGTCGGCCGGCGCGGGGACACGGACTACTTGGTGGCGTTGGCTGCCGTCGTGATGAGCTTGGCCGTCTCGGTCGGGTGCGAGATGAACACGACGTGCGAGGCGCCCTTGACCTCGACGGTGTGCGCCTTGATGCGCTTGGCCATGATCCGCTCGGCCGCCGTGCCGATGGCGAGGTCCTTGCCGGGGACCATGTACCAGGAGGGGATCGTCTTCCACGCCGGCGCGCCCGAGGGCTCGCCGAAGGCCGACAGCGCAGCGGGACGCTGGGTCAGCGCCATGTCGCGGGCCTGGCGCGCCGGGAGGTCGGCCGCGAAGATCTTGTGGAAGACGTCGAGCTTGATGTAGCCCTCGGGCGTCGGAGTGCCGTCGGCGGCCGGGAACGGGCGGATCGTCAGCGTCGCCGGGCCGATCATGCCGCCGGGCGCCAGCGCGTTCAGCGAGCCGGCGCTGTCGCCCTGGTCGGGCGCGTAGGCGGCGATGTAGACCAGCGCCTTGACGTTGGGGTTGCCGACCGCGGCGTTGGTGATGACCATGCCGCCGTAGGAGTGGCCGACGAGGACGATCGGGCCCTGGATCGTGCCGAGGAAGGACTTCATGTAGGCGGCGTCGGCCGCGACGCCGCGCAGCGGGTTCGGCGGCGCGATGACGGGATAGCCCTGCTGCTCCAGGCGGGCGATCACGCCGGACCAGCCCGAGGCGTCGGCGAACGCGCCGTGGACGAGCACGACGGTCGGCTTGCCCGACTTGGTGGCCGCCGGCGCCGGTGCGGCCAACAGCGCCAGGCCGAGCAGCGCGGCCACGAGCGCGACAGGCAGCCACGATCCGAGCGTCGGGCGATGAGCCTTCGGGCAGGCGTACATGATGATCTCCTGATCAGGTGAGGACGGGGCGCGTGCGCCATCCGATGGGGTGCGGCGGACGCTAGGCGGGCCCCCGCATCGACGCATCGGGCGGATGACTGCGATGCGCCGGTCGCCCGACCTAGCCCGTTGCGGCGTCCGACGCCTCGCCGTCGCCCGCCAGCAGGGCCGGCACCACGGCGAGGAAGCCCGACACGACGAAGCCGAACAGCGCGACCACGCCGACCGCGTGCGCCCAGCCGGCCTCCGCCGCGGTCAGCAGCCCGAGGCCGGCGACCAGGCAGGCGACCGCGACCCGCGCCGCGAGCCCCGGTCCGACCGGCAGCAGCGTCCTGGCCGACGGCGGCTGGTCCTCCTCGGCCGACGGGCCGCCCGCGTGGTGTCCCTCCCCCAGGCTGCCGCCGAGCGTCAGCCGCAGCAGCAGCGCCAGCGACGGGAACAGGATGATCGCCCCACCGACCACGGCCACGATGACGGCCCAGAGCGTGTCGCGCGGGGCCGCGGCCTGGTCGATCGTCAGCCCCGGCAGGAACTGCGGCTGCTGGGCCAGCGCCCAGCCGGCCACGATCGCGGTGACGGCCACGGCGGCCGTGTACCGCGCGGGCTCGAAGCGCCGGCGCGCAACGAGCGTCAGCGTCAGGGCCCCGGCGAGCACCGACACGATCAGCGCCGGCAGGCCGTCACCGAACACGAGGTCGTGGTAGAGGGCGTGGGCGTCCTCGTGGAGCACGACGAGACCGGCGACCGCGAGCACGCCGGCCAGCGTGCCCGCCCCGAGCGCCCGGCGCCGGAACGGCTCGACGAGGTCGTCACGGCCGCGGCGCACCGCGTCGGCCGACAAGTACACCGCGGCCAGGTAGGCCGAGAACACCACGGCCAGCACGCCGACGGTGATCGAGGTCGGGTTCAGCCAACTGGACCACAGGTCGCCGCGCGCGTTGCCGTACGGCACGCGGCCCGAGGCCAGGGCGCCCACGCACGCGCCCAGGGCGAACGGCGCCAGGACCGACGAGAGCGCCGAGGCCTGGTCGATGCGCCGCACCTCCCGCGCGTCCGACGTGCCCGATGACAGCGCGTAGGCCGCCCCGCGGACGATGATCCCGAACGCCGCGACCGACAGCGCGATCGCCAGCGTCGAGGCCAGCGAGCCGAACGCGGCCGGATACGCCGTCCACGTGACCGTCAGCACGAAGATCAACCACACGTGGTTGGCCTCCCACACCGGGGCCATGGCGTCGTGGGCCAGGTCGCGCAGCCGCTCGCCGTCGGGTGTGTGCGGCGCGGTCACCTGCCAGATCGCGGCGCCGAAGTCCGCGCCGGCCAGCACGATGTAGAACACCAGCCCGGCGAGCACGAACAGCAGGGGGACGTCGGCGAGCTCCATCGCGTCAGACCTCCTTCTGCACGGCGGTCGAGACTGGGACGTCGAGCGGTGCGCGCGCCAGGCGGCGCAGGATCCACACGACACCGGCGCCCACGCACAGGTAGAGGATCCACAGGCCCGCGTAGCCGACCGGCACGCCGCCGGCGGCCGTGACGGCCTGGCTGGTCGGCATGACCCGGTACACGACCCAGGGCTGCCGGCCGACCTCGGTCGTCACCCACCCCGACACCAGCGCGACGTAGGACAGCGGTCCGGCGGCGGCCACCGCGAGGAAGAACCAGCGCGACTCCGGCAGCCGTCGCCTGCGGATGCGCAGGTAGAGGACCAGCGCGCCGAGCGCGGCGAGGAACGTCCCGATCCCGACCATCGTCTGGAACGACACGCGCACCACGTTGATCGGCGGGCGCTGCGACGGCGGCGCGGCGTCCAGCCCGACCACCCTGGCGTTGGGGTCGTGGTAGGACAGCAGCGACAGCATCTTCGGAATGCGGATCCCGAACTTCACCTCGCCGTCGTGGTACCAGCCGAGGAGGTGCTCGGGCGCGCCCTTGGTCGTCCTCGGCAGGCCCTCGAGCGCGGCGAGCTTGACCGGCTGGTTCTTGGCGACCTCGCGGGCGGCCCAGTCGCCGACGAGGACCTGCACGGGCGCGGCCAGCGCGGCGATCGTCAGCGGCACGGCGATGGCGGTGCGCTCGTAGCGGGTCCAGCGGCCGCGCAGCCGGGCGACCGCGTAGGCGGCCGCGACCGCGAACCCCGTGACGATGTAGCCCGCGATGTACATGTGGACGAGCTCGTGCCACAGGAAGTCGTTGGCGAACAGCGCGCGCCACGGGTGGATGTCGACCGCCCTGCCGGCGACCAGCCGGAAGCCGCCCGGATGGTTCATCCACGCGTTGACCGCGATCACCATCCACGAGCCGGTGAACCCGGTGACGATGATCGGGAGCCCGCTCAGCAGATGGGCGCGGGGCGAGAGGCGATCCCAGCCGTAGACGTAGATGCCGATGAAGATGGCCTCCATGAAGAACGAGAAGCCCTCGATCGCGAAGCCGAGCCCGAAGACGCCGCCGAACGTCGCGGTGAAGTTGGGCCACAGCACGCCCATCTCGAAGCTCAGCACCGTGCCGGTGATGACGCCGACGGCGAACAGCGCGACCATCACGCGGCTCCAGCGCCGGGCGATCGTCCGGTAGAGCGGGTCGCCGGTGCGCTGGCCCAGCCACTCCATGATCAGCACCATCGCCGGGAAGGCGATCCCGAAGCACACGAGCGGGATGTGGACGGCAAACGACAGCGCCTGCATCTGCCGCGCGGCCAGCAGGTGCTCCTGCTCGACCGGTCCGAGCGCCTGCGCCAGCGGCAGAGCGGCGAGCAGCGTCACGCCTCATCAGATGCCCGCAGGCGCGACCGGGCAACCGCGGCGCAGGGACTTCGGTGATCAGGATCGGCGATCGGCGATCGGCGCCACCGAGCCGAACGCGGCGCCACCGCCGCGAGGCCCGGGAGGAGGTTGGGCCTCGCGGCGGCGTCCGGCGCCGAGGCGACGGACCGCGCGTGGGTCGACGCGCGGTCGGCTCAGAGCGACAGACGGACCTGCGCCGGTCGGCTTGGGGCTCGTTCGACCGCATCGGCAGGTCTCGGCTCGGAGCACGGCATCGCGTCTTCCAGCATGGTGGCGAGCGGCGTCCCTGCCAACAAGCGCTGCTTATCGCACGCTAGTCCCCGGCCATGATCGCGATGCTGCTGGAGGCCGTGGCGAGCACCCGGCCGTCGGGATCGCGCACGTCGCCCTCGGCGAACGCGACGCGCCGGCCCGGCTTGGTCACCCAGCCGTGAGCGGTGATGCGCCCGGTGGTCTGGGTGATCGAGCGCAGGTAGCTGACCTTGATCTCGATCGAGGCGTGCGCAGTCCCGGCGGGCAGCGTCGTGTGCACCGCGCAGCCCAGGGCCGAGTCCAGCAGCGTGGCGACCATGCCGCCGTGCACCATCCCGAGCGGGTTGTAGACCGACGCGTCGGGCGTCATCGCGAACCACGCCTCGCCGTCGCCGAGCGCGGTGAGCTCGAAGCCCATGAGCGCGGCGATCGGTGGCGGGGGCATGTCACCGTCCTTGATCGCCTCGAGGTACTCGCGCCCGGTCATGGTCCGCCCGGCCTCCGCTGCCGTCAGCGGGTCATGCCAGGTGACGGTGCGCTGCTGCGGCGCGCCCCAGCGCTCCGCGCCGGTGTCGATCGTGTCCATGGTGTCCTTGCTCGGTCGATGGCGAGAGTTGCATCATAGGACTCAGGTCGCTCGCCGGCGACCCTCAGCGGGATGCGGCGAAGGTCGCCTCGATGCCGCGGACGTCGCCGTCGGCGTCCACCAGCACCGTGACGTCGCGGTAGCCGAGCCGGGCGAGGTCGTCGGCCAGCGCGCCGGCCTGGTCGCCGCCCAGCTCGAGCAGCAGCGCGCCGCCGCGGCGCAGGAAGCGCGGGCTGTCATGCAAGACGCGCCGCAGGATCGCGGTGCCGTCGTCGCCGCCGTCGTAGGACAGCGCCGACTCGAACGTGAACGTGTCGCGCTGCAGCAGCCCGAGCTCGGGCGTCGGCACGTACGGCACGACGCCGGCCACGACGTCGACTGCTCCGCGCAGCGCCCGCGGCAGCGGCGCCAGCAGATCGCCGCAGTAGGCCTCCACGCCGTTGGCCTCCGCGCAGGCGACGGCGCGCGGGTCGACGTCGGCCCCCACGACGCGCGCACCGGGACGGGCGGTCATCAAGGTCTTGGCCAGCGCGCCGCTGCCGGTGCAGAGGTCGATCGCCGTCCCGCCGGCCGGCAGGCGCTCGACGGCCCGCCGGGCGAGCAGCTCGGTCTGCCAGCGCGGGACGTAGACGCCGGGATGGACGAGCACCTCCACGCCGCAGAACGCGACGCTGCCGGTGATCCAGGCCAGCGGCTCGCCGGTGAGCCGGCGGGCCACGAGCGCGTCGAGGCGCTCGGCGTCGCCGGCGGCGCACGCCAGGAGCTCCTCGGCCTCCTCCCCGGCGGCGACGAACCCGCCGTTCTCCAGCAGCTCGGTCAGCGCCTCGAGGCCGTCGTCCACGGCCGGCAGTCAAGCACGGCCGGGACCCGGGCGGCTCCCAGTAGCCTGCCGGCCGTGGCCTACCGCGCGCTCCGTCCCGACCAGTTCACGTGGACGACGCGCCCGCACGAGCCCGGCGAGGCGGCACGGCACGTCGCCGAGCTCAGCGAGGGCGCGGCCTTCGCCCACACCCGCGCCAACGTCTGGCGCTACGAGCCCGGGGCCTGCGGCCGCCGCCACCGGCACCCGTTCCAGGAGGAGACGTTCGTGGTGCTCTCCGGGAGCTTGTCGATGTACTTGGGCGATCCGCCGGAGCGCCAGGACGTACCCGTCGGCGGGCTCATCCACGTCGAGCCCGGCACGCCGCTGCAGACCGTCAACCACGGCGCCGACGAGCTCGTCCTGTACGTGTACGGAACGCCGCCCGAGAGCGAGCACGCCGAGCTGCTGCCCTCCGCGCTGCACGCGCCGCAGCCCGGCCGGTAGCGGCGCGCGCGACCCTGGGTAGGACCGGGCGCATGCAGACGCGCACCCTGGCTCCCGGACTGGACGTCCCCGTCGTCGGCCTCGGCACGTGGCAGGTCTTCGACGTCGGCGAGGACGGCGTGCCGGGCGCGCGGGCGGTGGCCGACGCGATGCTCGCGGCGGGCGGCCGGCTGTTCGATTCCTCGCCGATGTACGGGCGCGCGCAGCGCGTGCTGTCGGCCGCGCTGGGCGCCCGCCGCGACGAGGCCGTCATCGCCACCAAGATCTGGACGCCGTCGCTCGCGGAGGGCCGGGCCCAGTTCGGCGAGCAGCTCGATCTCTACGGCGGGCGCGTGGAGGTCGAGCAGGTCCACAACCTGGTGGCCTGGCGTGAGCACCTCGACTGGATGGAGCAGGAGCAGGCGGCGGGCCGGATCGGCGCGCTGGGCGCCACGCACTACAGCCCGGGCCGGTTCGGCGAGCTGGCCGAGGTGATGCGCTCGGGGCGCATCCACATGGTGCAGGTGCCCTACAACCCCGACGAGCGCGAGGCCGAGGCCGAGATCCTGCCGCTCGCGGCCGCCCTGGGCCTCGGCGTGCTGGCCATGCGCCCGCTGGGCAGCGGCGGGCTCGGGCGCGGACCGCGACCCGAGGTGCTCGCCGAGCTCGGCGTCGAGACGTGGGCCGAGGCCGTGCTCGTCTGGGACCTCTCGCACCCGGCGATCACGGCCGTGATCCCGGCGACCTCGGATCCCGGCCACGCGCGAGCCAACGCCCGCGCCGGCGAGCACCCGGGCTTCGACGCCGGCCAGCGCCGGCGCGTGGAGGAACTGTGGCGCAACCGCCGCTGAAGCGCACCGGTTCACACGCCGTTGACCGTGTGTGAACGGCGGTGGAGTACCGTCGACGGGACGTGCTGATCACCCGGGTCCTTGCCAAGCTGGAACCCGGGGGTGCACAGCTCTCGGTGCTGCGCATCGCCCGGGCACTCGCCGCTCGCGGCCATCGGACGCGGTTGCTGGTCGGCTACGCCACGGACGCGGGGATCGAGCTCGCCCGCCGGCACGGGCTCGAGCCGGAGGTCCTGGGCACCGAGGACCTGCAGTGGCGCTGCGATCCGGCCTTCGCCGACTGGCTCGAGCCTCGCCTGCTCGACGCCGACGTCATCCACGCGCACATGGTCGGCGCCTGGTGGGCCGCCGCCCGCGCGATGCCGACCGGCGTGTCGCTCTTCGCCAGCGAGCACAACGACTACGCCTGGCCGGGCGAGCCGCAGTGGGCCGCGATGGCCGAGGCGGTCGACCACATCGACCGCTTCTACGCCCACAGCCCCGGGGCGCGGGCGGGCGTCCTGAGCGTCGGGATGCCGCCCGAGCGCGTCGTGCGCGGCGTCTCGCCGGTCGAGGGCTTCGGCGCCACCGAGCGCCCCGGCCTGCCCCGCCCCCGCATCGTCTACACCGGACGCCTGAGCCCGGACAAGGGCCCCGACGTGCTCGTCGAGGCGGTCGCGCGGATGGCGGATCCGCCGCCGGTCCTGCTGCTCGGCGCCGGCGTCCTGGAGCCCGCGCTGCGCGCGCGGATCGCGGCGGCCGGCCTCGGCGAGACCGTGCGGCTGTGCGGCTGGCAGGACGACCCGGCGCCCTGGGTCGCCGGCGCCGCGATCCAGGTCTGCCCGTCACGCGACGAGGCCTTCTCGCAGGCGGCCGTGCTGGCGATGGGCCTCGGCGTGCCGGTCGTCGGCACGCGCGTCGACGGCTTCCCGCAGACGCTGACCGGCCGCGGCCTGATCGTCGAGCCCGACGACCCGGCCGCGCTGGCCACCGCCCTGGAGGACCTGCTGACCGGGCGGCGCCGGACCGACACGATCGGCGCGCGGGCGTGGGCCCAGCAGTTCCAGACCGCCCGCGTCGCCACGCTCTACGAGCACGACTACCTCGAGCGCCGCGTCCCGCTGGCGGCCGCGTGACCGGCTTCGCCGACGATCCGCGACAGGCCGAGGACCTGCACGCCTGGCACGTGCTGCGGCCGCTGCTGGACGCCGGCGGCTACCTGCCGTGGGGCACCGGCGCGATGCGCCCGGCGGGCCTCGTCATGGTGTGCAACGAGATCGTGTACGCCGACCGCACGACGATCGTGGAGTGCGGCAGCGGCGTCAGCACGATCATCCTGGCCCGCCTGCTGCGCCAGCGCGGCGCGGGCACCGTCGTCGCGCTCGAGCACGACGCGGCCTGGGCGCAACGCGTCGCCGACCTGCTGCGCCGCGAGGAGCTGCACGAGCAGGCCCGCGTCGTCCACGCCCCGCTGGAGGGCGACCCGCCGTGGTACGCGACCGAGGCGCTGGCCGGCCTCCCGAAGGACGTCGACCTGCTGATCGTCGACGGCCCACCGGCGTACGCGGCCGGCGAAGAGCTGCGGCGCGCGCCGGCGCTGGCGCACTTCGAGTCGCGCCTGACCCCCGGCGCGACCGTGGTCCTCGACGACCTCGCCCGGCCCGGCGAGCGCGCGGTGCTCGCCGGCTGGGAGGCGCAGACGCCGTGGCGCTTCCGCGTCGAGGAGAGCGCCGGCGTGGCCTTCGGCGCGCGGCGCTGACTGCTCCGCGCGGCCGGGAGTACGGTCCGTCGGGCGTGCGCGCGACGACGGCCCGTCCGGAGATCCATCTCAGCCACCGCTCCAACTGGCTTCGCGCCGCCGTGCTCGGCGCCAACGACGGCATCCTCTCCACCGCCAGCCTGGTGCTCGGCGTCGCCGCCTCGGGCGCCTCGGCGACCGCGATCGTCACCGCCGGCATCGCCGGGCTCGTGGCGGGCGCCCTGTCGATGGCCGCGGGCGAGTACGTGTCGGTCAGCTCGCAGCGCGACGCCGAGGAGGCCGACCTGCGCCTGGAGCGGCGCGAGCTCAGCGCCGATCCCGCCGGCGAGCTGCGCGAGCTGGCCGAGATCTACGAGCGGCGAGGGCTGTCGCCGGAGCTGGCCACCCAGGTGGCGAACAGCCTCTCGCGCAACGACGCGCTGGAGGCGCACGCCCGTGACGAGCTCGGCCTCGACGAGGAGCGGCTCGCCCGGCCGCTGCAGGCCGCCTGGACCTCGGCGCTCTCCTTCTCGCTGGGCGCGGCGCTGCCGCTGCTGGCCGTCGGCCTCACCCCCTCGTCGGCGCGCATCACCACCACCGTGGTCGTGACGCTGATCGCGCTGGGCCTCCTCGGCGACCTCGGCGCGCGCCTGGGTGGCGCGCCCCGGCGCGCGGCGGCGACGCGCGTCGTCTGCTGGGGCGCGCTCGCGATGGCGATCACCGCAGGCATCGGCGCGCTGGTCGGCGCCGTCACGCCGGTGTGACGGTCAGCACGCCGCCAGCGCGTCGGCGTAGAAGCGCAGGTAGCGCGCGTAGTGGGCGCGCCAGTAGCGGCCGTCGTGGCCGCCGGCCGGGTGGTGGATGGGGATCGCGAGCGCGGCGGCCAGCGCGTCGCCTCCCGCGCGGAACGGGTCGGCCGTTCCACCGTCGAGCCACAGCCGCGCCGCGCCCCAGGGCGCCCGGCCGCGGGAGCGCGCCAGACCGACGACGTCGTGGCGGGCGAAGTCGGCCGCGTCGTCGAAGGCGCCGGGCGCCGTGTCGCCCGCGCGCAGCAACAGCGCCGGCGAGTGGCCGCCCACGGCGCAGAACCGCCCCGGCCGCTGCCGGGCGATGTCGAAGGCGCCGAAGCCGCCCATCGAGATGCCGCCGATCGCGACGCGGTGCCGGTCGGCCTTCAGGCGCGCCACGGCCTGCGGGATGACCTCGTCGAGCACGTAGCGCGCCCAGTCGCCCGACGCGCGCCGGTGCCAGTAGGAGGACACGCCGCCGTTGGGGAACACGACGACGGGCGCGCGGCCGCCCAGCGCCTTCAGCGCCGCGAAGAACGCGCCGTTGACGTTGGACTCGTTGCCGTTGCCTCCCCGCCCGTGCAGGAAGACGAGCAGCGGCCGCCCGGTCGCCCCGCCGGCCGGCACCGCCGCGGTCTGCGGCAGCGTCCGGTGCACCCAGCGGGAGTGCACGTCGTAGCGGACGACGGTCGCGCCGTGGGCGGCCGCCGATCCGGTGTGGACATCGCCCGGCCAGAACCGCCACGCCAGGCCGGCGGCGGCGAGGGCGACGACCGCCAGCGCGAGGACGGCGTGGCGCATGTCGCGAGCCTAGCGACGGTACGGCCGGGCGGGCGATGGGTAGTCGCGCAGCAGATGCAGAGACCCGACCCACCCGTGCACCGCGGCCCACGTTCCCCGGAGGCCGGACGCATGGCCCGGGCCTCGGGACGGGCCGCCAGGGCGCGCGCGGAGGCCTGGCGTGCGGCGCGGCGCGCGCGCCGCGAGGTCCTCGTGCTCGGCCCGCTGCTGGCCGCGGTGCTCGTCGTCTACGACCAGCGCCATCAGATCGCCCCGGGGTTCGAGCGCTACGTCCGCTACGCCACCGTCATCGCCCTCCTGGTGCTCGGCTGGGGCATCGCCCGCGACCTGGGTCGCGCCGTGGGCCCGCAGCTGATGCGCCGCCTCGATCCGTCCACCGCCGGGAGCGTCGGGTTCATGATCCGGCTCGTGGCCCTCCTGGTCGCGGTCGTGGTCGCCCTGCGGATCGCCGGCCTGCACCAGCGCGACCTCGCCGTCGGCGGGGCGTTCACCGCCGTCGTCGTCGGCCTCGCCGCCCAGCAGACGCTCGGCAACCTCTTCGCCGGGCTGGTCCTGCTGAGCGCCCGTCCGTTCACCGTCGGCGAGCGCGTCCGCTTCCAGGCCGGCAACCTGGCCGGCAGCATCGAGGGGACCATCGAGTCGCTCGGCCTGATGTACATCACCTTGGCCCAGGCCGGCGACGTGGTCTACCTCCCCAACTCGGTCGCGCTGTCATCCGCCGTCCAACCGTTGCGGGAGCCCGTCGGCGTCGACTTCACCGCCCGCCTGCGCCCGGGCGTGCGCATGGCCGACGTGCAACGCCTGCTGGAGATGCTCGTCGACGTCCCGACCCGCCATCCCCCGGTGATCAACCTCGAGAGCGTCGACGACGAGGAGGTCACCGTCCGCATCCGGGCGACGCCGGTCGACGCCGAGGACGGCTGGCGCCTGGCCGATCAGGTGCTGGCCGCCATCGACAAGGTCGTCACCGAGGACATGACGCTCGAGCACGTCATCGGCGAGCGCAGCGCGCCGGCGGACCGCCTGCGGGCCGATTCCGGACGCGACCGGGACGGCGCCTCCGCCGACGGCCCGCGGGAGCGGTGACCGGGGGCGCTGCAACACGGCGGTCCGGGTGCAGACCCCTCCTGGGATGCGTCATCCGCGACTCGCCCGCCCCGTCCGCTCGCTATTCGCCGACGCCGTGATGCGCCGGGCGCTGGGTGACCTCAAGGCCCACCTGGAGGCCTGAGCCGACCGGCGGCGCGGCTCGGTGTTTGCCGGACCCCGCACGGCGGTGAGCCCGCAGGGGCCCGCGAATCCGGACGCGCGCCGAGCTCGTCTCAGGGCTTGACCTGCGGGTCATACGACGCCTGACGGGTCGTGGGGACGCCGCCGGACCCCGGGCTGGTGGAGAACCGGGCGTCGCTCTTGCGCAGGGCCCCGACGATCCACATGCCGATCATCGGAAGGGCGACGAGCAGCGCGATGGGAACGACGATCAGCCAGGGCAGGCCGCCGAGGAACACGAGACCCAGGAAGAGGACCACGCCGAAGATGAGCAACAGGGAGAAGGCCATGGGCACGGGATTGCCGTTGACGCTCGCCGGGATGCCCGGCCTGCGACAGGCGTCCGCCGCCGGACGCACCGACGCCGGGACGGGGCGGTCGTGAGCGCCGCCGATCCCCTGCGCGACGAGGTCGCCGGCCTGCTGCGCCGGCTGATCAGCTGCGACACCTCCAACCCGCCCGGGCGGGAGGCCCAGGCCGCCGCGGTCCTGGAGGAGCACCTGCGGCCGACCGGCCTGGAGTGCCGTCGCATCTCCACCGACCCCGACCGCCCCAACCTGCTCGTCCGCCTGCCCGGCGCCGGCACCGGACCGTCGCTCGGCTTCCTCGGCCACCTCGACGTGGTGGCGACCCGCCGTGAGGACTGGTCGGTCGAGCCGTTCGCCGGCATCGAGCGCGACGGGGCGATCTGGGGGCGCGGCGCCGTCGACATGAAGTGCCAGGTCGCCGCGACCGCGGTGGCGCTGGCCACGCTCGCTCGCGAGGGCTTCCGGCCCGCAGGCGACCTGATGCTCCTGCTCATGGCCGACGAGGAGGTCGGCGACGCGGGCGTGGGCTCGACCTACTTCGTCGAGGCCCTGCCCGAGCTCTGCCCGGACTTCATCGTCGGCGAGGGCTCCGGCGAGCGCCTTCCCACCCCGGTGGGCCCCGTCTACCTCCTGGACTGCGGCGTCAAGGCGTCGGCGAGTGCCACGCTCACCGTCCGCGGACGGGCGGGCGATGCCTCGCTGGGCCAGGCCGGCCATGACGCGCTCGCCGAGCTCGGGCGCCTCCTGGCGCGTTTGCGCGACCATCGCTCACCGGTGCGCATCCACGAGGCGATCGGCCCCGTCCTCGACGCGCTCGGCGGAAACGGCACCGACGAGCAGCGCCTCGCCCGTGCCCGCGCCGCCGACCCGGCGCTCGACCGCCTTCTCACCGCCCTCACGCGGTCGATCATCCACGCCACGATCGTCGAGGTCCCGGGACCGCACAACGCGATCCCCGACCGCGCGGTCGCCACGCTGTCGTGCATCCTGGTGCCGGGCACCACGGAGGAGGAGCTCGAGCAGGAGCTGCGCACCGCGCTCGGCGACGGCCCGTACGACCTGGAGATCGTGCCGCCCAAGGGCGGGCTCATCTCGAGCGCCGACACGCCGCTGCGCGCGGCGATCGAAGCGTTCCTGGCCGGGCACGACCCCGAGGCCCGGCTGCTGCCGGCGCTCGGCTACGGGTTCAGCGACTGCGACGTCATGCGCGAGAAGTACGGGTCGGTCGCCTACGGCTTCATCCCGTTCCGCCACGGCGACCCGATGGTGAACCTGGAGACCAAGCACGGCGCCGACGAGCGGGTGCTCGTCGACGACCTCGTGTTCCAGACGCAGGCGGCGCTGTCGGTCGCCCGCGCGATCGGTCAGCTGACCACGCGCAGCTCGGCGAGCGTCTCGTCGGCGGCGCCCTCGACCATCACGCCCGCCGCGGCGAGCCCCTCGAGGTAGTCGACGACCGTCTGCGTGAGCCGCTCGCCCGGCGCCGTGATGGGGATGCCGGGCGGGTAGGGGCAGATCATCTCGGCGCCGGTGCGCCCGGCCGCCTCCCGCCACGGCACCATCTCGGTCGCGCCGAGGAAGGCGTCGCGCGGAGGCAGGACGGTCTCCATGCGCAGCTCCGAAGGATGCGGCACGTCCGGGATCCGCTGGCGGTCGCTGGTCTCGTGCGCGCCGACCATGGCCCGGAGCGCGTCGATCAGCCGCTGCACGTTGGCCGCGCTGTCGGCGTAGGTGATCAGCACCATGACGCGCCGGTGGTCGGCGAGCTCGACGTGGATGCGCCGGTGCCGGCGTAGCCAGTCGGCCGCCGAGAAGCCGGTCAGCCCGAGCCCGACGACGTCGAAGGTCACATGCGTGGGATCGAACGCGAACGCTCCCGGCCCACGCGTCACTTCCTCGCCCAGCAGGTCGAGTCCCGGCATGGCCTCGATCGCCTCGCGCAGCTGCCGCGCATGGTCGATCGCGCGGCCCAGCAGCTCCTCGCCATCGCGCTGGAACTGGCGGCGCGCGGCGTCGATCGAGGACAGCAGCAGCGCCGATGCGCTGGTCGACTGCTCCAGCTCGAAGACGAGCTCCAGGCGCTTCGTGTCGACGAGGTCGCCCTGCACGCTGAGCACCGACGTCTGGCCGAAGCCGTTGAGCGTCTTGTGCACGCTGCCGATCGCCAGGTCGGCGCCGGACTCGATCGCGGAGGCCGGGAGCCGCGAGCAGAAGCTGTAGTCCAGCCCCCACGCGTCGTCGGTGATCAGCGGCACGCCGTGGGCGTGCGCGACCTCGGCGAGGGCCTTGACGTCGGCGCTGACGCCGTAGTAGGTCGGCGTGAACACCATCGCCGCGCGCGCCTCGGGGTGCTCGTCGAGGACGCGATCCAGCTCGCCCGGCTCGACGCCGTGGGCGACCTGCCAGTCGCCGTCGTAGACCGGGTCGACGTAGACGGGCTGCGCGCCGCTGAGCACGAGGGCCGAGAACGCCGACTTGTGGCCATTGCGTGCCATGACGATCGTCTCGCCCGGCTTGACGGCGGCCATCATCGCGACGTGGACGTTCTCCGTGCTGCCGTTGGTGGAGAACAACGTCTGGTCGGCGCCGACCGCCTGGGCGAACAGCTCCATGGCGGTGGGCTCCACCTGCCAGGACTGATGGCGGGTGTCGACGCCGTTGTTCATGCCCGGGTCGGCCCGGAACGCCTGCTCGCCGGTCCACGCTGCTGCGTCGGGGACGACGTCGCCCGTGCCGGCGCGGTGGGCGGGGATGCCGAAGGCCAGATCGCCCCGGGCGTGGAAGTCCCGGATCGCATCGCCGATCGGCGCAGCGTCGGGCTCGGACCGCGCCGGCCCGCGCTCCGCCTCCGCTTCAGTCTTCTTGATGTTCTTCTCGCGTGCGGTGTCGATGTCCATGGCCGTGAGGGTCTCCGCTGACCGCGTCCGGCCATGCATGCGTGCGCGGCGGGCCACCGCGGGTAGCTCGACGGCACGAGCTTGCAGGACTCCCATGGGGGTCTCGGCGAGCGCGCGCGCACCACGGAGAAGGGCTTGCCGAGCTCCCTCGTCGGCCAGTCACCGCGGTCTCCTCGAACCACAGACCGAAGGACGACTCCGTGTCGCTGCACCTCGTCGCACCCCTGCCCTCGCTGCCCCACCGCTTCGGCCGCCGCCCCGCCTTCCGTGTCGGGGTCGAGGAGGAGCTGTTCCTCGTCGACGCCGACGGGCATCGGCCGGCCTTCTGCGCCGACGAGGTGCTCCGGCTCGCCCCCCAGGTGGCCGACGGCGAGATCCTCGGCGAGCTGCAGGACGGGACCGTCGAGCTGGCGACGCCCGTCTGCCGCACGGCCGCCGACGCCGCCGACCGGCTGCGCCGCCTGCGCGCGACGGCGCTCTCGGGGCATCCGTCCCGCCTGCTCGGCGCAGGGCTTCATCCCACCGCCCCGTTCGGCGCGGTGCGCTTCCGCGCCGGCGCGCGCTACGAGACGATCGCCGAGACCACCGGCGGCAGCCTGCGCCAGTCGGCCTACTGCGGGGTGCACGTCCACGTCGGCATGCCCGATGCCGAGACCGCGATCGCCGCCTACAACGGCATGCGCAAGTGGGTGCCGCTGTTGCAGGCCATGGGGGCCAACTCGCCCTACTGGCACGGGCAGGACAGCGGTATGGCCAGCGCCCGGGTCGTGCGCTGTCACGCCGTGCCCCGCACCGGGCTGCCGCGCGCGTTCGCCGGGTGGGAGGACTACAGCGAGTCGATGCGCACCCTGCTCGACGCCTTCGGGCTCGACGGGCCCGAGTCCCTCTGGTGGGACGTGCGGCCGCATCCGCAGCTGGGCACGCTGGAGATCCGCGTCGCCGACGCGCAGTCAGACCTCGACGACCTCGAGGCCATCGTCGCCCTGACCCACTGCCTGGTCTACCACGAGGCGCTGACCCAGGATGCCGCCCATCCGCCCAAGGAGCTGCTGGACGAGTCCTGCTTCCAGGCTGCGCGGCAGGGCCTGGACGCCCGCATCTCGATGGACGGCACGCCGCGCCACATGCAGGACGTCGCCGCCACCGCGCTGGAGCTCGCCGGCGGCTACGCCCGGCGGCTCGGGTGCGCCCCGTCGCTGGCCAAGGCCCGCGCGCTGCTGCAGCGAGGCAACGGCGCGGATCGCCAGCGCCGTGCCTTCCGTGCCGGAGGGATGCCGGGAGTGCTGCGTGAGCTCGTCCGGCAGACCGCGTGAGCAACCGTCGACGCATGGGCCTCAGCCGGCCCCGTCACCCGACCGCTCCGGCGCGAGGACGAAGATCTCGAACGAGCGCGCGGGTCCGAAGACGATCTGGCTGTGATAGGTGAGGACCTCTCGTCCAGTCAGCTCTTGAACGGCGCCGATCGTCATGGCGGTCATCGTCTCCTCGAAGCTGAGGCGGTACGCGCGCACCAGGTCCTCCTTGCCGTCGGCCAGGAGGGTCTCCTCGTTGGGGGTCAGGCCACCCTCCATCGCCACGAAGACGTAGTCGTCGAGGAACCAGGCCTTGGCGGCGTCGGGCCCGCGGCCGTAGTACTTCTTCTTCAGCCCGACCATCGCGTTGGCCACGGCCGCGCGCAAGGAGCCCGCCCGCTCCTGGGCCGCGCCGCCGGACGCCTGCAGGAGGTCCCGGGCAGGATGGGGCGACGCGGGCTGCGGGACGTCGGCGGGCATGCCTGCGCGCTACCCGCCGGGCGCCCACTCCACATGTCAATCGGCGGACGTCGCGGCGGACCCCGCGCACGGTGCCCGCCGCACGGCGGGCACGACGACGCCATGAACAACCCACGAGTCGCCGTGGTGGCGATCGTCGCGCCGTTCGTCCTGGGCTTCAGCGACGTCGGTGCTCCCACGCGGTTCCTCATCATCATGGGGGTCCTCGAGGCGGGCGCCGCGCTGATGACCCGCTGGGATCCCGCCGACGACTTCGTCGTCGCGCACGACCGCTCCGGGGCCCGCCCGGGGATGGCCCGCTGACCCACGCAGAGCCTCGGGGGGCGTCGGACCGACGCGCCCCCGGCGGCGCCTCCACGACGGGCGCCGCCATGCCACAGGTGGCCGGCGCATCCCGCGGGCGGGCCACTTCCTGCCCGAGGAAGCGCCGGAGGACGTGCTCCGGATCGCCCTGCCGTTCCTTGCCGAACGGTGACGGGGGGCCACTCGCCCATCCATGTTTCGGTGCTCGACGCAGTCGGACATCAGCCAGAGCATGACCATGTCGCGACGAGGGGAAGCAGCCGCATGACGAGCAAGGCCACCATCACGGTTCTCGGCGCTCCCGAGGAGGTGGAGCGCCAGTGGCGCGCATCGAAGCATGGGGCCGTCCTCGGCGAGCACGACGCCGCGGTCACGTTCAGGCGCGCCCCGGGCGACCGGGGCACCGAGATCCACGTCGACCTCGGCCACGGCGCATCGGGCGGCGCCCTCGGCGAGACGCTGCAGAAGCTGCTCGGCGCCGCACCCCGGGCGAAGGTCATGGACGAGCTGCGGCGCTTCAAGCAGGTGTCCGAGACCGGAGTGGTCACCCGGTCGGAGGGCTCGCCGGAGGGCGAGCTCGCCGAGCGCAAGCTCAAGCAGCGCCCGGCCCAGCCCCTGGAGGACTCCGAGCTCGTGAAGGCGGGTCTGCGATGAGGGCCAATGTCTGGTCTGGCCGCAACACGGTCCAGGTCGAGAACGTGCCGGATCCGAAGATCCTCAACGACCGCGACGCGATCGTGAGGATCACCTCGACCGCGATCTGCGGCTCGGACCTGCACCTCTACGACGGCTACATCCCGACGATGAAGCGGGGCGACATCCTCGGCCACGAGTTCATGGGCGAGGTCGTCGAGACCGGGCGCGGCGTCTCCAACCTGGCGGTCGGCGACCGGGTCGTCGTCCCCTTTCCCATCGCCTGCGGCAACTGCTGGTCCTGCCGGCACGAGCTGTTCTCGGTCTGCGAGAACTCCAACCCCAACGCGGGCCTGGCCGAGAAGATGTTCGGCCACTCGACCGCCGGGATCTTCGGCTACTCCCACCTGACCGGCGGCTACGCGGGCGGCCAGGCCGAGTACGCGCGCGTGCCCTACGCCGACGTCGGCCCGTTCAAGATCGAGGACGACCTCACCGACGAGCAGGTGCTGTTCCTGTCAGACATCTTCCCCACGGGGTTCTTCGGCGCGGAGCTGTGCGAGATCAAGGGCGGCGAGGTCATCGCCGTCTTCGGCGCGGGGCCGGTGGGGCAGTTCGCCATCGCCAGCGCGATCATGCTCGGTGCCGAGCAGGTCATCGCGATCGACCAGTACGACTACCGCCTCCAGATGGCGTTGCACAAGGCGGGCGCGACGGCGGCGATCGACTTCTCCAAGGACCCCGACATCGTCGAGCAGCTCAAGGAGCTGACCGGCGGGCGCGGGCCCGACGCCGTCATCGACGCCGTCGGGATGGAGGCCGCCCACGGCCATGGGATGCTGCACGCGGCCGAGCGCGTCAAGCAGGCCGGCCGGCTGGAGACCGACCGCGGGCACGCGCTGCGCGATGCGATCCTCGCCTGCCGGCCCGGAGGCATCGTCTCGGTGATCGGCGTCTACGGCGGGCTCATGGACAACTTCCCCACCGGCGCCTGGATGAACAAGGGATTGACCCTGAAGACCGGTCAATGCCACGTCCAGCGCTACATGAAGCGGTTGTACGACCACGTCAAGAACGGCGACATCGACCCGAGCTTCGTCGTCACGCACCGCCTGAGCCTCGACATGGCTCCCGACGGCTACGAGACGTTCAAGCACAAGCAGGACGACTGCGTCAAGGTCGTCCTCAAGCCCTGAAGGGAGCAGCAATGCCCATGCCTCCGAGGCCCGTGGACTCGACGCTGCACGGCGTCGTCGACTACACCGCAGGAACGTTCCTCCTGACCGTCTTCCCCAGGCTCGCCGGGGTCGAGGGGACGCGCTCGGCGGGGCAGATCCGCCGGTCGGCGGCGATCCACGTCGGCTACAGCACGATCACCGACTACCCGCTGGGGATCGTCAAGCTGCTGCCGTTCAAGGCGCACCTCGCGCTGGACGCGCTGGGGGCCATCGCGCTGGCGGCGACCCCGTTCGTCACCGGCCAGTTCAAGCGCGGCCGGCGCCAGTGGGTTCCGCACGTCGCGCTCGCGCTGTTCGAGCTCTCCTCGCTGGCGATCACCGATCCCACCGGCAAGGGCGACTTCCACGGCAACGTGCAGGCCGTGCGCGAGGCCAACTCGGTGGACCCTCGCAGCAAGATCTACGACGGGCCGCGCGCGGTCGTCCCGGCGGCGGCGCGGGCGGTGGCCGTCGCCTGACGCCGACCGGCCTGCGGCCGGACGCGGGGTCCCCCTCGCCGCCGCCCTCAGGCGGCGAGCGACAGCGTCCGCCCGCAGGCGGGACAGGCCCCGTCCAGCAGCGGCTCGTCCTCGGGCGCGTCGGCGAGCCAGTGGACCTGGTGGCGCCCGCTGCCGACGGTGCGCAGGCGCTCCCCGCAGACGCACGACCACATCGTCGCCGCCACCGGCTCCGGCTCCGGCTGCCGACGCGTCACGCGCCGCAGGACCGGGCCGCCGTGCCGAGAGCCGAAGCGCGCGACGGCCCCGGCGACGACGACGCCGGCGGCGGCCGCCAGCCACCACCGCTTCCCACCCGTGTGCTGAGCCATCCCCCAGGCATGCCCGCTGCCCGGCCTTGGCTATGCCTCCGGCGCCGAGCGGGTAGACGGGAGGCGATGCCACGCTCGCTCTGGAACGGGACGATCGCCTTCGGTGCCGTCGCGGTGCCCGTCAAGCTCTACTCGGCCGTCGCGACCAAGACGGTGCACTTCCACGAGGTGCACCTCGCCGATGGCGCGCGGATCGAGCACCGCTCGTTCTGCACCAAGGAGGACAAGCAGGTCCCGCGCGAGGAGATCGTCAAGGGCTTCGAGGTCCGGGCGGGCCGCTACGTCGTGGTCGACCAGGACGAGATCGACGCCGCGGGCGGAACGCGCTCGCGGATCATCGACATCGAGCGCTTCGTCGCCGTCGCGGACATCGACCCCGTCTTCTACGACAAGGCCTACTTCGTCGGGTCTCAGGACGACGGCGCCGACGCCTACCGGTTGCTGCAGGCGGCGCTGGCGCGAACCCAGCGCGCGGCGATCGGGCGCTTCACGTTCCACCACCGCGAGTACCTCGCGGCGATCCGCGCCTACGAGGACGTCCTCGCACTGCACACGATGCGCTTCGCCGACGAGCTGGTGGGTCCCGAGGATCTCGACGTCCCCAAGCTGTCGCGCAAGCCGAACGCGCGCGAGGTCGAGATGGCGGGGAGCCTGATCGCCTCGATGCACGCGCCGTTCCGCCCCGACAAGCTGCACGACGAGTATCGCGAGGCGGTCCTCGCGGCGATCGAGCGCAAGGCCAAGGGCGAGGACATCGTGGCCCCCGACGAGCCGGAGGCCGAGCCGCCCGACGACCTGATGGCCGCGCTGCAGGCCAGCCTCGGGAAGGGTGGGCCGATGGCGGAGCAGGAGCCCGACGGCAAGTCCAAGTCCAAGTCCAAGTCCAAGGCGAAGTCCGGCGGCAAGCCCAAGACCACCAAGAAGAAGGCGAAGGCCTGATGGCGCGTTCGCTGTGGTCGGGCTCGCTCAGCTTCGGGCTCGTCAACGTCCCGGTGGCGCTGTTCAGCGCGGCGCGCGACCTCGACGTGCACTTCCACCAGCTGCACGCGCCCGACGGCGCCCGGATCGAGATCCGGCGCTTCTGCAGCAAGGAGGACGTGGAGGTCGCGCTGGAGGACATCGGCCACGGCTACGAGCTGGACTCCGGCAAGCAGGTCGTGCTCACCGACGCCGACCTCGAGGCCGTCGCTCCGCGCAAGACCCGCACGATCGACATCCAGTCCTTCGTCGATCGCGACGAGATCGACCCCGTGTTCTTCGACCACCCCTACTGGCTCGTCCCGACCGGCGAGGCCGAGGGCCCCCGGCGCGCCTATCGCCTCCTCGTCGACGCGATGGGCGAGCGCGACGACGTGGCGCTCGGCCGGTTCGTGCTGCGCACGAAGGAGTACCTGGTCGTCGTGCGCGTCCGCGACGGCCTGCTCGCGCTGAGCACCATGCTGTTCGCCGACGAGATCCGTCCCACCAAGGGCCTGGGACCCGGCGGCCGCCAGCCGGCGAAGGCGGCGGTCGACGAGGCCGTCAAGCTGATCGAGGCCCTGTCGGGCGACTTCGATCCCGCCGACTACGCCGACGAGCACCGCAAGCGCCTGCGCGCCATCGTCAAGGACAAGCAGAAGGGCGGGACCGTGGAGGCGCCCGAGCAGGACGCCGAGCCGGCGGTCGCCGGCGACCTCATGGAGGCCCTGCGCAGGACGATGGACGAGCTGGGGTCCGGGGGCAAGCGGTCGGCTTCTGCGTCCAAGGGGTCGAAGACCAAGGGGTCGAAGGCCAAGGCGAAGGGCACGCAGAAGAAGGCCAAGGGGTCGAGGTCCGAGCGCGCCAAGAGCCGCGGCTGACCCGCGCCCGGGCCCTCAACGCTCGTCGACGTCCTCGACGCGCTCGACGTTCCCCTCGGGCGGAGGGTCGGTCTCCAGCCGGATCTCCTCGCGCCGGACCGGCACGGTCTGCGTGACGTTCTCGGTCACCAGCACCTTGCGCAGCCGTACGCGCTCCGCAGGACGCATCCCGCTCGTGCCGGTGACGAGCTCCTCCTCGGAGCGGATCATCTCGGGTGCGCGGGCCTCCTCCGCTGTGCCCTCCTCGTCGGGGGCGTGATCCTCGTCCCCCGGGGGCTCCCCGTCCGCGGCGCGTTCGCCCTCCGGCGCCGCGTAGTGGCGAGCCAGCCGCTCCTGCTCGGCGTCGTCCAGCGAGGCGTCCGGGTCGATGGCGGGCGCGTCGCGGACGAGCTCGGCGTCGTAGGGGACCACGAGGTCGCCGTTGCGCTCGGTCACCTCCCGCAGCGGCACGATCGACTCGTGCCGGCCGAAGAGCCCGGTCCGCACGCCCCCGTACGCGGCCCGTCCGGTCTCCTCATCGAGGTACAGGTCACCGAGCTTGCCGATCTTCTCGTCCTTGCGGTCATAGACGGTGCGGCCGCGCCAGCCGAGCATCGTGTCGAGGTCGTGCTCGGGCATGTCAGCGATCCGGGTCGACGCGCTCGGCGCGGGTCTGGTGCTCGTCGGCCTTGCGGGCCGCCTCCTGCGCCGCGGCGCGCCGCGCCTCGGCCTCCTTCTCCGCGCGCCGGGACCGCTGCAGATGCTCGTCGGCCTCCTGCTGCTCCGCAGCCGCGACCTGGGCCGAGCGATCGGCGAGGCCCTGCTCCTGCTCGGCGACCCCACCGAGACGGTCCGCTTCCGAGAGCCGCGCGCGGGCCTCGACCCGATGCTGCTGACGGGTGTGCTCGCTGCGCCGGCGCAAGGCCAGCACAGCCATTGCGATCAGCAGCAGGATCACGACGACGATGACGATCACGACGACGGTGCTCATGAGCGGCGCTCCTCCTTGGGAACCTTGCGGTCGTCGCGGAGCTCGAGCTGGATGTCGTCGTGGGCCGGGCGCCCTGCCTCCAGCTCGCGTCCCCGCTCCAGCTCGGCGTTGAGCTCGGCGCCGAGGAGCACCGCGATGTTGGCGATCCACAGCCAGACCAGGAACGCGATGACGCCGCCCAGCGCGCCGTAGGTCTTGTTGTAGGACGAGAAGTTGGCGACGTAGATCGCGAAGAGCGCCGAGGCGATCAGCAGCACCACCAGCGCGACCACGCCGCCGACGGTGATCCACTTGATGCCGGGCTGCTTGACGTTGGGCGCGGCGTAGTACAGCACCGAGAACATCAGGCTCACGACGAGCGCGATGACGGGCCACTTCGCGATGTCCCAGGCGGTGACGGCGGCGGAGCCCGCGCCGACGACGTCGCCGAGTTGCTGGGCCACGGGGCCGGTGACCACGACGGCGATCGCGCTGGCCGCGATCAGCAGGATCATCAGTGTCGTGACGATCAGCTGCATCGGGCGCAGCTTCCAGAACGGCCGGCCTTCAGGCACCTCGTAGATCGCGTTCGAGGCCCGCGCGAAGGCCCCCACGTACCCGGAGGCGCTCCAGATCGCGAGGGCGATGCCGGCGACGAACGCGACGCTTGCGCCGCCGCGGTTGCTCGCGATCTGCTTGACGGCCCCCGAGAGGATGTCGTTGGCCGGGCCGGGCGTGAGCGTCTTGAGGTTGTCGAGGAGGGGCTGCGTCGCCGACGGGCCGACCAGACCGATGATCGAGACCAGCGCGATGATCGCCGGGAAGATCGCCAGCACGCCGTAGTACGTCAGCGCCGCCGCCCAGTCGGTCAAGTTGTCGGCCTTGAACTCCTGGAAGGTCCGCTTGAGAACGCCCAGCCAGCCGCGTCCCGACAGATCGGTCGGTCCGTCGGGCGCCGCGTCGTCGGCGCTCGCGCGCGGACGGCGTCCGTTGCCTGGCGCAGCGGCGCTCCCACGGGAAAATCGTCCTTCGGAGGTCTCTCGGGCCATGTCTCGGTTCGTTCCCGAATCTGGCGCTGACCTACCACCATGTTGTCTCGTTTGCCGCCGGTGCGGTTCGGGGACCGCTGGACGCGACAGCAATCCCCGAGTCCGGGAGGACCGATGACAGAGACCGCCAGTTCCGCGGGCGAGCAGGTCAAGGATCGGGCCGCCGACGCCGCCGGCCAGGCCCAGGAGAAGGCCCAGCAGGCCGCCGGCCAGGCGCGCGAGCAGGTGCGCACCCAGATCGACCAGCGCTCGACCGACGCCGGCCGCCGGATCAGCGAGCAGGGCAGCGACCTGCGAACCGTGGGCGACCAGCTGCGTCAACAAGGCAAGGACGGGCCGGCCAAGATGGCCGATCGGGCCGCCGAGCAGGTCGAGAAGGCCGGTGGGTGGCTGACCGAGTCCGACGCCGACCGCATCCTGAACGACGTCGAGTCCGCGGCACGCAAGAACCCGTGGGCGGTCGTCGCCGGCGGCATGGCGCTGGGCTTCATGGCGTCGCGGTTCCTGAAGGCGTCCAGCAGCGACCGCTACCGCAGCAGCATCGGCTCGCCGCAGTCCTCGGCCTACCAGCCGCCGGCCCTGCCGCGGACGACCTCGCCCGACGAGCCCCGGTTCGCCACCGATCGGCTCGAGTCCCCGGGCACCGGGATCGGCACCGAGACCGGCACCGGCACCGGCACCCCGGGTGTCGTGCGATGACCGACCAACAGGGCGACCTGCGTGAGCGCCCGATCGGCGACCTGCTCAGGCAGCTCTCCGAGGAGACGTCCACGCTCGTCAAGCAGGAGCTCGCGCTGGCGCGGGCCGAGCTCGAGGCGCAGGGCAAGCGCGCCGGGATGGGCGCGGGCATGCTCGGTGGCGCCGGTGTCGCCGGCCTCCTGACGCTCGGCGCCCTCACCGCGACGCTCATCGCGTTGTTGGACACCGCGATGGCCACCTGGGTCGCCGCGCTGATCGTGACCGTCGTCTGGGCCGCCGTCGCCGGGGTCCTCGCATTGCAGGGCCGCAACAAGATCAAGGAAGCGACGCCGCCGGCGCCGCAGACCGTCGAGACCGTGAAGGAGGACGTGCGATGGGCCAAGACCCGGACCTGATCCGCAAGGACATCGAAGAGACGCGCGAGCGCATGGGCGACACCGTCGACGCGCTGGGCTACAAGACCGACGTCAAGGAACGAGCCAAGGATTCCGTGACGGGGAAGGTGGACTCCGTGAAGGAGAAGATCGTCGGCGCCAAGGACAGCGCGACGGAGAAGGTCGCCGGCGCCAAGGACAGCGCCACGAGCGCGACGCCGAGCGCCGGCGACGTGCAGCAGGGCGCCAAGCGCGCGGTCGGCATGGCCCAGGAGAACCCGCTCGGGCTCGCCATCGGCTCGCTGGCGATGGGCTTCCTGGCCGGCATGCTGATCCCCTCGACCAGGGTCGAGGACGAGAAGCTCGGTCCGGCCGCCGACCAGGTCAAGGAGCAGATCAAGGAGACCGGCCAGGAGGCGATGGAACGGGGCAAGCAGGTCGCCTCCGAGACCGCCTCGGCCGCCACCGACGCCGCCAAGCAGACAGCGCAGGAGCAGGGCAAGGAGCACGCCTCGGCGCTGCAAGACTCCGCGCAGGAAAGCGCGCAGACCGCCCGCGAGGGCGTCACCAGCAGTTAGGCAAGGAACGCGCGGCGCGGCCCGGAGACGGGCCGCGCCGCCGCAGCCGTCGGCCAGCGCTAGCCCTCGTTCTCGGCCTCCGAGACCGCCGGATTGGGCACCAGGACGACGAGCGTCGCGTCGTCGGACAGCGGATCCCTGCCTGCGGCGCGCACCGCGTCCTCGACGGCCCGCACCGTCCCGGCCGCCGACGCCAGCGGCGCCTTGGCCACGGCCTCGCGCACGCCCTCCAGCCCCAGCGTCCCGCCGCCGAGCAGCGGCCGGTCCACGATCGCGTCCGACAGCAGCAGCAGGCGGTCGCCGTCGGCCAGCCGGCGCTCGTTGACCTCCGGCTGCGCCGGCAGGCCGCGCTTGCCCAGCAGCGGCAGGACGGCGCCGAGGACCTCCATCTCCCCCGCGGCGTCGATCAGGACCGGGGCGTGGTCGCCGCACGTGACCCAGCGGACGGTCGAGGTCGGGCCGCTCCAGGTGGCGACCGTGACGTGCGCGGAGGAGCGCCCGCGCGCCACGTCGCGCAGCACCTCGTGCATCGCCCGGACGACGACGGCCGGGTCGGTCGTGTGGTGGCGGGCCGCGCGAAACGCGCCGAGCAGCACGGCGCCGAGGCCCGCGGCGCGGGCGCCCTCGCCCTCGGTGTCGGCGATGCCGATCCATGCGCACTCGCGGTTCTCGGCGTAGTCGAACCAGTCGCCGCCGATGTCGTAGCCGGGCAGCACGTTGCCGGCGATCAGCGCGCCGCCGAGGCGCAGGATGCGCGGCGGCAGGAGGTTCTGCTGGATCTCGGCGGCCGGGCTCGTCGGCCGGGCGCGGCGGACGCCGGCGATCGCGTCGGTGTACTCGTCGGCCAGCGCGATGGCCGCCGCCGCCTCCGCGGCGAGGTCGCGCAGCGCGTCGTCGGTCGCCCCCATGGCGACCAGCACGCCCGTGGCGCGGCCGCGCAGGTACATCGGCGCGACGACGATCCCCGGGAGGACCTCGCCGATCGCCGCGCGCAGCGCCGCGACGCCCTCGCGCGGGATCTCCGGCCCGACGGCCAGCGGCACCGCGAGCTGCTCGGGGAACCCGCCGCCGCCGGCCATCCGCTGCAGCGTGGTGCCGTCGAGGTCGCACAGATAGATCGCCGCGGCCGTCACGCCGTTCAGCCGCTGGGCCTCGGCGACGACCTGGTCGCCGAGCTGGAACGGCGGGACCTTGTTGAGGACGTCGGTGATCGACAGCGGCGTCGGCGCCGTGTGGGCGAGCTCGCCGGCCGGCCGCACGAACTCCAGCTCGTTGGCCTCGGCGTCGTCGCGCTCCTGGCGGCGCACCGCGTCGAGCAGGTCTTCGCGGCTGGCGAAGTGGCGGTAGGCGGTTCCCCGCCCGAGACCAGCCGCCGCGGCGATCTGCACCATGCTCGCGTCGCCGTCGGAGGCCAGCAGGTGCCGCGCTGCCTCCAGCAGCTTGGTGCGGTTGAGCGCGACGTCGCTGCGGCGGCGCCGGCGGCGGCCGGCAGGATTGGCGTCGTTGGCCATCCGCGGCAGCCTAGCGGCCGAAGCTGAACAGCGTGTCTCGGATATGCCGCGGTTGCGCGGACTGTCCTGTTTCCCCGTTCGCGAGGGCGGGGACCCGCAGAGCGAGAGTCACCCGTCCACTCGCAGCGAAGGAGAGCACCTGCATGCCCACCACCACTGACGTCCAGGCCTGGATCGGTCAGGACCTCGTCGATCCCGAGCACGACAAGATCGGCAAGATCGACGAGGTCTACCTCGACCGCGAGACCGGCGAGCCGACGTTCGTCGCCGTCAAGACGGGCCTCTTCGGCACCAAGTCCTCGCTCGTGCCGATCGATGCCGCGCAGGCCCACGGAGAGCACGTCCAGGTGCCCTATGACAAGGACCAGGTCAAGGACGCGCCGCACGTCGACGCCGACTCCGAGCTGTCGGAGGCCGAGGAGCAGCAGCTCTACGAGCACTACGGCCTCGGCTACTCCGCCTACGAGGGTCCCGACCACGAGAGCCTGGGCGACCGCGACCGCGACGGGCGCTTCGGGCGCGACACGGTCGGCCACGACACCTCGGGGCCGACGACCGACGACGCCATGACGCGCTCCGAGGAGGAGCTGAAGGTCGGCACGACCCCGCGCGAGTCCGGCCGCGCCCGCCTGCGCAAGTACGTGGTGACCGAGCAGGTCGAGACGACAGTGCCCGTGCAGCGCGAGGAGGTCCGCATCGAGCGCGAGCCGATCACCGGCGGCAACGTCGACCAGGCCCTCGACGGCCCGGCGATCTCCGAGGAGGAGCACGAGGTCGTCCTGCACGCCGAGGAGCCCGTCGTCGAGAAGCGCGCCGTCCCAAAGGAGCGCGTGCGCATGGAGAAGGACACCGTCACCGACGAGCGCACCGTCTCCGGCGAGGTCCGCAAGGAGCGCATCGAGACCGACGACGACGGCCGCTGAGCGCGGCGGGCCCAGGGCGCCCGAGCGCAGAGAAGAGCCTCCGATGTCCGCGCGCGGCGGTCAGACGGCCCGCCAGGGCCGCAGCCGCCGGTCGCGCAGCAGGGCCCGGGCCGCCCCGCGCCCGCTCATGCCGTGCACCGCGCCGCCGGGATGGACCGAGGCGCCGGCGACGTAGAGCCCGCGCAGCGGCGTGCGGTAGTGCACGAGCTCGGGGGCGGGGCGGAAGATCAGCTGCTGGTCGAGCTCGAGCGTGCCGCCGCCGAGGTCGCCGCCGACCATGCTGGGGTTCTCGCGCTCGGTCTCCCACGGGGCGCGCTGAGCGCGGGCGAGGACGAGGTCCCGGAACCCCGGCGCGAACCGGTCGAGCTGCTGCTCGATGCGCTGCGCGATCTCGGCGTCGTCGAGGTCGTAGGCGGACGGGACGTGCGCGTAGACGTACAACGTGTGCGCGCCGCCCGGCGCACGCGTGGGGTCCAGCAGCGACTGCTGCCCGACGACGAGCGCCGGGCGCTCGGGCACCTCCCCGCGCTCGCCGGCCTGGGCCGCGGCCAGGAGCGAGCCGAGCTCGCCGGCGACGTGCACGACCGCGGCTGAGCGTGCCTCCGGCGCCGTCCACGGGAGCGGTCCGGAGAGGGCGTAGTCGAGCTTGAACGGCCCGGTGCCGTAGCGCCAGAGGCGCAGGCGCCGCTGCAGCCGTCCGGGCAGCGCGCCCGGTTCCAGCATGCGGAACAGGGGCTGCGCGCTGACCGTCGTGACGACGGCGTCGGCGGCGACCTCCTCGCCATCGGCCAGCCGGACGGCGGCGACGCGGCCGCCACGCGTGACGATGCGCTCGACCGTCGCGTCGCAGCGGATCCGCGCGCCCTCGCGCTCGGCGCGGGCCACCAGCGCCGCGACCACCGAGCGCATGCCCCCGCGCGGGATCGGCCAGCCGTGGCTGTGGGCGAGGACCTGCAGCAGCAGCCCGAACGCGCCGCTGCCCGCCGTCGACGGCGGCAGGCCCGAGTGCTGGGCTGAGCCCGACAGCCATGCGGTGGCCCGCTCGTCGCCCTCGAAGAGGTCCAGGCCCAGCGCCTGGACCGAGCCCAGCATGCGCCGAGCCCACTCCAGCCCGTCGCGGCGCAGCGCGGCGGCCAGCCGGGCCGAGCCGACGACCGGCGGCAGCGGCGCCAGGATCGTTCCGGCGAGCGTTGCGGCGTGCGGCACGAGCTGCGCCATCGCCGTGCGCCACGCCTCACCCGACGTTCCCAGGGAGGCCGCCGTCGCCTCGACGTCGCGATGCAACGCGATCGCCGTGCCGTCCTCGAACGGATGGGCCATCACGGTCGGGGAGTCGATCCACGACAGCCCCTCGTGCTCCAGCGCCAGCTCCTGCATCGCCGGCGACGCCGCGGCCATGGGCACGAACGCCGCGTGATCGTCGTGGATGAACCCGGGCAGGGTGCATTGCGAGGAGGTGGTCCCGCCACCGGGCCGCGGCGCATGCTCCAGCACCTCGACGTCCAGGCCGGCCGCGGCGAGGTGGATCGCGCAGACCAGGCCGGCGTGGCCGGCGCCCACGACGACGACCCGGGTCACGGGCGCACTCCGCCGCCGACGGGCCGGGCGTGACGATCCGGAGGGGCGCCCGCGGCGTCGTTGACCACCTCTGTGCTCTACCCGGACGCCGCGGGACATCACGCGCCTGCGTCCGGAGTTTGCGGCCCGCCGCGTGCCGGATACGTCGGCCGACATGCGCATCGTGACGCTGCCGGGCGTCTTTCGCCCGATCTCCGACTCGTGGTTGCTCGCGGAAAGCCTGCGCGAGCAGCGTCTCGGTCCCGGAACGTCGGTGCTGGACGTGTGCACGGGCAGCGGCGCCCTGGCGGTCTGCGCCGCCCGCGCCGGCGCGGGCCGGGTGACGGCGGTCGACGTCTCACGCCGCTCCGTGGCGACCGCGTGGATCAACGCCCGCCTCAACGGCGCGTCGGTGCGCGCCCTGCGCAGCGACCTGTTCTCGGCGCTCGGCGACGAGCGCTACGACGTGATCGCCTCCAACCCGCCCTACGTCCCGCACCCCCGCGACGAGGTGCCGACGCGCGGGCGCCGGCGGGCGTGGGACGCCGGACGCGACGGGCGCGCCGTCCTGGACCGGCTGATCGCCGAGGCGCCCGGGCACCTGCATGACGGTGGGACGCTGCTCGTCGTGCACTCCGAGATCTGCGGGACCGAGGCAACGCTGGACGCCATGGCCACCGCAGGCCTCTCCGCCGAGGTCCTCACGCGGCACCGCGGTCCGCTCGGACCCCTCATGCGCGAGCGGGTCGACCACCTCCGCGCGCAGGGTGCGCTGGCGGCCGGCCAGACGCACGAGGAGGTCGTCGTCATCGCCGGCCGCCGCGCGCGGCCGGCTGCTCAGCCGTCGCCGGCGACCGCCGCCGCGGCGGTGCCGACCTTCTCGACGACGACGTAGCCCCGGCCCTCGCCGACGATGCGCTCGATCTCCGGGATGTCGTGGCCGGTGCGCACAAAGAACCGGCGCTCATGACGGCGGACCTCCGCGTAGGTGCCCAGGTCGACGTAGACGATCTCCGTGCAGTCGAGGTTGGAGCACTCGCAGAGGAAGCCGGGACCGTCGGCACCGAACGGCGACTTCGGCGTGACCAGGCCGTGTTCGAGCCTGGCGTTGAGCGAGCGAACGACGCTTTGGTTGTGCCCTAGCCGTGCTGCACGTGCTGGTCCCACAACACCGACCGTAGGTGACCGCGGGCGAGATTGCAATACGACGGCCCGCATCCCGCGCGCCGCTCAGCGCGGCCGCGCGCCCTGCACGGGAACGTCGTCGAGCGCTGCGCGGTCCCAGCTCAGCCCGCTCGCTCAGGCCTCATCGGGTCGTGACAGTTCTGCGTCGCCGGCAACTGAGCCAGGCCCAGTACGTTGCCGGGCCACCAGTGGCGTGCCGGGCGCTCCTTCATACGAGTCAGCGGGACATCGTGCTCAGCGCAGAGCTCAACCAGCGCGTCGGTGGTGTTGACGTCGTCGCAGACGAGGTACACGGCCTCACCACGGGCGTTGGCGCGAGCGATCGCGTACTCGGCATGCTCGTTCTCAGCCGTGCGGAGGCTGTCGTGGATGAACAGGTCGACGCCGTCGGTGAGATGGACGGGCAAGGTGTCGACGGTCCGGCCGGTGTGCTGGGCGACGATCTCGAGATCCCGGTCAGAGAGCAGCCAGCCGGCGTCGGGGTTCACATCGAAGGTCAGCAGGCGGCCCGGCCGTCCTTCGGCGATGTTGCGCCGTAGAGCGGCGGCGATGACCACCGAGCCGAAGCCATCGTGGGTGCCGGCCTCGGCAACCATCACAGGTCCGATGCTGCGCACCAGCGCGTACAAGATGACGCGCTTGCCGTAGTGCGGCTCCGAGCCGCGGTCACGGCGGGCGGCCAGCCGATCACGGAGCGCCTGGCGCAGACCCTGATCGGTCTCGAGCTCACGGCCATACGCCAGCAACTCGGCGGCAGGACGCCCAACCGCCCCGGCCGCGAGCGCGAGAAGCTCGTCGGCGTTCTCCAGGTCATAGGTCCAGTTCGACACCTCCGGGGTAGTGGCGAGAAAGCGCGCCACCAGCACAGGGTGGCGTAGGGCGTCGCTTCGATGCCCTCTAGCGATGGTTCGGGCGTTGAAGCCGGCACGGGCCAGACGGCTTGATCGCAGTCGTCTCTGAAGCGTCATCGCGTCGAAATCTACCCATATGCCGCACGGCAGCTGTTCGGTCATCCGTCCACACCACGCAGCCGAACGCAGCGCTATGCCCCCGTACAGCGGCTCGACCATCGCCTACACCCGCCAGCCCGACGGCACCCTCCTCGCCCAACGCACCAACTCCACCAAGCAGTCGATTCGTCACCAACCGCCTCGGCTCCACTATCGCCGTCACCGACCACACCACCAACACCCTCGACCGCACCTACACCTACGACCCCTACGGCACCACCTCCACCACCGACACCGGAGCAACCGCCGACATCCTCTACGCCGGCGGCTTCCGCCGGGGCCGCCGCTCAGCGCGGCCGGGCGCCCTGCACGGGAACGTAGTCGAGCGCGGCGCGGTCCCAGCTGCCGTGGATGGCGGCGGCCTCGTAGGTGGTCTGCAGGAAGTCCAGCAAGGTGGCGTCGGGATCGGCGGCGGTGCGCACCGCCTCGTAGGGCAGCAGGTACTGGCCGTTGGCCTCGGAATAGAACGCGTCAGCGGGCGTGACCTCGTAGGTGCGGTAGCCGTGGGGCTCCGGGTAGGCGTAGGCGTAGAACGCGCCCTCCTGCCCGCCGCCCGGCCAGAACCCGCAGCTCGCCAGCTCGTGGGAGTAGCCCTCGACCATGACCCAGTCGCCGCAGTTGGGCGCACCCCCGGGATGGCGCGGGGCGAGCCGTCCGGAGAAGCGCGTGACGGCGAGGTCCATCCCGCCCCAGAAGAAGTGCACCGGGCTCACCTTGCCGGCGAACCGTCCGCGGAACACCTGCATCACCCGGTCGGCCTGGACGAGCTGGCGCCAGAAGAGCTGCGCCGCCTCCGGGTCGTAGTCGGCGTGCTCGGTGTCCTGCTCGAACGGCGTCGCCGGCTCGATCTCGACGGGCACCGGCCAGATCTTCACGTCGAGGCCGAGGTCGGTCAGGGCCGCCATCGTCTCGGCGTAGAACTCCGCGACCGTCTTCGGCTCCAGCGCGATCGTGCGCCCCTCCCCGCCCTCGACGGTGATCTGCAGGACGTGCGCGCAGAAGTCGAACTCGATCTCGAACGTCCGCTCGCCGGCGGGCATCGCCGCCGTCGTCAGGCCGCGCGGCGTGACGAAGAACGTCACCTGCCACCAGTGGTTGACCATCGGCGCCTGCGCCAGGCGGATCTTGCCGACGATCTGCGTCCAGCGGTGCAGCGTCTCGCGGGTGGCGGTCCAGTCGTCGACGCGCAGGGCGGGCCAGGCAGCGGGCATCCTGCGATCGTAGGCGGCCGGTGGCTCAGGAGGGAGTGGGCGCGGGGCCGCGGTGGCGGCGGTCGAACTCCGTCGCGTCGGGTCCGGGCCGGAAGACGATCGCCGCATCGGCGACGTCGCGTCCCGTGTTGCGGTCGATCACGACCGGGTCGACGAGCATCCCGGTCGTGTCGTCGACGAGCACCACGGGACTGGCGTCCGGAGGATCGTGGGTCATGCCCCAGGCCGCCAGGGCCGCGACGACCGGCTTGAGGTCCTGCCCGGCCGTCGTCAGGACGTACTCATAGCGCTTGGGACGCTCCTGGTAGAGGCGCCGCTCGAGCACACCCGCGGCGACGAGCTCGTTCAGGCGGCGGGTCAGCGAGCTGGTGGAGATCCCGAGGCTGCGATGGAAGTCGTCGAAGCGCGAGAGGCCGTGCAGCGCGTCACGCACGATCAGCAGGCCCCACGGGTCACCGACGTGCTCGAGGGCGTGGGCCACCGGGCACGGCATGTCGGCGAAGCTCTTGCGTTCCATCGCTCTCGGGATCTCCTTGGCTCAGCGCGGGGGTCAGGCCGTGGCGAGGACCGGGTACAGGTCGGCGACGTCGCCGTTGAGCTGGGACTTGACCCACCGCGAGGTGTCGTCGGCGAGGACCTCGTGCGCGCCTTCGACGACGCCGTCGAGGGCCAGCTTGGCCACGGCGGCCGGATCGGTCTTCTCGACGTCGAGGCCCTTGGTCATGTCGGTGTCCATGTAGCCGACGTGCAGGGCGGTGACCACGGTGCCCTGCTCGAGGAGCTCGAGCCGGAGCGCGTTGGTCGCCGACAGCGCCGCCGCCTTGGAGACAGCGTAACCGCCGTGCGCCGAGAACCACGAGAGGGCCGACAGCACGTTGAGGAGGCTGCTCGCGTCGCGCTGCGCGAGGATCGGGGCGAACTCGCGCGAGACGTTGAGCAGGCCGAACACGTTGGTCTCGATGTCGGCGCGGGTCTCGTCGAGGGAGCCGTCGAGCACGGAGGCCGAGTGGGAGACGCCGGCGTTGTTGACGACGAGGTTCACGTCCTGGGCGCCGGCGGCGGCAGCAGCAACGGCGGCCGCGTCGGTGACGTCGAGGACGACCGGCACGACCCGCGGGTCGGGATGCTGGTGGCCCGAGCGCGAGGTCGCGTAGACCTTGGTGGCTCCGCGGGCGAGGAGCTCGTCGACGATGGCCAGGCCGAGGCCGCGGTTGCCGCCGGTGACGAAGGCGATGGTGCCGTTGTTGGTGCTCATGGTGATCCTTTGCGAACGGGCGCTCAGGACGGTCCCGAGCAGTTACTTCGATCATAGCAGTCACTCGGCAGGCGTCTCGACCGCGGCGGCACCGAACGGCCACCGTCGCCCGATCGCCACGTGGAGGATCACGGCGGTGCCGACGGCGTTGAGCGCTGCGTGCGACACCCACTCGTCGGGCGCGAGGTGGCGCCAGCGCACGCCGTCGGCGATCAGCGTCAGGCCGGCGAACAGGGCCGTCGCGAGCACCGCGATGGCCGCCAGCGACACGGCGCGGGCGCGCGCGGGCGCGGGCGGGCAGCTCACCGCCGGTTCGAACAGCATCCCGACCAGCAGCCCGGCGGCGACGAACGCGCCGGCAACCGCGGCGATCCGGGCGGGAAGGACGCCGGCCGGGCCGTGCGCCACCAGGAACGTGAGCACGGCGCCGCCCAGCACGAGGACGTTGCCGGCCACCAGCCGCGCCCACTGCGCGCGCAGCGCGGCCACCGGCCACCCGCGCCAGGCGACGAAGAGCCACACCTGCCAGGCGCCGATCAGCACGAGGACCGCCCCGAGCTCGGCGCCGGGGACCGATCCCGAGCGGCTGGTCAGCCCCGAGCCGGGAGGCGCCCGGAAGTCGACGAGCACCAGGTAGACGGCCAGCGCGATGGCCCATGCCGCAAGCAGCGCGACGGCCCCGGCGGCCAGCGGCGCCATGTGCCCGCGCAGCGGCCACCCCTCGCTCACGAGCGTCACCTGGAGCATCGCGACGAACGCCGCCCCGGCCAGTGGCATCGCCGCCGGGAACGTCGGGGAGTGCCCGGGGCCGGGCGTCGGGTCGAAGATGCCCCGCAGGTCGGACTCGCCGACGACGACCTGGCCGAGGGCGGTCAGCACGATCGCCGCGACGACGATCACGGCCGTGTCGAACCAGCCCGACCAGCTCGGGCGCAGCCGCGTGCCCGGCCAGTCCTCCCACCAGAACGCGATCATCGCCAGCGGAGGCAGCCCGAACGTGACCAGCGGCGCCAGCACGACGACCGACGACTCGGCACCGCCGGCGCCGATCGCCAGCAGCACCGCCACCGGGACGACGAGCAGCAGCCCGGCCGGCCCCGGCGCCGATCGGGCGCCGGGCCCGACCGTGGGGGCCGGCGTCATGCGGGAACGGCGGCGGGCGGGTCCATGACCAGCTCGGCGGCCATGGGCAGCTCCCGCATGCGGCGGCCGGTGGCGTGGAACACGGCGTTGGCGATCGCGGCTGCGAGGCCGACCTGGCCGATCTCCCCGACGCCCTTGACGCCGAGCGTGTTGGCCACCTCGTCGCGGACCTCGACGAGGTCGACGGTCACGTCGGGGGCGTCGGCGTTGACCGGGACGAGGTACTCGCCGAGGTTGATCGCGCCCCAGCGACCGTGCCGCGTGTCCATCGCGTTGCCCTCCAGCAGCGCCTGGCCCAACCCCCAGAGCATGCCGCCCATGAGCTGGCTGCGGGCGAGCTTCGGGTTCAGCACCCGCCCGGGCGCGAAGGCGCCGGAGAGCCGCCGCACGCGAACCAGGCCGATCTCGGGATCGACGGCGACCTCGGCGAACTGGACGCCGAACGTCAGCAGGCCGTGCGGCGTGTCGAGCGGCGGCGGCTGCCAGCTGCCAACCGCCTCGGCGTCGGCCAGGCGGTTGCGCCCCATCAGCTCGCCGTAGGTCTCGCCGGTGCCGGGCTGGTCGGCCAGCAGCATGCGCCCGTCGCGCACTTCGACCGCCGACGGCTGGGCGCCGTGCAGCGGCGATCCGCCGTCGGCGACCGCCATCGCCACCAGGTCGTCGCGTAGCGCCGTCGCCGCGGCGTGCACCGCCGCGCTCACCATCCCGGCGCCGGCCGAGCCCACCGCGGCGGAGGTGTTGGGCAGGTCGGTGTCGCCCGCCTCGAACCGCACGGACTCCAGCGCGACGCCGAAGGCGTCGGCGGCGACCTGCGCCATCGCGGTCGTGACCCCGGTCCCGAACTCCTGGGTGCCCGTCTGCACGACCGCGCCGCCGTCGGCGTAGACCCGGGCGCGAGCGCGCTGGACCGGCATGAACAGCGGCACGGGATAGGCGGCGGTCGCCATCCCGGATCCGATGAGCCAGTCGCCGTCGCGCCGGGTGCGCGGGGCCGGGTTGCGCTGCGCCCAGCCGAAGCGCTCGGCGCCGACGCGCAGGCACTCCTCCAGGCCGTCGCTGGACCACGGGTTCCCGTTCGGGTCGGCGCCGGCGCGGTTGAGCAGGCGCAGCTGCACCGGGTCGATCTCGAGCTCGTAGGCGAGCTCGTCCATGGCGGTCTCGAGCACGTACAGGCCGACGGCTTCGCCCGGGCCGCGGGTGAACGTCGGCGTCATCGTGTTGCCGTGCACCAGCCGGTGGACGCCCTCGTAGTCGGGGCAGGCATAGAGCTGCGACGAGACGCCCGTCGCCGGCTCGGCCCAGTCGTCGAACGGCGAGGTGAGCGAGAGCTTGTGATGGCGCAGCGCCGTCAGGCGCCCGTCTCGCGACGCGCCGAGGGCGAGCGTCTGCTCCTGCTCCTCGCGCTGGCCCGCGGACGTGAACATCTGCGGGCGCGTGAGGACGAGGCGCACCGGCCGCCCGACGACCCGGGCCGCCATCGCGGCGAGCGTCACGTGTGGCCAGATCATCGCCTTGGCCCCGAAGCCGCCGCCGACGAAGCCGGCCACGACGCGGATGTCGGCGAGCGGGATCCCGAGCAGCTGCGCGACCGTCAGCTGGCTGGCGCGGATGCCCTGGGTCGAGTCGTAGATCGTCAGCCGGTGCTCGTCCCAGACCGCGGTGGTCGCCGACGGCTCGATCGGGTTGTGATGGTTGGCGGCGAACCGGTAGTCGAGGTCCAGGCGGACCTCGGCCGCGGCGAGGGCGGCCTCGACGTCACCGCGCTCGGTGCGCGCCGGGATGAGCCCGCCGAACAGCCGCTCGGGCTCGTAGGCGGCGTCGCGGCCCTCGTCGATCGTGGTGACCGAGGGGCTCGTCTCGTAGCTCACGGCCACCAGCGACGCCGCGTGCTGCGCCCGCTCGTGGCTGTCGGCGACGACCAGGGCGACCGGCTGCCCGGCGTAGTGCACCATCTCGTCCTGCATCGGGAAGAAGCTCTCACCGGGTGCCGGGCCGCCGGCCAGCGAGGGCAGCAGGTGCGGTTGCGCGGCGACCTTCGGCAGGCTCTCGTGGGTGAGGACCGCCAGGACGCCGCCGGCGGCGAGCGCCGCGTCGGCGTCGATGGCCGTCACCCGTCCGCTGGGGATCGTCGCACCGACCGTCGTCGCGTAGGTCAGCCCGGGGAGCGGGATCTCGCCGGTGTACCGCGCGTCGCCGGTGACCTTGGCCACGCCGTCGACGCGGTCGACCGGCCGGCCGATCGCGGGGCTCATCGTGCACCGCCGTCGACGGCGTCGGTGAGCGCCCGGACGATGGCCCGCTGGGCGAGCTCCACCTTGAACGCGTTGTGCTCGCGCGGGACGGCCGCGCTCAGCTCCGCGGCGGCCGCGTCGGCGAAGGCCTCCGAGCTCGCCGGCGCGCCGAGCAGGCGCGCCTCGGCGCGCCGCGCGCGCCAGGGCTTGGTCCCGACCCCGCCGAGCGCGAGTCGCACCTCGGCGACCGCGCCGTCGCGGACGTCGATCGCGACGGCGACCGACACCAGGGCGAACTCGTAGGACTGGCGATCGCGGTACTTGCGATACGACGACCGCCGGGCGACGTCCAGCGGCGGCAGGTCGATGGCGACGATGAGCTCGCCGTGGTCGAGCGGGTGCTCGACGTCGGGCGTGTCGCCGGGCTCGCGGTAGAAGTCGTCGACGGCGATCTCCCGCGCGCCGCCGGGACCGACCGTGCTCACGACGGCGTCGAAGGCGACCAGCGCGACGGCGACGTCGGACGGGTGCGTCGCGATGCAGTGCTCGCTGGTGCCCAGGATCGCGTGGCCCCGGTTGAGGCCCTCCAGCGCCGAGCAGCCGCTGCCCGGCTCGCGCTTGTTGCACGGCGAGATGTTGTCGCGGAAGTACGCGCAGCGCACGCGCTGGCAGAGGTTGCCGCCCATCGAGGCCATGTTGCGCAGCTGCTCGGAGGCGGCCAGCACGAGGCCCTGCGCGACGGCTGGGTAGCGCTCGACGATCGCGGGCGCCCGCGCCACGTCGCTCATGCGCGCCAGCGCGCCGATGCGCACGCCGCCACCGGCGAGGTCCTGGACGTCGGCGAGCGGCAGGTCGTTGATGTCGACGAGCCGGTCGGGCCGCGTGACGCCCAGCCGGACGAGGTCGATCTCGGTCGTCCCACCCGCCAGGAACGCGCTCGTGGGGTCGCTGCTGACCAGCGCGATGGCGTCTGCCTCGTCGCGTGCGCGGGCGTAGCTCAGCGGGCGCATCAGGTCGCCGTCCCGGCGTCGCGGACCGCGCGGATCGCCGCCCGGATGTTCGGGAAGGCGGCGCAGCGGCAGATGTTGCCGCTCATGAACTCGGCGATGTCCTCGTCGGTGTCGGCGTGCCCCTCCTCCAGCAGCTTGACCGCCGACATGATCTGGCCCGGCGTGCAGTACCCGCACTGGAAGGCGTCGTGCGTGATGAAGGCGCGCTGCATCGGATGCAGCTCGTCGCCGGAGGCGAGGCTCTCGATCGTGGTGACCTCGTGGCCCTCGCAGGCCACCGCGAGCGTGAGGCACGCCAGCACGCGACGGCCGTCGACCCAGACCGTGCAGGCGCCGCACGTGCCCTGGTCGCAGCCCTTCTTCGTGCCGGTGAGATCGAGGTGGTCGCGCAGTGCGTCCAGCAGGCTGACGCGGGGCTCCAGCGCGAGGGCCTGCTCCGATCCGTTGATCGTCAGGACCACCGGCGTGCTCGACGGCCCGCGGGTCGCGGGAGCCTGGTGCACAGGGGCGGGGGACAGGTCGAGTTCCATGTCGTGACGCTGCCACCGCCCCGCCGCCCGCGGCATCGCACGCCCATGGGATGCGCAAGCGCCTCCCGTGCGATCCGTTAGCTGCCGCCCGCGTCCTGTTCCACGACGACGCGCGCCAGCTCGACGCGCGAGTTGATGCCCAGCCGGGCGAACGCGCTGCGCAGGTGGGAGCTGACCGTGTGCGGCGAGAGGAACAGCCGCTGCGCCGCATCGCGGTTCGTCGCGCCCGCGGCCACCAGCCGGACCACTCGCAGCTCCGAGGGGGTCAGGCTCTCCCATCCGCGCTCCGGGCGGTCGCGGGAGGTGACGCGCCGCCCCGCGCCGAGGTGGCGCAGCCGCCGGCCGACGCGGCGTGCGTCGGCCGTCGCCCCGTGCGCCCGGAACGCGTCGAAGGCGTCGTCGAGCTGGTCGACGGCTTCGGCGCGACGCCCGTCGGCTGCCAGCGCACGGCCCGCATCCTCGGCCGCGGCCGCGTACAGCAGCGGCCGCTGCGTCGTGCGCAGCCGCTCGGCGGCGTGCACGAGCCGGGAGCTGTCGCCCGCGACCAGCGCGCGCGTCTGGGCGGCCACCGCATCGATGATCGGTACGCCGGGGCTCGCGCGGGCGAACGCGTCGGCGGCCGCGACGGCGCGCCCGGCGAGCTCCGCGTCACCGGCGGCGACCGCGATGCGCGCCATCGCCGGCTGGTGCCCGGCGTCGTTGGGCAGCAGGGCCGCGGAGAAGGGCGCCGGGGCCTGGGCGAGGGCGCGCGCGGCAGCGGCCGGCTCGTTGCGGGCCATGGCGGCGAGCGCCTGGATCCACGCCGCCAGCCGCCGCAGCGCAGGCGTGCGGTCGTCAGCCGCCCGTCCCGCCGCGGCAGTCGCAGCGTCGAGCAGTCGCCCGTCGCCGGTGTGGACGGCCACCTGGGTGCACGTCAGCAGGCGGCCCGCGCCGGAGACGCTGCCCCGGGCGACCTCCCGGGCCAGCGCTCCGACGGTGCTCGCCTCCGCCTCGGCGCTGCCGGCGGTCAGGTTCCCCGCGGCCACCCGCAGCGCGCTCCCGAACTGCGTCCATGCGCTGGTCAGGCGGCCGTTGCGCTCGTGCACGCCCCGCGCGAGGCCCTCGGAGAGCAGGCTCATCGCCTCGTCGACGCGGCCCAGCCCGGCCAGCGCGTCGGCGCGGTGGAGCTCCACGAGCTGCAGGCAGGGCTCTGGATGCGCGGACCGGGTCAGCCGGCGCAGCGCGCCGGTGCGCACGAGAGCGGCGGCGCAGGCTCCCCGCATCGCATCGGTCACCGCGACGGCCAGCCCGGCGACCACCTGCGCCTGCCGGTCGCCCGTCGCCTCGGCGGCGGCGAGCGCCGGTCCTGCCGCGGCCACCGCCGCCGGGCTCCCCGCGATGGCCAGGTTGTAGGCCAACCAGGCCAGGTGGCGCGCGCGCGTGGCCGGAGCGAGGCCCGGCAGGGCGAGCGCGCGGCGGCTCTCCTGCACCCGCGCCATCGGCGGCACGGTGACGAGCCCGGCGAGGCTGAGGCGCACCTCGGCCTCCTGCTGGGGCACGAGCACGCCGGCCAGCGCGCGGCTGGCCAGCTCCAGCGCCTCGGCGCTGCGCAGCGCCTGGTCCAGCGCCACCACGGTCTCGGCGACCAGCGGCGCGCGCTCCCCGTCGCCGGGCGGCAGCAGCTCCAGCGCACGGGCGTCGAGGTCCGCGGCGGCCGCCGCGTCGGTGCCCGCGACGGCGCGTGCGGCGTCGTGCAGCGTGGCGATCGCAACGCGGTCGCCGACGTCGGCGCAGGCGGCCAGCTGCAGCGCCGCCTCGACGGGCGCCGCCCCGCTGGCCAGCAGCACGCCGGCCGCCTCGCGCTGCAGGGCGCGGCGCAGCGACCGCGGATGGGTCTCCAGGACGGCCTGGCGCAGGAGGTCGTGGCGGAAGCCGAGCAGCTCGTCGTCACCGGCCAGCAGGTCGGCGCGCAATGCCTCCGCGACCGGACCGACCAGCGCCGACGGCCGGCGGCGCAGCATCGCGGCCAGCTGCTCGACCGAGAAACGATGCGCGAGCACGGCCGCGACGCAGACGACCTGGCGCGCGTCGCCGGAGAGCCGGTCCAAGCGCGCCTGAGTTGCGGCGATCAGCCGGCGCGGCAGCTCGTCGCCGACTGCGACCGCGCGCCCGCGCTCGATCCCCAGGCGGCCATCCTCGCGCAGGCCCTCCACCAGCTGCACGAGCAGGGACGGGTTGCCCTGGGCCCGGGTCGCCAGCTCCAGCAGCGCCGGAGCGGCTCCGACCTCCAGCAGGTCGTCGACGGTCGCCTCGACGGCGGCGGGCGAGAGGTCCCCCAGCACGAGTCGGCGCGCGCCGCCGCGCACCAGCCGCATCGTCGTGGCGCGCATCGCCGCCGCGCCTTCGCCGTCGCGGAGGCCGAGGATCCACAGGATCGGGGCGTCCCGGAGCCCTTCGGCCAGCAGGCTCAGCGCGACGGCGGTCCCCGTGTCGGCCCACTGGAGGTCGTCGAGCACGATCGCCAGCGGAGTCTCCAGCGCCGCCGCCTCGAGCGCGGCGCGGAGGTCGTTGACCAGCCAGTAGCGCAGGTGCTCCTGCCCGCTGAGCAGGCGAACCGACCGGGCGTCGCCGATCGGCGGGTCGGCGCCGACGGTCACCGCCAGCAGCGGCGCGAACGGCACTGCCTGCTGGCGCTCCAGCGCGTGGCCGCACAGCGGCCGGACGCCGGCGCGCCGGCCCATCGCCCGCGCCTCGGCCAGCAGCCGGCTGCGGCCGATCCCGGGCGGCCCCTGCACCAGCAGCACCGCGCCCTCGCCGCGCCGGGTGGCGGCCAGGCCCTCGCCGATCGCCGCCAGCTCCTCGCCGCGCCCGTGAAGGGACCCGGCGAACGGGCCGCGGCGCGCTGCCTGGGCCGTCGCGGACACGCAACGCAGTCTGCTCCTGAGCCCGTAGGTGGGCAAGCGTCCCGCCCGATCAGCGGTAGGTTGCAGGCGCAATGATCGCGGCGTCGCGCCTGTCCGGCACCATCCTCGACCGCGTCGCCGGCGGCGAGCTTGCCCGGCTGCCCTTCGCCCTCGCGTTCTGGGACGGCTCGGTGCGGCCGGCAGCGGACGCCCCGTCGCTCGGCGTCGTGCGCGTCCGGCGCACCGCCATCGGCCGGCTGTTGCGGGAGCCCAACCAGCTCGGCCTCGTGCGGGCGTTCGTCGCGGGCGACCTCGACTTCGACGGCGACCTGGAGGCGCTGCTCGCGCTGCGCGCCCGCTTTCGCGGCCTGCGGCCGTCGGCGTCCGATCGCGCCCTGACGCTGCTGGCGGCGCTGCTGCTCGGCGGCCCCGACGCGGTGCGGCGGCCGCCGGTGCCGGCCTCCGAGCTGACGCCTCGCGGCCGCCGGCACTCCCTGCACCGCGATCGGTCGGTGGTGCAGCACCACTACGACGTCTCCAACGCCTTCTACCGGCGGCTGCTCGGGCCGAGCCTCGTGTACTCCTGCGCGTACTTCGCCCAGCCCGGCGAGACGCTCGAAGCGGCGCAGGAGCACAAGCTCGAGCTCATCTGCCGCAAGCTCCGCCTCGCTCGGGGCGAGCGCCTGCTCGACGTCGGCTGCGGGTGGGGCTCGCTGCTGCTGCACGCCGCCGAGCGCTTCGGCGTGCGCGGGGTCGGCATCACGCTCTCCGAGCAGCAGGCCGCGCTCGCGCGCGAGCGGGTGCAGGCGGCCGGGCTGGCCGAGCGGATCGAGATCCGGATCGCCGACTACCGCGAGGTCCGCGACGGTCCGTACGACAAGATCGCCAGCGTCGGCATGGTCGAGCACGTCGGCGCGGCGCATCTCGGCGCCTACGCCGAGACCCTCGCGCGGCTGCTGCGGCCGGGCGGCCTGGTACTCAACCACGGGATCGCGCAGCTCTTCTCCACCCCGGCCGGCGAGAAGTCGCTGATCCAGCGCTACGTCTTCCCCGACGGCGAGCTGCCGCCGCTGGACCACGTGCTCGGTGCACTGCAGGGCGCCGGGCTGGAGCCCCGTGACGTCGAGTCGCTGCGCGAGCACTACACCCTGACGCTGGGCGCCTGGCTCGCCAACCTCGGCGCCGAGCGGGCCGCGATCCACGCCGAGGTCGGCGAAGAGCGCGAGCGTGTGTGGCGGCTCTACCTGCTGGGCTCGATGCTGGCGTTCGCCGACGCCGACATCAGCGTCTTCCAGGTCCTCGCCACGCGGAGCGGCGCGCCGCACGGGCTACCGCTCACGCGTTAGCGCGCGTGCTCAGCTGCTGCCGGTGATCGCCAGGACGCCGAGGACCACAACGCCCAGCGCGACGCGGTAGGGCACGAACGCGACGATCGAGTTGTGGGCGACGAAGCGCAGCAGCCAGGCGATGGAGGCGTAGGCCACCACGAACGCCACGACCGTGCCGACGAGCGTCGGGCCCAGCCCGACGCCGCCGTGGAGGGAGTCCTTGAGCTCGAGCAGCCCCGCCGCGGTCAACGCCGGGATGGAGAGGAAGAACGCGAAGCGCGTGGCGGTGACGCGATCGAGGTCGCGCATGAGCCCGGCGCTGATCGTCGCCCCCGAGCGCGACACGCCGGGGATCAGGGCGACGCACTGGAAGAGCCCGACGACGATCGCGTCGCGCACGGTGATGTCGTCCTCGTGGCGCGAGGGGCGGGAGCGGCGCTCGGCGTAGACCATCACCGCCGACCAGGCGATCAGCGCGATGCCCACGACCCAGAGGCTGCGCAGCGGACCCGTGATGAAGTCCTTGAGCACCAGGCCGACGATGCCGATCGGGATCGACCCGACGACCACCGCGCAGGCCAGCCGCCAGTCCTTCGTGCCGCGGTTCTGGGGACTCCGCACGCCACCGATGCCGGCGCGCAGCAGGCCGATGATGTCCCGGAAGAAGTAGAGCAGGACCGCGACGATCGCCCCCATCTGGATCACGGCGGTGAAGGCGGTGATGGACTTGTCGTCGATCGACAGCCCCATCAACTTCTCGGTGATCGTCAGATGCCCGGTCGACGAGACGGGGAGGAACTCCGTCAAGCCTTCGACCACGCCGAGCACTACCGCCTGCCAGAGGTCCATGGGACCGGATCCTAGGCGAGGGTGCCGTCGGGATGGCCTGCGGGGGCCGCGAGCCGCCGTTCGGTGGAGGGTTCAGCTGAGCGGTCCTGTCTCTCGGCTGATCGGCCGCGCCGCTCACTGGACGGTGAGCGTGCCCTTCATGCCGGCCGCCTCGTGGCCAGGGACCGGGCAGAAGAACGTGTAGCTGCCGGCCTTGAGGTTCGTCGTCAACGTCGACGCGCTGCCGGGCTGCACGACCTGGCCCGACGCGCTGACGCCGCTCCCCGACAGGGCGATCCCGTGCCCGGTGCCGCTGCCCGACGGGTTGGCCATCGCCATGGTCACCCTGCCCGCCTTGGCCGACAACTTGGTGGTGTTGAACGCCAGCGAGCCGTCTGCTGCGGCCGAGAGGGCGACTCTGGACGCGCCGGCCGGCGCGGCCGGCGCCCCGGCCTGCGTCGCGGGCGGCGTGGAGGACGAGTTCGAGCTGGAGCTGGAGCCGCCGCACGCGGCGACGCCCAGGGCCGTGATCACGCCGGCGACCGGCAGCGCGCGGCGCAGCGGAGAGGCGGTGACAGACACGGGAACGACCTTTCGGTTGGGGCGCTCCGTCCCGGAGCGTGCCCCAATGCTCCCTCCTCCCGCTTTCGCCGCGCCCCGGGCCTTGGACTCACAGGCGCGCCAGGACGAGCCCCAGGGCGAGCAGCACGACTGCCGCCGAGCAGGCCCGCAACGCACCGTCCAGCGGCGCGATCAAGCGCGCCGCGTCGAGCGCCACGACCGCGCCGTCGTCGAGCTCCTGCTCGCCGGTGACCGCGACCGTGCGCCGTCGCAGCTGTCGCACCGGCGTGCTCAGCCGCCGCTGAGCGATGCTGAGCATGAAGCAGCCTGCGGCGACCGACAGGCTCTGCAGGTCGAGCCGGAGGGCCATGATCCAGTAGCCGGTCAGCGCCGGGAACGCGCCCCAGGCCGCGGCGAACCAGAAGTCCGAGTGCAGCCGCCCACCCACGAGCTCGAGGTTGTAGGCCGCCACGAGGAACGTCCCCACGACGATGAACGCGGTCAGGCCGGCCGACACGCGGACCGCTCCGACGACCCCGATCGCCACCGCACCGCCCAGCGACACCATCGCCAGCCCCCACAGCGTGCGGTCCGAGAGCCGCGTCCGCAGGGGCCGCCCCTGCAGCTCGTCCAGCGCATGGGCGCAGACGCCGACGCCGAGGAAGAACGCGGCGAGCGCCGCTCCCAGCCGCCCGGCGTCCAGGTGTGGTGCCGCCGCGGCGCCGATGGCCACGTAGCTCAGATGCCACGCGGTGAACGGCGGATGCAGCAGGGTGAGCAGATCCCGCCATCCGCCTGGCGCCAGCGCGTAGAACGCGGGCCGCTCAACGGGCGACGGCGCGGCCACCGGCCCGGGTCCCCCACATGACGACGCCGGCGCCGAAGCTCATCGTCCGGACCCTGACGCCCCGGATGCCCGCTGCGGACCACAGCGCGACGAGCTGCTGGAGCGGGTGGCGCCGGTAGAACGCGGGGATGCTGTGGGCCAGGAAGCTGCCGGTCACCCGCCACTCCTCCGAGACGGCGCGCCCCAGCGCCGGCAGGCCCACGCGGGCGTAGCCGTTCCACAGCGCGCGCGCGACCGTCGCCTGCGGCACGCCGAACTCCAGCGAGGCGATCCGGCCACCGGGGCGCACGACCCGGGCGAGCTCGCGCAACGTGGCGCCCGGGTCGTCGACGTAGCGCAGCAGATAGGTGAAGGTCAGGTGGTCGAACGCGCCATCGGCGAACGGGAGGTGCTCCGCCTCGCCCGCCACCAGCGACACCCGTCCGGCCAGCTGCGGGTCGCGCCGCAGCCGGGCCCGGGCGGCGTCCAGCATCGCCGGGCTCTGATCCAGCCCGACGACGTCGCACCCGTAGCGCCGGACGAGCTCCCGGGACACGAGGCCGGTTCCGGTCGCGACGTCCAGCACGCGGTCGTGGCGGCCGGCGCCGACCGCGGCCACCATCGCCCGGCGCCAGCGGGGATCCTGGCCGAAGCTCAACACCGCCCCGACGCGGTCGTAGTGATCGGGCAGCCCAGCGAACAGGCGCACCGCGTGGCGCTTGCGATCGCTGCCGCCGATGGGGGCCTCAAGCTCCATGCCCGGGACTAGGATCGCGCCGGGCCCCGTGCCGCGCAAGGTGATCGTGCGTAGGCCTGGACACGTCCGATCCGGAGGCCCATCCTGACCGGCATGCTCGAGCGCGGTGCGGTGACCTGATGGCCCTGGCGACCTCGGCGGAGTACGGCGCCATGCTGGACGCCGCGGCCGCGGGCGGCTGGGCGCTGCCGGCGATCAACGTCACGTCGTCGCAGACGCTCGTCGCCGTGCTGCAGGGCCTCGCCGACGCGCGGTCCGACGGCATCGTGCAGGCGACGACCGGCGGCGGCGCCTACCTCGCCGGCGACCGGCCGGGAGCCGAGGCCCGGGGTGCCGCGGCGCTGGCCGCCTTCGCCCACGAGGTCGCGCCGGCCTTCCCCACGCTCGTCGCGCTGCACACCGATCACTGCACCCCCGACCTGGCCGAGGAGTTCCTCGGACCGCTGCTGGAGCGCACGGCCGCGCGGCGCGCCGCCGGCGAGCCGCCCCTGTTTCACTCGCACATGTTCGACGGCTCGACGCTGCCGCTGGACGAGAACCTCCGGCTCAGCGCGCAGTGGCTTTCGCGCTGTGCGGCGCTCGACGTGATCCTCGAGATCGAGTGCGGGGTCGTCGGCGGCGAGGAGGACGGCGTGCACGGCGATGCGCCCGGCGCCGAGCAGCTCTACACCTCCCCCGACGACCTGCTCGAGGTCGCCGGCGCGCTCGGCACGGGCGAGCACGGGCGCTACCTCCTGGCGGCTACCTTCGGCAACGTGCACGGCGTCTACGCGCCGGGCAACGTGCAGCTGCGGCCCGACATCCTCGAGGCCGGTCAGGAGGCGCTGGACCGGGCGCGGCCCGGCGCCCGGTTCGACTACGTGTTCCACGGCTCCAGCGGCACGGCGCCCGAGCAGGTGCGCGAGACGATCGGCTACGGCGTGGTCAAGGTCAACGTCGACACCGAGATGCAGCACGCGTTCACCAGCGGGCTCACCGCCCACGTCACCGAGAACCAGGCGGTGATCGGCACGCTGCACGGGCCCGAGGGCAAGCGCGCGTTCGACCCGCGGGCGTGGGGGCGCCGCGGCCAGCGCGCGATGGCCGATCGGGTCGTCGCCGAGTGCGAGACGCTCGGGTCGGCCGGACGCACGCTGCGCTGAGGCGCCCCGGGAACGGCGCTGCGCCGGCGCATCGGATGCCGGGCGTCCGGGCAGCCATCGGGTGGATGACCCGGGGACGTCACCGGCCGGCGCGTCGTCCCGCCCTCCCGTTCAGGCGGCGTTCATGGGGCGGGCGCCATCGTGACGCGCCTCGCATGAAGACCGCCACCCTCCTCGTCCTGGCCGCAGCGGTCGCGCTCGGAGGGTGCGGCGGCGCGACCCGCGGCGCCGGCACCCAGGACACCCCCGCGCAGACCGGCGCCTCGGCCACGGCGACCGCCCCCGACGGCCGCCCGGCACCGGCCGCGCCCCTCAGCGTCCGCGTCGTCGCCCGCCGCACGCTCCCGGCCCCCGTCCAGCTGCCCGCGCTGGTGGCGACCGGCGGCGGCACGGTGCTCGCGCTCGGCGGCCTCGACGCCGCCGATGCGTCGGTCGCCGACGTCGTGCGCCTCGCTCCGGGGGCGCCGCGGCTCGTCGGCCACCTCCCGGTCGCTGCCCACGATCTCGGAGCCGCGGCGCGGCAAGGCAAGGCCTATGCCTTCGGCGGCGGGACCGCCTCGGGGCCGATCGACACGGTCACCACCGTCACGCCGGGCGGTGCGGCGCACGTCAGCGGCCACCTGCCGGTGGCCATGTCGGACACCAGCGCGGTCACGATCGGCAGCACGACCTACGTGGTCGGCGGCTACACGACCACCACGCCCCTGCGGTCGGTCCTCGCGATCCGTCCCGGCCACGCCACCCGCGACGTGGCCACGCTCCCGCACCCGCTCCGATACGCCGCGGTCGCGGCGATCGGCGGGCGCCTGCTGATCGCCGGTGGCACCGACGGCTTGCACGCGCGCCGCGAGGTGCTGTCGGTGGACCCCGTCGGCCATCGCGTCGAGGTCATCGCGCGGCTGCCGGCCGCGCTCGGCCATGCCGCCGGCGCCACCCTCGGCGGGAAGTTCCTGATCCTCGGCGGTCGCGGCGACGGGCTGACCAGCCAGCGCGCGGCCATCTGGGCCGTGGATCCCGCCACCGGCCGGCTGCGCCGCGCCGGACGCCTGCCGGTCGCGCTGTCGGACCTCGGCGCGGTGACCGTGGGCGACCGTGTCCTGGTCGCCGGCGGCCGCGACGCCGGCGCCCGGGTCCACGACGAGCTCTGGACGCTGGCGGCGCGATGACCCGCCTCACGGCCCGTGCCCTGGCGATGGTGTGCGCGCTGGTCGGCCTCGCCGGCCTGCTCGCGGGTTGCGGCGGCGGCTCGCCCGCCGCCCCGCGCCCCCACGCCGGCAGCTCCACGCCGTCGAGCGCGGCGCCGCCACCCGCGACCGGCGCGGCCGACCCGCCCCTGCGCGCCGGTCGCATCCCCGCGCCGCTGTCGCGCACCGACGTCTACGCCGCCGGCCGCCCGAACCTCCTGGCTCCGCAGGTGCGCCGCGACCTCGCCCGGATCTACGTCCCCAACAGCCAGTCCGGCACGGTCGACGTCATCGACCAGCGCACAGCGAGGATCGTCGACCACTTCGCCACCGGCGCGCTGCCCCAGCACGTGACGCCGTCGTGGGACATGCGCACGCTGTGGGTCACCAACGACCTCGGCAACTCGCTGACGCCGATCGATCCGCGCACCGGCCACCACGGCAGGCGCGTCCCGGTCCGCGACCCCTACAACTTGTACTTCACCGCCGACGGGCGCCGGGCGATCGTCGTCGCCGAGGCGCATCGCGCGCTCGACTTCCGCTCGCCGCACACCATGGCGCTGCGCAAGTCCCTGTCCATCCCGCAGTGCGCGGGGATCGACCACATGGACTACACCGCCGACGGGCGCACCGGGCTGGCCTCGTGCGAGTTCGCCGGCCGGATGGTCGTGGTCGACCTGGGCCGCGAGCGCACGATCAAGACCATCGAGCTCAAGCCGGGCGCGATGCCCCAGGACGTCAAGCTCTCCCCGGACGGCCGCACGTTCTACGTCGCCGACATGGCCTCGGGCGGCGTGTGGCTCATCGACGCGCACCAGCTGCGCGTCATCCGCTTCCAGCCCACCGGCCGCGGTGCGCACGGGCTGTACCCGAGCCGCGACAGCCGCGTCCTGTACGTCTCCAACCGCGACGCGGGCACGATCAGCCTCATCTCGTTCCGCACGCGCCGTCCCTTCAAGACCTGGCGGCTGCCGGGCGGTGGATCGCCCGACATGGGCGGCGTGTCGGCGAACGGCCGCGTGCTGTGGCTGAGCGGACGCTACGACGGCGAGGTGTACGCCATCTCGACGCGCACCGGCAGGCTGCTACACCGCATCCGGGTCGGCTCCGGACCCCACGGCCTCTGCGTCTGGCCGCAGCCCGGGCGCTACTCCATCGGCCACACGGGCATCCTGCGCTGACGTCAGCGGCCGCTGGGCGCCTGCCGCGGCTCCGCGCCGGGGTCCGGCGCCGCGCCGCCGCCGTGGTCGCCGGCACGCCCACGCAGCATCAGCGTGAGCACCGGCTCCCGGCCGGCCCGCGCCGTCAGGCGGCCACCCTCGGCGTGGGCCAGCGACCGCGCGAGCACGAGCCCGATCCCGTGGCCCTCGGCGTCGGCGGCGCGGCGCGCGAACGCCTGCTCCGGATCGTCGCCCAGCCCCGGTCCCTCGTCGGCGACCTCCACGGCGATCCAGCCGTCGAGCGCCCGCGTGGTCACCGTCACCGCGCCCTGGCCGTGCCGTCGGGCGTTGTCGAGCAGCACCTCGAGGATCTCGGCGACCACGCCGGGCGAGGCGCTCGCCAGCGTCGAGGCTTCCCCGCCCGCGCGCAGGCGCAGCGGGCGGCCCTCGCGCGCCAGGGGGCCGGTCCAGCGCTCGGCCAGCGCGTCGAGCATCGCGGCCAGGTCGGTTTGCGCACCGGGCACCGCCATGTCGCGCGCGACCGCGAGCAGCGTGTCGATCGTCGCCTGCAGCCGGTCGACCTGGGCGATCGCGGCGAGCAGCTCGGGCGCGTCGGCGCCGCGCAGCTCCATCGCCTCCAGCTCGATGCGCAGCGCCTGCAGCGGCGTTCGCAGCTGGTGCGACGCGTCGGAGGTGAACGCGCGCTCGCGGGTGACGAGCGCGTCGAGCTGGCCGGCTGTGGCGTCCAGCGCCGCGCCGACCGCGTCGACCTCGGCGATGCCCGACGGCGCCGAGCGCGCCGAGAAGTCGCCGTCGCCGAGCCGGCGCGCCGACGCACCGAGCCGCTCCAGCGGCCGCGCCAGGCCGCGCGCGAGCAGCACCGCGGCGAGCGTCGCCAGCGCGATGATCCCCGCGGCCACGGCGCCGATCACCAGCCACGCGCTGCGCGCGTCGTGCCGCGCGCCGGAGTCGGCCCGCTGCGCGCGCACCGCACCGACCACCCGCTCGCCGCGCAGCAGCGGCACGGCCACGACCAGCCGCCCGGTCCCGGTCGCGTCCGCGGGCCGGCCGGTCTTCAGCGCCTCGCGGACGACCTCGGGCGCGACCGCCGGACCGCGTCCGGCGATGCGCCGGCCGGCGCGATCGTAGGCGGCGAGGACGTCGGCGCCGCGGGGCAGCTCGACCGGGTCCCCGGACTGGCCGCCGACGTCGATCAGGCGCGTGGCGGCGATCGTGTCGCGCTGGAGGCGCAGGAGGTCCTCGTCGCGGTAGTTGCGCCCCAGCACGATCCCGAGCGGGATCGCGAGCAGGAGGACGGCGACCGCCGAGGTGCCGGCGATCGCCCAGACGAGCCGCCGCCTCATGCCGGCTCCAGCCGGTAGCCGACCCCGCGCAGCGTCGTGATGGCGTCCTCGGGCAGCTTGGCGCGCAGGGCGAGCACGTGCGTGTCGAGCGTCTTGGTCGAGCCCGTCCACTCGGTGTCCCACACCTCGCGCATGATCCGATCGCGCGGCACCGCGCGGCCGGCCTCGGCGACGAGCAGCGCGAGCAGGTCGAACTCCTTGGGCCGCAGCGCGAGCTCGTCGTCGCCACACCAGGCCCGGCGGGCGGCGCGGTCGACGGTCAGCGCCCCGGCGCGCAGCGCCTCCTCGGGTCGCGGCTCCGCGGCGGCGATCCGGCGCAGGTGGGCGCGTACACGCGCCAGCAGCTCCGAGAGGCGAAACGGCTTGATGAGGTAGTCGTCGGCTCCGGCGTCGAGCCCGGCGACGACGTCGAGCTCCTGGTCGCGGGCGGTGAGGATCAGGATCGCCAGCTCCGGATGCGCCGTGCGCAGATGGCGGCAGACGTCGAGGCCGTCGACGTCGGGCAGCCCGAGGTCGAGCACGACGAGCCCGACGTCGGGCCCCAGCCCGGTGAGCGCTGGGCGCCCGCGCGACAGCCGGCGCACGTCGTAGCCCTGGCTGTCGAGGACGCGCGACAGCCCCGTGGCGATCGCGTCGTCGTCCTCGATCAGCACGATGGCGGGCGGGGGCACGCGATGGACGGTAGAGCGGTGCGCCACGTCGCGCGGGAGTTCTGACCTGGCGTTGACCTTGGCGTGGCCGGACGCTGACCTCGTGGTCCTACGGTGCTCGCCCTATGGATCGCCTGCCCACCTCGCTCACCCGCCGCTCCCGGCCCGCCGCGATCGCCGCCGCCGGCCTCGCCGTCATCGCGCTCGGCGTCACGGCCTGCGGTTCGTCGTCCTCCTCGTCGGGCTCCGGCTCCGGCTCGGGCTCGGGCGCGAGCAGCGGCACGGCCGCAGCGCAGGCGCCGGCCAAGCCCGCCGCGCCCGAGGTGAGCCCGCAGGGCGACATCCCCGACAACCAGGCCTACGTCGCCTACGCCCCGCCCGGGCTCGGGTTCTCCGTCAAAGTCCCCGAGGGCTGGTCGCGCACGAGCGCCGGCGGCGCAACGACCTTCACCGACAAGCTCAACAGCATCCGGATGGAGCAGGGCCCGGCCGCCCGGCACGCCGGTCAGGCGAGCACCGTGCAGCGCACCGCCGGCAGCGCGCAGCGCCTCACCTACACCACCACGTCGGCCCCCAACGCGGTCACCGGCAAGACGCAGACCGACGCGGTCGAGCGCTACGTCTTCACGCACAACGGCAAGACCGCGGTGCTGACGCTCACCGGTCCCAAGGGCGCCGACAACGTCGACCCGTGGAAGATCGTCACCGACTCGTTTCGGTGGACCCGATGACCCCGCTGCTCGAAGCGCAGGACCTGTACCGGTTCTTCCACGCCGGCGATGACGAGACGCTCGCCCTGCGCGGCGTCTCGGTCAGCCTCGAGGCCGGAGAGGTCGTGGCCGTCACCGGTCCGTCGGGCTCCGGGAAGTCGACGCTGCTGTCCTGCCTGGCCGGCCTCGACGAGCCCGACGGCGGCGTGGTGCGCATCGACGGCGAGCGCCTCTCGCGCCGCCCCGAGGAGGAGCGCGCGGCCGTGCGCGCCCGGCGCATCGGCATGCTCTTCCAGCAGGCCAACCTCGTCAGCCACCTCTCGGTCGCCGACAACATCACCGTCGCGCAGAAGCTGGCCGGCGACGGCCACGGCGGCAGCGAGTGGGCCGCCGAGGTCCTGGAGCGCTGCGACATCGCCGGCCGCGCCCACGCCCGTCCCGCGCAGCTCTCCGGCGGCGAGCTCGCCCGCGCGGGCCTGGCCGTCGCGCTCGGCAACCAGCCCAAGGTGCTGCTCGCCGACGAGCCCACCGGCGAGCTCGACGACGCCACCGCCCGCCGCGTGCTCGACCTGCTGCACCGCCAGGCCGCCGGCGGGACCGCCGTGCTGATCGTCACCCACAGCCCCGAGGTCGCGGGGCAGGCCCACCGCGAGATCCGGCTGCGCGACGGACGGGTGGTGGAGGCATGAGCACCGCCACCGGCGCCGACGCCCTCGTGGTCTGCGAGGGCGCCGCGCGGACCTACGGCAGCGGGCCGACCGCCACGGTCGCGCTGCAGCCCAGCGACTGCACCGTGGCGCCGGGCGCCCGCGTCGCGCTGGTCGGCCCCTCGGGCTCGGGCAAGTCGACGCTGCTGCACCTGATGGCCGGGCTGGACGAGCCGACGCTCGGCTCGGTCACCTGGCCGGCGATCGGCGACCGCGACGCGCTGCGTCCCGGTCCCGTCGCCGTGATCTTCCAGGGCCCGAGCCTGCTGCCGCCCCTCACGATCGAGGAGAACGTCGCGCTGCCGCTCGTGCTGGCCGGCGCCACGGACCGCGACGCCCACGTCGCCGCCCGCCAGGCGCTCGAGCTCGTCGACCTCGTCGAGCTGCGCAACAAGCTCCCGGAGGAGATCTCCGGCGGCCAGGCCCAGCGGGCGGCGGTCGCCCGCGCGCTGGCCGGCGCGCCGCGCCTCATCCTCGCCGACGAGCCCACCGGGCAGCTCGACCGTGTCAACGGCGCCGCGGTCGTCGACGTCCTGCTCGCCGCCGCCGAGCACGCCGGCGCCGCGCTGGTCGTCTCGACGCACGACCTCACGGTCGCCGACCGCCTCTCTGATCGCTGGGAGCTGCACAGCGGTCGGCTCACCGTCCCCAACGCCAAGGAGCCGACATGGTCGCGCTGACCTGGATCCGCGGGTTGCTGGCCCACCGCCGCGCCCGCCTGCTGTCCACCGCCGCCGGCGTCGCGGTCGGCGTCGCGCTGCTCGCCGCCATCGGCACGTTCCTGTCGTCGACCACGTCGAAGATGACCGAGCGCGCCGTTGGCCAGATCGCCGTCGACTGGCAGGTCGAGGCTCAGAGCGGCTCCAGCCCCTCGGCGGTGCTGGCCAAGGTGCGCCGGCAGCCGGGCGTCAAGCGCGCGCTGCCGGTGACCTTCGCGTCAACGACCGGCCTGCAGGCCACCAGCGGCGGAGCCACCCAGCAGACGGGCCCCGGGCGGCTGCTCGGCCTGCCCGACGGCTACGCCCAGACGTTCCCCGGCCAGCTGCGCGTGCTCGCCGGCAGCGGCAGCGGCGTCCTGCTCTACCAGCAGACCGCCGCCAACCTGCACGCCCGCCCCGGCGACACGATCGCCGTGGGGCTCGGCCACGGCAGGACCACCAACCTGAAGGTCGACGGCATCGTCGACCTGCCGGCCATCGACTCGCTCTTCCAGAAGGTCGGCGCGCCGGTCGGCGCCCAGCCGCAGGCGCCGCCCGACAACGTCGTCCTGATGCCGCAGCGGACGCTCGCGGCCGCCGAGCGCGGCGCCCCGACCGTCACGCAGATCCACACCCAGCTGTCGCACGCGCTGCCCGGCAGCCCGAGCGCCGCGTTCACGCAGGTCACCGGCAACGCCCGCAACCTCGAGACGCGCCTGACCGGCGGCGGGATCGTCGGCGACAACCTCGGCACCGCCCTGGACTCCGCGCGCCAGGACGCGCTGTACGCCGAGCTGCTGTTCCTCTTCCTGGGCGTCCCGGGCGCGATCCTCGCGGGCCTGGTGACGGCCTCGATCGCCTCGGCCGGCGCCGACCGCCGCCGCCGCGACGCGGCGCTGCTGCGCACCCGAGGCGCAGCGACGCGCAGCCTCGTCGGCATGGCGCTGGCCGAGACGGCCGTCGCCGGGGGCCTCGGCGTGGTCGCCGGCCTGGGCGCCGCGCTGCTGATCGGCTCCTCGACCTTCGGGACGGCCAACTTCGGCGCCTCGACGCTGTCGGCGGTGCTGTGGGCCGGAGGCGCGGCGGTCGCCGGGCTCGTCATCGCCGCCGCGTCGATCGCCCTGCCCGCCTACCGCGACGCCCGCTCGCTGACCGTCGCCGGCCAGCGCGCCCAGGTCGGCCGCCGCGACCGCGCGCCCTGGTGGGCGCGGTACGGCCTGGACTTCGTGGCGCTGGCCGGCGCGGGCCTCGTCTACTGGCAGGCCTCCAAGAACGGGTACAACCTGGTCCTGGTCCCTGAGGGGATCCCGCAGGTCTCGGTCAACTGGTACGCCCTGCTCGCCCCCGTGCTCGGCTGGATCGGCGCCGGGCTGCTGACCTACCGGATCGCCGATCTCGTCCTCTCACGCGGACGGCGGCCGCTGACGCGCGCGCTGCGCCCAGTGGCGGGCGAGCTCGCCCCGACGGTCACCGCGACGATGGGGCGCCAGCGCCGGCTGCTGGCCAAGGCGGTCACGCTCGTCGCGCTGACCGGCGCGTTCGCGGGCTCGACCGCGGTGTTCAACTCCACCTACCAGGCGCAGGCCGAGGCCGACGCACGCCTGTCCAACGGCGCCGACGTGACCGTGACCGAGTCGCCCGGCGTCCGCGTCGGGCCGCAGGGCGCCACGCGCCTGGCCCAGGTCCCGGGCGTCAAGAGCATCGAGCCGCTGCAGCACCGCTTCGCCTACGTCGGCGCCGACCTGCAGGACCTCTACGGCGTGCGGCCGGGCTCGATCGGCGCCGCCGGCAAGCTGCAGAACGGCTGGTTCTCGGGCGGCACCGCCAAGCAGCTCATGAAGAAGCTCGCCGAGCAGCCCAACGGCGTCCTCGTCTCCGCGGAGACGGTCAAGGACTTCCAGCTCCAGCCGGGCGACCTCGTCAACCTGCGCCTGCAGGATGGGCAGACCAAGGCCTACAAGACGGTTCCGTTCCACTACATCGGCGTGGCCAAGGAGTTCCCCACCGCGCCCAAGGACTCGTTCTTCGTGGCCAACGAGAGCTACGTGGCGCAGGCGACCGGCAGCGACGCGGTCGGGGCGTTCCTGGTGCAGACCGACGGCACGAGCCCCGCGACCGTCGCCAAGCGGCTGCGCGGCGTGGTCGGCACGAGCGCTGCGGTGACCGACATCGTCGACCAGCGCCGGATCATCGGCTCCAACCTGACGGCGGTCGAGCTGTCGGGCCTGACCAAGGTCGAGCTCGGCTTCGCGCTCGTGCTGGCCATCGCCGCCTCGGGGCTGACGCTCGGGCTCGGCTTCCAGGAGCGCCGGCGCACGTTCGATCGCCAGCGCGCTGGGCGCGCGCGGGCGGCAGCTCGGCGGGTTCGTCTGGGGCGAGTCCCTGTTCGTCACCGTCGGCGGCCTGGTGCTGGGAACCGTGATCGCGGTCGGGATCTCCGACCTGCTCATCAAGGTCCTCACCGGCGTCTTCGACCCGCCGCCCGACGTGCTGTCGGTGCCGTGGACGTACCTGGGCGGCGTGATCGTGCTCACGGTCGGCGCGGTCGGCGCGGCCGGCGCGCTCACGCTGCGGACCCTGCGCCGACCCGCGGTCGAGGAGCTGCGCGACCTGTAGTGGGTCGCGCGGGAACGTCCGCGGCCTCGTTCAGGCGCCGTTCAGAGCAACGCGCGCAGCATGTGACGACGATGTCCCACCACGAGCTCGATCCCCTCGGCCTGCTGTTCGCGCTGACGGTGGTGCTGGCCTACCGGCGAATGCGCCAGCGATGAGCGGGGCGGCGCAGGGTGCCCGGCTCTGCGTCAGCCCGTCGTAGGCTCCGGAGCCCGTGACCCTTCGCCCGTGGACGCCGCACGCTCGATGACCGCCGCTCGTCTCCCGGCCGGCCTGCTGGTCGCCGCGTGCGCCCTCCTGTCGACGTGGGGCGCCGGCTGCGGAGGCGGCGGTGGCCCCTCCTCCGGGCCGCAGTCCGCGCCGGCGCCGGCGCCGACCACGACCCCGCCGCCCGCGACCCGGGCGATCCGCCACGTCTTCGTGGTGGTGCTCGAGAACGAGGACGCCGGCAGCACGTTCGGCGCGAGCTCACGCGCCCCGTACCTGGCGATGACCCTGCGCCGCCAGGGCGCCTTCATCCCGCGCTACTACGGCATCGCCCATCACTCGCTGGGCAACTACCTGGCCATGGTCAGCGGGCAGGCGCCGACGCTCGTCACGCAGGCCGACTGCCCGATCTTCCTCGACGTGCGCCCCGGCACGCCGGCGCCCGACGGCCAGGTGCGCGGCCAGGGCTGCGTGTACCCCGCCAAGACGCTGACGGTCGCCGATCAGCTCGAGGCCGAGGGGCTGTCGTGGAAGGGCTACATGGAGGACATGGGCAACGACCCGGCCCGCGACGGCGGCAGCACGTGCGCGCATCCGGCGATCGGCGCCCCCGACGCCGCCCAGGGCGCGACCCCGACCGACCAGTACGCCACCCGGCACAACCCCTTCGTCTACTTCCACTCCATCATCGACCGGCCGGACTGCGCCGCGCGCGACGTCCCGCTCACCGCCCTGGCGGGCGACCTGGCCCGCGTCGACACGACCCCCAACCTCTCGTTCGTCACGCCGGACCTCTGCCACGACGGCCACGACGCCACCTGTGCCGACGGTGCGCCGGGTGGCCTGCCGGCCGCCGATGCGTTCCTGCGCAGCTGGGTCCCGCGCATCACCGGCTCGCCGGCCTTCCGCCAGGACGGGCTGCTCGTGATCGCCTTCGACGAGGGCGGCGCCGATTCGGCCGCCTGCTGTGGCGAGCAGCACGGCCCGAACACCCCGGCGCCGGGCGGCCTCTCGGGAGGCCCGGGCGGCGGGCGGACCGGAGCCGTGCTCCTGTCGCCGTCGATCCGGCCCGGCACCACCACGAACGAGGCCTACAACCACTACAGCCTGCTGCGCTCGATCGAGGACCTCTTCGGGCTCGCGCACCTCGGCTACGCCGGCGCGTCCGGGCTGCGCGCGTTCGGCGACGACGTCTTCACCGCGCCGTGAGCGCCCGGCCGGCGATGCTCCCCGCGCAACCGCCCAGCGATCTACCCTCCGCCACGTGACGTTCGTCCTCGTCGCTCTGGGTGCCGCGGTCGCCGTGAGCGTCGAGCTGCTCGAGGCCCTGGCCATCGTGCTCGCCGTCGCCGTCAGCCGGCGCTGGAGCGACGCGCTGATCGGCGCCGCGGGGGCCGTCCTCGCCTGCGCGCTGCTGGCCGCGATCCTCGGTCCCGTCGTCCTGGCCTCCGTCCCGCTGTCGACGCTGCGCTTCGCGATCGGCTTCCTGCTGCTGCTGTTCGGCCTGGAGTGGTTGCGCAAGGGGACGCTGCGCCTGGCGGGGCGCCGCGCACGCGCCTCGTCGCTGTCGGAGTTCCTCGAGACCCGGGAGGAGCTCGAAGAGGCTCCGCTGCCGCCGGAGGGCCAGCCCGACTGGGCCGCGCGCGCGATCGCCTTCAAGGGAGTGCTGCTGGAGGGCGTCGAGGTCGTGGTGATCGTCACGGCGCTGGCCGCGCGCCCGAGCGGGCCGACGCCGGCGCTGGTGGGGGCCGCCGCCGCGACGGTCGCCGTGCTGGCAGCGGGAGCGTGGCTGCGCCGGCCGCTGTCGCAGATCCCCGAGACCGAGCTGAAGTGGGGCGTCGGCGTCCTGCTGAGCTCGTTCGGCATCTTCTTCCTCGCCGAAGGCCTTCGTGTCCACTGGCCGGGCGGGGACGCGGCCGTGCTCTACCTCGTCGCCTTCCTCGCTGCGCTCAGCCACGTGCAGTCCCACCGCCTCGCACGCCAGCACGCGCCCGCATGACCACGCTGCGCACCCTCAAGAAGCTCCTGCTCGGCGAGACCTGGCTGCTGCCCGGCGGCCTGGTGGCGACCGTCGCCGTCGCGCTGCTGGCCCGCTCCGCGCTGGGCGCAACGTGGACCGACATCGGCGGGTTCGTCCTGCTGGCCGGGGTCAGCATCGTGCTCGTCTGGAGCATCAACGCCAGCGCCCGGCGACCATGACCGTCCTTGTGAGCGTCCTCGTGGGCGTGGTTGCGACCTACGTCGCGCTGGTCGCGGCGCTGCTGCTCGCGCGCCCCGACACCGCGCGCCTGACCGAGACGCTGCGGCTCCTGCCCGACCTCCTGCGCCTCGTCGGCCGGCTGGCGCGGGATCCCGCGCTGCCGCGCCCGGCACGCGTGCGCCTCTGGCTGCTGCTGGCCTACCTGGCGATGCCCTTCGACCTGATCCCGGACTTCATCCCCGTGCTGGGCTACGCCGACGACGCGATCATCGTCGCCCTCGTCCTGCGCAGCGTGGTCCGGCAGGCCGGGCCGGCGAGCGTGCGCCGCCACTGGCCCGGGACCGAGGACGGCCTCCGGGCGGTGGCCCGCCTCACCGCCTGACGCCCGCGCGAGCGTCGCGCGTTCTCAGGACGGTCACCGGCCGCTCACGACTCAGATACACGCGAGCGACGATCAGCGTGTGGGGTGCGGGCATGACCACACGCCGTCTTCCCGCGCTCCTGGCGTTCGCCGCCGCAGCGCTCGCCGCCGCCCCGGCCGCGCAGGCCGCCTCACCCGGGGCGCCCGCGCCGAGCCTCATCGGCCGCGCGATCCTGCCCGCCGACGCCTCCTCCCCGGCTCCGTTTCCCGGCATCGTGAACACCGACCCCGCTCCGACCCCCGGCTCCACGCAGCCCGTCGGCGGCTTTTCTGCGCTCGTCGACGCCGGCGCAAAGGACACCTACTGGGCGATGCCCGACAACGGCTTCGGCAGCAAGGCGAACTCCCGCTCCTTCCTGCTGCGCCTCTACAAGGTGCGCGCGAACTTCAAGACCGCCCACGGCGGCAGCGGCGACGTCCGCATCCTGAAGGCGATCACGCTTCGCGATCCCGGCCACAAGATCCCGTTCGCCCTGGTCAACGGCGCCACCCGCGACCGCCTGCTGACCGGCGGCGACTTCGACATCGAGTCGGTCCGTCAGACCGAGCGCGGTGACTTCTGGTTCGGCGAGGAGTTCGGTCCCTTCCTCGTCCACGCCGACGAGAACGGCAAGATCCTCGACGCGCCGATCCCGACGCCGGACGTCAAGTCCCCCGACTACCCGGCCGGCTACGCCGCACCGGTCGCGGGCGCCGCGAACCTCAACAGCTCCTCGGGCTTCGAGGGCATGGCCCTCTCCCAGGACGGTTCCACCCTGTACCCGACGCTCGAGGGCGCCGTGCAGGGCGACGACCCGCAGGTGCGCCGGATGTACGAGTTCGACATCAAGGCCAAGGCCTACACCTCGGTGCGCCGGACCTACCGCGTGGGCAAGCCCGGCGACGCCGCGACCGCCGGCTACTCGGTCTCCGACCTCGTCAAGCTCAACGCCACGCACCTGCTGGCGCTCGAGCGCGACAACGGCCAGGGCACGGCCGCGGCCTGGAAGCGCGCCTTCGTCGTCGACCTCACCAGGACCGCGTCCGACGGCACGCTGGCCAAGCAGCAGGTCATCGACCTCCTGAGCGTTACCGACGAGCACGGCCTGTCGGCCCCCACCGCGCGGCCCGGCGACATCGGCCTGGGCAACCCGTTCTCGTTCCCGTACCAGACGGTCGAGGCGATCCTGCCGACCGGCCGCGACGAGGTCGCGGTGGTCAACGACACCAACTTCGGGTCGACGGGCCGCAATCCGTCGCTGCCCGACTACTCGGACTTCATCGCGGTCCGGGTCCCCGGCCTGCCCGCCGCGGCTGCGCAGCGACCGCCGCTGCCGACCACGACCTACGCGATCATCGGCGACACGCCCTACGGCGAGCCCCAGATCACCAACTTCCCCAAGGACGTCGCGGCGCTCAACGCCGACCCGGACGTCCGGATGGTGGTGCACGTCGGCGACATCAAGAACGGGTCGTCGCGCTGCGACACGAGCTACTTCCAGCAGATCCGCTCCAACTTCGACGCGTTCGCCGACCCGCTGGTCTACACCCCCGGCGACAACGAGTGGACCGACTGCCACCGCGCCAACAACGGCGGCTACCAGCCCGACGAGCGCCTGAGCACCGTCCGGTCGATCTTCTTCGACCGCCCCGGCCACACGCTCGGCGCCGACCGCGCGCTCACCTACCAGGCCCCACCGTACGTCGAGAACGTGCTCTGGAAGGACGCCGGCACGGTCTTCAGCACCATCGACGTGCCCGGCTCCAACAACGACCTCGCCCCGTGGTTCGACGACCTCGAGACCGACGCGCAGCGCCAGGCCCAGCTCGAGGAGTACTCGGGACGCCTGGTCGCCGACATCCGCTGGGTCGACCACACCTTCGACGCGGCCGAGCAAACCAAGGCCAAGGCGGTCGTGATCGGCATCCAGGCCGACATGTGGGACCCCGCGGCCATCGCCGCCGACCAGACCTCGGGCTTCCAGCCGTTCGTGGAGGAGCTCGCCAAGCGGGCGCGCCGCTTCCACGGCCCGGTGCTGTTGCTCAACGGCGACTCGCACGTCTACGGCACGGACCATCCGCTCGCCGACCCGGGGGCCACCAACAACAAGATCTACGGGATCAAGGCCGAGGTGCCCAACCTCCAGCGCGTGACGGTGGAGGGCAGCACGAGCGTGCCGCACGAGTGGCTCAAGCTCAAGATCGACCCCAACGCCGAGGGCGTCTTCACCTGGGAGAACGTGCCCTTCGCCGGCTGATCGGGCACATCACGCCTCCAGCACTCCGGAAGCCGTCGCATTGACTTCTCCGCCTCGGTCGGGCAGAGTCGCCGCTCGCTACGGAGGGCTGGAGGAACGTGATCACCGTGACCAGAATGGGCATGCGCGCGGCGCTGCTCGCGACCGGGCTGCTCGCCGCCACGGGCACGACCGCCCTGGCGGCGCCGACCCTTCACGCCAAGGGCCCGGAGCCGGCGCGGCCGGCCGGCGACCGGTTGATCGTCGCCTGGCGCGACAGCGCCACCGCGGCGCGGCGCTCGGCGGCCCGCGCCGCCGCCGACACCCGCTTCGAGCAGCGCATCGGGACCACCGGCGCAGAGGTCGTCGTCGTGGCGTCCGGAACGCGGGGAGACGCGCTGGACCGCCTGCGCTCCCGCGCCGACGTCCGCTACGCCGAGCCCGACGTGGTCGACCGCATCTCGCGCGTGCCCGACGATCCCGGCTTCGGCTCGCTGTGGGGCATGGCGCGCATCGGCGCCCCGCTGGCCTGGGACACCGTGACCGACGCCTCCTCGGTGATCGTCGCCGTCACCGACACCGGCGTGGCGCTGGACCACCCGGACCTCGTGAATCAGATGTGGCACAACCCCGGCGAGACGGGCGCGGGCCGGGAGACCAACGGGGTCGACGACGACCACAACGGGTTCGTCGACGACGCCGACGGCTGGGACTTCCACTACAACCTCAACAACCCGTACGACAACCACTACCACGGGACCCACGTCTCCGGGACGATCGGCGCGGCGGGCGACAACGGCCAGTTCGTCACCGGCGTGGCCTGGCACTCGACGATCATGCCCGTGGCCGTGCTCGGCAGCGACGGGACGGGCCTGCGCTCCGACATCGCCGCCGGCTTCGAGTACGCCGCGGCCAACGGGGCGCGGATCGTCAACGCCAGCATCGGCGGGGCCGGCACTTCGAGCCTCTACCGCGACGTCTTCGGCCGGCACCCCGGCACGCTGTTCGTCGTCGCCGCCGGCAACGACAACGCCAACAACGACGTGGTCGCCACGACGCCCTGCGACGAGCCGTCGGCCAACGTGCTCTGCGTCGCGGCCACCGACTCGGCTGACGCCCGCGCGTCGTTCTCGAACTACGGGCCGATCAACGTCGACCTCGCCGCGCCCGGCGTCAACATCCTGAGCACGATCCCGGGCGACGCCACCGACACGCTCAGCGGCACGTCGATGGCCACGCCGCACGTCACCGGCGTCGCCGCGCTGCTGCTCGCGCAGCGGCCCTGGCTGACGACCCAGCAGCTGCGCACCGCGCTGCTGGCGGGCGCCCGGCCGCTGCCGTCGCTGACCGGCCTCGTGGCATCGGGCGCGCGCCTGGACGCGCCCGGCGCGATGAGCGCCGCCAGGGACACCACGCCGCCGACCGTGCCGGCGCTGACCGCACCGGCCGACGGCGCCTGGGCGACCGCCGCGCCGACGGTCCGCTGGACGCCGGCCACCGACGCGCTCAGCGGCATCGCCGGCTACGACGTCGACGTCGACGGGCGGCGCCTGGGCAGCGTCCCGGCGACGACGACCGAGCTGCCCGTGACCGGCCTGCCCGACGGTGCCCACACCGTGGTCGTGGCCGCACGCGATCGCGATGGCAACAGCAGCCCCAGCGCGCCGCGCGGCTTCGGGATCGACGCCAAGGCGCCGACCGCGCCGACGCCCACGACGCCCGGGACCGGCGCCGTCGTGCGGTCCGCCGTCCTCGCGTTCACCGCGACGCCCGCCGTCGACGACATCAGCAGCATCAGCGCCCAGTCGCTGGCGATCGACGGCCGGCCGGCGACGACCGATGCGCTCGGTCACCTCCCCGGACCGCGGTTGACCGAGGGCCCGCACACGTGGAGCACCGCCGCCGTCGACGCTGCCGGCAACGCGGCGTCATCGGCGGCCGTCCCCTTCACCATCGACGACACCGCCCCCCGCGTCGTGCTCGGAGCGGCACGGCGGGTGCGGGTGGTCGCGGGCGGCGCGAGCCTGCAGCTGCGCGCCAGCGAGGGGGCCGGTGCCTCGGTGACCCTCGCCGCCAGCGGCAGCGCGGCGCGCAAGCTGCACCTGCATGCGCGCAGTGGCGTCGTGGTGCTCGGCCGCAGCAGCGCGCAGCTGGCCACGGGCAACCGGACGGTCAAGCTGCGCGTCCGCAGCTCCACGCTGCGCCGGCTGCGCCGGGCCCACGGCCTCCGCCTCCGGGTGACGGTCGTCGCCACCGACGTCGCGGGCAACCGGCGCTCGGCGGTCCTGGCGGGCCGCGCGTAGGCGGTCCCGCCGGGCCTGCGGCGAGCGTCGCCACGGACCGCCGGCTCGAGAAGGTCGTCAGCACGCGTGAAGACGTGTTCATGCGTATCGTGTGGCGCATGCCGCATCCAACCGAGCACTCCCGCGCCGATCGTCCGCTCGGTCGCGACGAGGCCGAGCGCCTAGCCGAGGCCATGCGCGCGTTCGGCTCGGCCAGCCGCCTGCGCCTGCTCTGGGCGCTGCTGGAGCGCGAGCGCACCGTCGAGGAGCTCGTGGCGACCGTCGCGATGGAGCAGAGCGCGGTCTCCCACCAGCTGCGCCTGCTGCGCCAGCAGCGCCTCGTGGCCGTCCGGCGCGACGGCCGCCACGCGTTCTACCGCCTGCACGACCACCACCTCCCGGACCTGCTCAGCGCGATGCGCCATCACCACGAGCACGCCAGCTCGCCGGCGACCGGCACTGCGGCGACCGACCGGGAGATCACCTCGGCCGCGTGAGCAGCCACGCCGACATCCATCCGCACGGCGGCCACGGCCACGCGCACGACGACCACGGGCACTCCCACGGGCTCGTCGACGAGTCCGTCAAGCGCTCTCGCGAGGGAGTCCGTGCCGTCGCGCTCTCGCTGCTCGTCCTCGGCCTCACGGCGGCCGCGCAGCTCGTCATCTTCGCCGTGTCGGGCAGCGTCGCGCTGCTGGCCGACCTGATCCACAACGCCGGCGACGCCGCGACGGCCGTCCCGCTCGGCATCGCCTTCGCGCTGCGCTCGCCCAAGGCCGAACGCGTGGCCGGGCTCTTCGTCGTCCTGGCGATCTTCGTCTCGGCCTGCGTGGCCGGCTACGAGGCCATCGATCGCCTGATCCACCCGCAGAGCGTCGACCATCTCTGGATCCTCGCCGCCGCCGGGGCGATCGGCTTCGCCGGCAACTGGATCGCCGCGCGGATCAGGACCCGCGCGGGCCGGACCCTCGACAGCCCGGCGCTGATCGCCGACGGCGCCCACGCCCGCGCCGACGCCTACGTGTCGCTGGCGGTCATCGCCTCCGCAGTCGTCGTAGCGCTCGGCCTCGACGTCGCCGACCCGCTGATCGGCCTGGCCATCACGCTGGTCATCCTGCGCATCACCCTCGATTCATGGCGCACCGTGCGGGCCGGCTGAGCGCGGGGGCGCGAGTAGAGTCGCGGCCATGGCCGACGTCCCGATCACCATCGTCCTCGCCGACGACCATGCGGTGGTGCGCAGCGGGCTGCGGTTCGTCCTCGAGGCCGAGGACGACCTCGAGGTGGTCGCCGAGGCCGGCACGATCGACGACGCGGTGCGCCTGGCCAAGGCCCATCGGCCGACCGTCCTCGTGTTGGACATCAACATGCCCGGAACCATGGCGTCGAGCCTCGACGCGCTCCCGCTCCTGGCCGAGGAAGCCTCGGCGACGCGGGTGGTGGTCCTGACCATGCAGGAGGACCCACGGTTCGCCCGGCGCGCGCTGGCGTCCGGGGCCAACGCCTACGTCTTGAAGGAAGCCGCCGACACCGAGCTGGTCGAAGCGGTCCGCCGGGCCGCCGCCGGCGAGGTGTACCTCAACCCGCGCCTGGGGGCCCAGATCGCCGCCGCGCCCGTCGAGCCGACCGGGCCGCCCGACGACCTGACCGACCGCGAGGCCGAGGTCCTGCGCCTCATCGCGCTCGGCCACACCAACGCGGACATCGCAGCACAGCTCTACCTGTCGGTGCGCACCGTGGAATCGCACCGCGCGCACATCCAGCAGAAGCTCCGTCGCACCAGCCGGGCCGAGCTCGTGCGCTACGCCCTGGACCACGGGCTCCTGGGCGAGCCGCCGGCCGAGCCGGTGGGCTGATCCGGCGACGGCCGGGTGCGTAGTTCGCCGCAGCGCGGACGCGGCGGCGGGCGGATGGAGAGGGCTGGAGCGGAGCGTACGGTCAAGGGCATGACCAGCAGCCACAGCCCGACCCACGTCGTCATCGCGGGCGGCGGTGTCGCCGCCGTCGAGTGCGCGCTCGCGCTGCGCGACCTCGCCGGCAACCGCGTCCGCCTCACGCTGATCGCACCCGAGACGGACTTCGAGCTGCGCTCGCTGCGCACCGCCGAGCCGTTCGCCCGCGACCACGTCCGCCGCCATCCGCTCAAGGATCTCGCCGCGCACGTCGGCGCCGAGCTCGTGGTGGATGCCGTGGCCGAGGTGGAGCCCGAGTGGAAGGCCGTCCGCACCGCCGGCGGCGACACCGTCCATTACGACGCGCTCGTCCTGGCGACCGGCGCGCGCCACCGCGACGCCTTCCGGCACGCGATGACCTTCAACGGCGACCGGTCGACGCTGCCGTTCAACGGGCTGCTGGCCGACATCGACGAGGGCTACAGCCACGCCGTCAGCTTCGTGGTCCCGCCCGGGACGACCTGGCCGCTTCCGCTCTATGAGCTGGCGCTCATGACGGCGGCCGAGGCCTGGGGTATGGGCATCGACGACCTCAAGATCCAGGTCATGTCCCCCGAGGCGTCGCCCCTGGCGCTGTTCGGCCCGCCGGCGACGGCGGCCGTCGCCGCCCTCCTGGACCAGGCGCGCGTCGCCTTCCGCGGCGACGCCTACGTCCGTGAGGCCTCCGACGGCACCTTCGTGCTGGCGCCCTCGGGCGAGTCGCTCGACAGCCAGCGCATCGTGGCGCTGCCCACGATCGAGGGCGTCCGCCTCGACGGCGTCCCGGTCGACGCGTCCGGCTTCGTCCCCGTCGACGAGTACGGCCGCGTCCGCGACCTCACCGACGTCTACGCGGCCGGCGACGGCACGGCGTTCGGGGTCAAGCAGGGCGGCCTCGCCTGCCAGCAGGCCGATGCCGTGGCCGAGCTGTTGGCGTCTGCCGCCGGCGCCCCGGTGCAGCCGCGCCCGTTCAAGCCGGTGCTCCGCGGCCGCCTCCTGACCGGCCGCAACGCCCAGTACCTCGAGCGTGCGCTGCACGGCGGCGCGGGCGACGCGCCCTCGGAACCGCGCCTGTGGTCGGCCGCGCACAAGGTGGAAGGTCGCTACCTGTCGCCGTGGCTGCTCGCCCTGGAGGGCACCGATGCCCCGGCTGTGGCGGATGCCGATGCCGCGAGCGAGGGCCTCGACGTCGAGGTCGAGCTCCCGCACGGCGTCGGGGCGGCGACGTACGCCTTGCAGTAGCCGAAACAGGATGGGACGCTGGACGCAACCCCGCGCCCGAGGAGCGTCCAGATGTCCACGCCTCAGGCTGTTCGCGCGGCGATCGCCGCGTTGCTGTCCGCGCTCCTGGCGCTTCTGCTCACTGCCGGGAGCGCGTCCGCCGCCACCGACCATGTGGTGATCAGCGGCGGCGCCGTCGTCCCGGCGGGCCAGACCGCGGGCGACGTCATCGTCATCGACGGGACCGTGAGGATCGCCGGACGGGCCACGGGCGACGTCGTGTCGGTCAGCGGCCCGATCCGCGTCACCGGCCGTGTCGATGGCGATCTGATCGCCGTGTCGGACCGGGCGGTCCTCGGTCCGACGGCACGCGTCGGCGGCGACCTCCGCTACGGCGACCAGCGCCCCGTGCTCGCGCCCGGCGCGCGCGTGGGCGGCACGATCAGCAAGGAGGACTGGGGCGACGCGACGAACGGCTGGGGCTGGATCAGCGCGCTCTGGTGGTGGCTGGCCGTGTCGGTGTCGACGCTGATCGTCGGCATCCTGCTCGTGTGGCTCGCCCCGGGGGCGCTGTCCGGCGCCGACCGGGCAGTGCGCGAGCACCTCGGCGCCACCATCGGATGGGGCGTGGCCATCGCGATCGGCGCGCCGCTGCTCGCGGTCCTCGCACTCGTCACGGTCGTGGGCATCCCGTTCGGCGTCGCGCTGCTGCTGGCCGCGATCCCGGTGCTGCTCGTCGCGTACGCGACGACCGCCTGGGCCCTCGGGCGCCGGGTGCTGCGCAACCGGTCGACCTCGCCGTGGCTGGCGCTGCTGGCCGGTTGGGCGATCCTGCGCGTGCTCGCGCTCATCCCCGTCGCCGGTGCCCTCGTCGGGCTCGCAGCGACGGTCGTGGGCCTCGGAGCGCTCGCCGTGGCGCTGTGGCGGTCGCGCAGGCCGGGCGTTCCCGCGGCCAGGTCCGAGGCGCCGGCCGCGGGCAGTCCCGCGCCGGCCGCCTGACCGCAGGCCACCCCCGTCAACGACGTCGCGGGACGACTGACCCGCGACTATCGCGGTTGAGTCGTCCCTCGACGTGCTGGTGGGGCGCGGCTCAGGCAGTGGCGGGCGTCCGCTGCACCGACGTCGCGAAGTCCGCGGCGAAGCGGTCCACGACCGCCCAGTCGGTGTAGTCGGTGTCCACGTGGACATCGACGTGCGGGTCCTGGCGATGGGCGATGAGCCGCATGAGCACGCGCGTGGGGAGGTTGTACTCCTCGAACTGCAGCGCACCGGCGAACGCGGCGGTGGTCGCCGGGGTCCAGCCGGTGGACGCGACGACCTCGTCGATCAGCTCGGCCGTGGTGGCGCGCGCCTCGTCGGAGTCCTCGGCTGCCGTCAGCGAGACCGAGAAGAACGCCGACGGCATGGCGCCGAGGGTCGTGCGGTGCGCGGAGATCCAGTCCAGGATCTCCTGCTGGTGGTGGCCGCGATGGATGGAGGCGCCGACGATGATGCCGTCGACCTCCGCGGGGTCAACCGCGGAGGTCGGGCCCACCCGGGTGACGCGAGCGTCGACGTGCTGCTCGCGCAGCGTCGCGCCGACGCGCTCGGCGATCTTGGCCGTGTGGCCATGGGTGCTTGCGTAGAGCACCAGCACCTGGGGGCGGGCCGACATGGCTAGACCGCGGCCGGCTCGACGGGCGCCAGCGGCTTGACCGTCACCGGACGGCTTCGGAGCCCCGACCGGCCGAGCAGGCCGGCGGCCAGGACGATGAAGCCGAAGCCGCTCAGCAGGAGCGCCAGGCCCATGACGATGGCGAAGAGGCCGACCTGCGACGCGAAGAACGAGGTGTTCAGCGCGGTCGTCAGCGCGGTCTCGCTGATCCAGACCTGTCGTGCCTGGTTGCTCTGCGGCTGACCCGTCTTGGGGTCCTTGGCGGCCTGGGCGGGCAGGTTGGTGCCCTTGCCGTCGGCCGTGGCGTACTGCGGCATCTGGGCGTAGGTCTTGCCGCCGGTCGCCTCGAGGGCGTGGATGCGCATGTAGCTGGCAAAGCACTTGGCGTCGGTGCCGTTGGTGATGGCCTTGCCCGCGACGTCGCAGGTCGGCAGCGTGACGTTCTTGAGGCCGGACTCCTTGACCGCCGCAGCGATGAGCGACGGCTTCATGTCGGGCGTGCCGACGATCTGCTCGCGCTTGACGTCGGTGCTCACCTCATGACGACCGCTGATGCCGATGACGATCGCGCCGATGCCGAAGGCGATGAGGACGAGACCGGCGATGATGCCGCCGAGGCGGAAGGGACGTGGCATGGAGAAGCTCCTTGTGTCGGGCGGGAAGGACGAGGCACGAGCATGCGCGCCGGCCGGCCGCACGGCATCGGCAGACGCCCGCACCGTGGCTGCGGGTTTTCCCGGATGGTCCGGCGGAGGACTGCGGATGGCAGGAGCACGCCGCGCGCCTACGCTCGGGCGGTGGACCAACGCACAGATCCGGCGGGCGCAACCACCCGGGTGGTCGTCGCCCACGCCACGGTCGCCGGGCGGCTCGCGCTGCGCATGCTGGTGGAGAACGAGCCGGCGCTCGAGCTCGTCGCCGAGGCCGCCACGGCGGCCCATGCCGGCCGGCTCGCGCGCGAGCAGGACGCCGACTTCCTCGTGCTCTACGACGGCCTGCTCGCCACCGGCCGCACGGGCGTGCTCCCGGCGTCCTGCACCGTCGTGCTCCTCGGGATGGAGGACGAGCCCGCCGCCGCGACGGCGGCCCTGATCCCCGGGACGCGCCGCTACGTCCTATGGGACCGCGCCGCGGAGGACCTGCCGCCGGTGCTGGCCGGGCGGCCGACGGCGACGGTCTCGTCGACCTGACGGATGTCCATGGAGGTGCGCGGAGGCTGCACCGGGCGCCGCTTGCGCTACCGAGCAGCCGAGCCGGTGGCCGCGCCGCCGACGCCCGCGCTCAGGCGCCGCACGGGGAGCCGAACCTCCAGGGTCGTGCCCTCCCCCGGGCGCGAACGCACCCTCAGCGTCCCGCGGGCCAGCGTGATCCGCTCCCGCATGCCGACGAGGCCGTAGCCCGTGACGCCCTCCTGCTCATCGAACCCGCGTCCGTCGTCGGCGACGATGACGACGACGGCGTGCTCGTCCTCGCTCACGGTGATCCGCACGTGGTCGGCGGCGGCGTGCTTGACCGCGTTGGTCAGCGCCTCCTGGACGATGCGGTAGATGGCCTCCTCGAGCTCGGGGACGTGGCGGGTCGCCGCGCGGCCGGCCTCGAAGTCCAGGTTCAGGACGAGCTCCACCGGCAAGCCGCTGGTGGCGCGGACGCGCTCGACCAGGCCGGTCAGCGCGGCGCCGGTGCCGATGTCGTCGAGCGCGGCCGGACGGAGGTCGGCGATCAGCGCCCGCAGGTTGGCGATGCCTCCGGTGACCAGCTCGATGGCCTGGTCCAGCGCCTCGTCGCGCCGTGCCGGGTCCTGGCTGCGGCGCGCACCTGACAGCAGCACCCGCAGGCCGCCGAGCTCCTGCAGCGTCTCGTCGTGCAGCTCGCGCGCCCAGCGGCTGCGCTCCGCCTCCGACGCCCGGATGCTGCCGTCCAGCGAATGCGTGGCGACGCTCTGGCCGGTGGCCACCGCCGTCGCCGCAGTCGCGGCGAACGCCTGGAGCAGGCGCTCGTCGTCGGCGCTGAACTCCGGGCCGCCTTCCAGCCGGTCGAACGCCGCCAGGACTCCGACCGCCCGATCGCGATGCACCAGCGGGACCATCAGCCCGGTCTGCGCGTTGAGCTCGGTGGCGATCAGCCGGCCGACCCGGCGGTTGAGGTCGGTCAGGCGCTCCGGCCGTCGTGAGCGCAGCACCGCGCCGAGCGCCGAGTCGTCCACGGTCGCCCGCCGGCCGACGAGCCCGTCGGGGACGACGCCGGCCGCCGCCACCACCTCGAGGTCGTCGCCGGCCAGCAGCGCGATCATGACCGTGCGCGCGTCGACCAGGGCACGGCCGCGCTTGGCCAGCAGCTCGAGGATGCGGTCGAGCTCGATCTCGCCGCCGATCGCGCTGGAGATCTCCGCAGTGGTGTCCAGCGCGCGGACGGTCCGCTCCAGCTGGTCCCGGCGCGCCGTGGCCTCGAAGTAGAGACGCGCGTTGGCCACTGCGATCGCGGCCCAGTCGGCCAGCACCACCATGGCCTCCTCATCGACCTCCGTGAAGTCCGATCCGGGCTTGCTGGTCAGGTACAGGTGCCCCCACGCCACGCCACGCACGAGGATCGGGACGCCGAGGAAGTTCCCCATCGGCGGGTGGCTGAGCGGGAAGCCGTAGGACTGCGGATGCGCGCCGACGTCCGACAGCCGCAGCGGGCGCGGATCCTTGATGAGCAGCCCGAGCACACCATGGCCGCTGGGCAGGTCGCCGATGGCCGCCCGCGTGCGGCCGTCGATGCCGCTCGTCAAAAACCGCTCCAGCCCCTCGTGGCGCTCGTCGAGGATGCCGACCGCGGCGTACTCCGCGCTGGTCAGCTCCCGCGCGACCTCCAGCATGCGCGCGAGCACCGCGTCGAGGTCGAGCTCGGAGAGCAGCCCCCGCCCCACGTCCATGAGGCGGCTGAGCGTCTTGGTGTCCATCGGTACGGCCTGCGCGGAAACCGCCGTGATCTCTGGGATGCGAGCGATGCTACGCCGAACAGTGCTCAGGTCGCGCGGCGAACGACAGGAGGTCGCCGACGGTGAAGTCGCCCTCGTGGGGCAGCGTCGGCGTCCAGCTCGGCTCGGCGTTGACGTAGCTGTCGGGATCGGCGGCGACGACCGCCGTCAGGACCTCGGCGACGATGGAGCCGCCCACCAGGCCGAGACGGCGCCCGTCGTGCAGGACCTCGGCCTCCTTGAGCAGGTAGTACCAGAGCGGGGTCTCCCCCTCCCAGCCGAGATGGGCGACCCCGATCTCGTCGGCGTCCAGCACGCGCGCGCCGAGCCGCCGGGCGATCGCCTCGCCCGAGGGAAGGCCGGTGGCGCGGCCGCGCTGCAGGTCGCGGACGGCCAGGGACTGCTGCTCCTCGGAGGCGAGATCGCCGGTGACCTCGAGCGGCAGGTGGATCAGCGAGGGGACCAGCCGGCCGTCGATGGCCTTGGCTCGCTGCGGGGCGGGCGCGCTTGCGGGCATGTCGAACAACATGGCCCAGTCGACCGGACGATCGACCATGGGGCGGAAGCCCGCCAGGTCGGGAAACAGCGAGCGCGCCGGTCCGTCGGCGTGCAGCCGGTAGTGGTCGCGGACCTGGCTGTGGCCGAACCGGAACGCCGCGTCGGCGAACTCGACCGGCAGCAGCAGCTCCGCCTCGGGCCGGAAGTGCGGGCGCTCACCGGCGCGGGCCGCGGCAGCGAGCTCCGGCCCCACCGACAGGTCCAGGAACTCGTGCACCACGAGCCACTGGAAGTGCCAGCGCAAGTCGCGCCGCGCGAGCTCGAAGCACTCGTCCTCGCCGGCTCCGGCGGCCGCGTGCCGCTGCACGAGCGCGTTGTGGGCCTGCAGGAACGCGAGCTGCAGCCGCGTCATCAGGCCGTGCACGTCGTTGCGCGGGTCGCCGATCAGCGCGACGCCGTCCTGGTTGCGCGGCAGGTCGGGGTGCTCGGCATCGCCGCCGATCAGCAGCAGCGACGGCGAGGACTTCTGCATCAGGTAGGGCTGGTCGGTCGGCCCGAGCCCGTAGACGGTCTCGAGGTTCAGGCGCGGCGTATGAGCGTTGGCGAGCTCGCCGGGGTCGGCGCGCGCGGCCAGCCGCGACCGATCGGCGGTGAGGTCGTGGGCCACGAACTGGCCGAAGACCGGCCAGCCCGCGGCGGGCAGGTCCGTCCGGGTCTGCTCGTCGGAGGTCAGGTCGACGAAGGTCGTGTCGGTCCCGGCCACCGCCGCCTTGCCCTGGGTGACGAAGAACGCCTCGTCGATGTGCAGCGGCTCGAGGTCGCCGAACATCCGCCCGTAGCCCGGATGCGGCGGCTCTCCGTGGCCGAGGCGCCCCGGTGCGAGGCAGTGATCGCGCCCGGGCACCGGCCCTGCTTGCCGCGCCGCGACGGAGGATTCGGGCACGGATCGACGCTACCGCACGCTCGAAGCGCCAGAGCGTCGCGCGTCGGGCGGCGGACCGGTCCCGGCTCGGCGAGCGCCGTCAGGGCAGCTTGCTGGCGATCACGTCCAGCTGCTCGATGCGCTCCAGCGGTCAGCCGGGCGGGGACTGCAGCTCGCGCAGCTCGTCGGGCAGCAGCGGGAGGTCGAGCAGGCTGAGCTTCAGCCGCTGGCGCTGCTGATGGGCCTCGGCGTCGAAGCGGACGACGTGCCCGGCGTCCGCACGCCAGCGGATCTCCAGGACGTCGCCCGGCGCCAGGTGGTCGACGACCTCGCCGTCGACCTCCAGCGCCGGCCGCCCGGAGGCCTCGAGCAGCTCGAGCCGCAGCCCCTCGGCGGCGCCCAGGAAGAGCGGACGGCTGATGCCCGACATCGGCGACGCCGGCGTGACGAGCATGCCCTGCGCCGCGGGCGAGATCACCGGGCCGCCCGCCGCGTAGCTGTAGGCCGTCGAGCCGGTGGGCGTCGCGACGATCAGCGCGTCGCAGCGGAAGTAGCCGTGCCGTCGCCCGTCCACGGCGATCGACGCCTGGACCGAGCCGGCGCCCGGCACGCGCGAGATCGCCACGTCGTTGAACGGGAGCGTCGTCTTGTGCTTGCAGTAGCGGACCTCGAGGCAGCTGTGCGGCTCGATCGTGAACTCGTCGGCCAACATGCGATCCAGCGCCTGGGGCAGCTCGTCGGGCCGGATCTCGGCCAGGAACCCGAGGTTGCCCACGTTGACGCCGAGGACCGGCACCGGCGCGTGCGCGACGGTGCGCAGGGCGCCGAGCATCGTCCCGTCGCCACCCAGGCTGATCAGCCCGTCGATGGTGGCCGCGAACGTCGCGTCGTCCACGACGATCGCGCCGTCGACGGCGCGCCCACGATCGGACTCACGGATGACGACTTCACCGTCATGCGTCGCGGCCCACTGCTGGATGACCCGGACCTGCTCGGAGGTGTCCCGCAGGGGATGCACCGCGAGGCCGATGCGATAGGTCGCCACGCGTCTGACGTTACCCGAGGGCGGAGGGGGCGCTTCAGGCCGGGCGCGATGGGAGCACGCGCGCGTGCGCGCCCACCACACTCATGATCGGTGCACGTTCTCGATCGCCCGTGGCGGATCATCCGACGCCGCTGGTGCGCGGGTCGATCGCGGCGCCGCGGAGGCGCAGCTCGAAGTGCAGGTGCGGGCCGGTGGCCCGCCCGGTGGCGCCGACGCGTCCGATGACGGTGCCGGCCGTCACGCAGCCGTGGCGGCGCACGGCGATCGACGAGAGATGTGCGTACCACGACGTCAGCCCGAGCCGGTGGGCGACGACGACGAGGTTGCCGTAGCCACCGGCGTCCCAGCCGGCGAAGGCCACGCAGCCCCGGCCCGCGGCCGCGACCGGCACGCCGGCGCCGGCGAGGTAGTCCAGGCCGGGATGGAACCAGGTGCCGCGCGGGCCGAAGCCGTCGCCGACCCGCGCAGCGACGGGAGCGAGCAGCCGCAGCGGTGAGACCGGCGGCGGGCGACGCAGCGCCGCGAGGGCGCCCGGCCCGGCGAGGCCGTCGGCCGGCAGCCCGGCCCAGGCCTGGAAGCGGCGAAGGGCAGCGGTGCCGCGCGGGCCCAGCACGCCGTCGACCGCCCCGGACGGGAACCCGGCGCGCCCGAGCAGGAACTGCAGGGACGCGACGTCCCACCCCCGCTGTCCGCTGCGCACCACGCGCGCGCCGATCCGCGGACGGCCACGCCAGCCGAGCGCGCGACGGGTCGCCGGCCCCACGATGCCGTCGATGGCCAGGCCCGCCCGGCGCTGCAGGCGCACCACGGCCGAGCGCGTGCCGGGACCGGGAACGCCGTCGATCGTCCCCGTGTACATCCCGCGCGCGTGGAGCGCCACCTGCAGCGCCGCCGTGCTCGGCCCGGCCGCGCTCGCCTGCGCCGGGCCCCCGAGCGCGGTACCGGCCAGCAGCGCAATCGCCAAGGCGAGCGCACATCGCATGGCTCCGGGCTTCGCCACCGCCCCGGGCCGGCCCTGCTCGCCGGTCGGTACGCGAACGCGGTTGGGGTCGACGACGTGCGCCCGGCGATGGCCTCATCGGCCCGAGCCCGGCGACGCCATCCGGGCCGGGCAGCTCACCGTCGCCGCCAGAGGCCCGGGCCGGTAGGTTCCTTCCCGGCAACCCTGGAGGAGGGCGGCGGACTTGACACGTGGGCACGCGGGGAGCGCGATCATCGGCGCGCAGAGGCGGACCGATGGCGGGAGCTGAGGTCGACGGGCGCGGCGGCGCGGCCATCGCGCGCCTCATGGTGCCGTTCGAGGAGCGCTCGCCGGCCGAGCGCGTGATCGGCGCGCTGGTCGTCCCGCTCGTCTTCGGCGCGCTGTGCGGCGTGGTGCTCGGATGGAGCGCGGTCGGCTACTGGGCGCTGCAGGTCCTCGCCGCGCTCGGGGGGATCCTCGGCGGCTTCGAGCATCGAGGCGCCGCGGAGGGCGCGCGGCGCGGCGCCGTGTCCGGGGTGATCTTCGGCGCCGGGATCCTGCTCGGCCACGCGATCGCCGGGACGGGCGCCGAGGTGTCGCTCGGCTCTGTGCCGGGCCTGCTGCCGGTCATCACCGGCGTGGCCGGCTGCGCGTTCGGCGCCATCGGCGGCGCACGGCGCGCCGCGCTGGCCCGGTCCGGCCGTGCGCATGCATGAACGCAGGACATCGAGGTCGCTGGGCGGCCGCCTACGGCCCCGCCGCGCAGGCCGTGTTCCACGCGGCTTCGGCGGGGCCGCCTGACCGCTACGACGTCTTCAGGCAGTTGGCCGAGACGGTCAGCCGGCGCGCGCCGCGCGCCGGGAGGGCCCGGACCGTGACGGTCCACGACCGGTCGCCGTTGGCCTCGTCGGTCACCAGCGAGACGACCTCGAGGCTCGAGGAGGTGTCGACGTCGTGGCCGCCCGAGATGACGCTCGTCCCGGCCGGGCACCTCGCGCTCGCCGTGGCGAGCCCGTCGCGTCCGAAGCTCGCCGGCGCGCTGGTGGCGCGGACGACCGCTGCGGCGGCGCCCGGCAGCCCGGGCGCTCCCGGCGCTCCCACGGGTCCGCGGGCTCCCGTGTCGCCCTTGGGGCCCTGGGCTCCCGTGTCACCCTTGGGGCCCTGAGCCCCCGCATCGCCCTTGTCGCCCTTGGGTCCCTGAGCGCCGGTCGCCGGGGCGCCGGAACCAGCGGCGATCTGCAGGCACGCGCGGCAGCCGACCTCGAAGCCGTCCGGCGTCTTGACCAGGACGTCGCGCGGCGTCTTGGCCGCGTCGGCGTCGACCGTCACCGCGACGTCGATTCGCTGGTCGACCGCGGCCGCCGGCGTCGCCACGTGCACGCCGGCGCCACTGATCAGGACCGTCGCACCCGCCATCCCGCGGCCCCAGATCGTCAACGCCTGCGCACCGCCGCCGGGGACGAGCGCCGGCGACACCGAGGTGATCGCCGGACCGTGATCGGCGCACGGGCGTTGGAACGGCTGCTCGCTGGCACGCGTGTCCAGGATGTCCTGGTAGGAGCCGTTGAGGACCCAGACCGCCTGGTGCGGGGCGTCATCGGCCACGGCGGGGAAGCTGGTGCTCCAGGACGACCAACCCGGCGCGAACACTCCGGGCTGACCGCGGTCGATCGGGTCCGGATCGACGTAGTTGAAGTCACCGGCGGGAACCGACTGGTTGACCGAGCTGTGGTTGTAGGCCGCCAGCTGCACGGTCGAGGTGGTGCTCGCCGCGTTGAACGTCGTGCAGATCAAGCCGCCCGGCTTGACGTCGGAGAAGCCCGCCTGCGCCGGCTGCGCCGTCGTCGTCGCCACGGCCACCACGGCCAGGACGGCCGGGACGCACGTGGCCCGACGGCGAATCATGTTGGTGTTCATCTTGCGATCTCCATTGCTGAGGAAGGGCATGGCGGTTTGTCCTCCACGCGGCCGAGGCCGGGCACAGGACCCGCCGTGCGGGCGGGGTCGGTGGAGCAGGACGTGGTCCGGGGGGCGAAGATCCGCTCCGGGGAGAAGATCCGGGCCTCCGGGGCGAAGATCCGCTCCGGGGAGAAGTTCCGGGCCAGCGGGGCGAAGATCCGCTCCGGGGAGAAGATCCGGGCCTGCGGGGCGAAGATCCGGTCGGCGTGGGTGGCCTGCGTGGTGGTGTTCATGGATGGGAACTCTGCGGCTGAGGCCCGTCACCGCACATCCGACAGCCGCGCCGAGTTTCCCGCCCGGCCGCCCTATCCGCTGCCGCCAGGGGTCCTAGGTTGCGCGATGTAGGACCCCTAGCCGGCCGAGATAGGACTGCTGCGCCGGTCGCTGTGGGCAGGCGCCCGATGCAGGCAGCGGGACCTCAGCGTCACCGTCCGGCGGCATGCACATCGCGCTTCGCCATCCTCGCTTCGCCCGTCTGCTGGCCGCCCTGGCCCTCTCCCAGGCCGGCGACTGGCTCTACAACCTCGCGCTGCTCGCCTACGTCGACCATGCGACGCACTCGACGACGTGGCTGGGTCTCACCACGGCGGCGCGTGTCGCGCCGATCGTGGTCGCCGGGCCGCTGGGCGGCGTCCTGGCCGATCGCGTCGACCGTCGTACGCTGATGATCGCGACCGACCTCGCCCGTGCCGCGCTGATGGGGCTGCTGACGCTCGTGGCGGTCGCCGGCCTGCCCGTCGTCCTGGCGCCGGTTCTCGCCGCGCTGGCGACGCTGGCCTCCGTCCCGTATGCGCCGAGCGTGGCGGTGAGCACATCGCAACTGGTCGACGACGATGACCTCGCGGCCGCCAACGCGGCGCGCGCCGCGATCGGACCGACGTGCCTCGTCGCGGGGCCGGCCCTCGGCGCGATCCTCCTGCTCCTCGGCCCGCCGAGCCTGGCCTTCGCGCTCAACGGCCTCACGTTCGCCGGCTCGGCGCTGCTGGTCGCATCGATCCCCGCCGGCGCGGCGTTCCACCCCGAGCCCCGCCAGGACGGCGCCGCCGCCCGCCTCGACGTCCTCGCCGACCTGCGCGCCGGCGCCCACGCCCTGCTGGCGCGCTCCGCCGCCTGCCGCCTGGTCGGCGCCGACATCGCCTGCAGCCTCGTCTACGGCGCGCAGACGGTGCTGCTGCTGCTCGTCGCCCGCCGGCTGGGCCTCGGCGCCGACGGCTACGGCTACCTGCTCGGCGCCATGGGGCTGGGCGGCGTGCTCGGCGCAGCGGTCGCCGGGAGGTTTGCCGCCGAGGAGCGACAGCCGGCCGCCCTCGTCGCCGCGCTGCTGTGCGTCGCCGTGCCGCTCCCGCTCCTGGGCGTCACCCACACGCTCGTGCCGGCACTCGTGCTCAGCTTCGTCGGGGGCGTCGGCGCGATCACGGTCGAGGTGCTCGTCGAGACCGGCCTGCAGCGCTCGCTGCCCGCAGACGTGCTCGGCCGCGCCTACGGCTTCGCCCTGCCTGCGGCGCTGAGCGGGATCGTCGCCGGCTCGCTGCTCGCGCCGGCGCTCGTCGCGCTCGCCGGCCTCGGCGGCGCGCTGGCGCTGCTGGGCGTCTCCGTGGCGCTCGTCGCCGTCGCCGTTGCGCGGGCGCCGCGCATCGAGGCGGCGCCGACCGCGATGGCGACGGTGGCCTAGTGTCGTGACTTTTGATTCACGACACTAGGCGAGCACGTCGTCGTCGAGCAGGCCGAGCCGGTGCGCCATGCCCGCGGCCTCCACGCGCGTGCGCGCGTCGAGCTTGGCCAGGATGCGCGAGACGTGGACGCTGACGGTCTTCTGACTGATGAAGAGCGTCTCGCCGATCTCCCGGTTCGTCGACCCCGCCGCCGCCAGGCGCAGGACGTCGAGCTCCCGGGCGGTCAGCCCCACGCGCTCCGCGGCCGACGGCTCGCCCGGGGTCGGATCCTCGGGGACGGCGTCGCGGTCGTCGAGCGGGATCCGCGCCCGCCGCGCCAGCGCCTCGACCTCGGCACGGAGCGGACGGGCACCCAGCGCGACGGCCACGGAGTGCGCTGCCGACAGGACCGCGGCGACGTCGCCGCGGGCGCCGCCGGCCGCCAGCGTCGCCTCGGCCTGACGCCAGCGCGCATAGGCCGCCTGGAACGGCACGCCGAAGGACTCCCAGCGCGTCGCGAGATCCGCCCACGTCTCGGGCGTGGCGACGCCGCGGGCACGCTGCTCGTCGGCCCCTGCGGTGGCCAGCTGCAGGACCGCCTCCGGCGGCATGCCGGGGCTCGCCGGCGACAGCACGTCCTGCACCAGCCGGCCCGCGCGCGCGATCGCGTCGGCCTCGCCCTCGGCGTCGCCGGTGGCGCGCGCCCGCGTCGCCAGGTCGGCCTCGGCCCGCACGCCGACGGCCAGGACCGGCCCGAGGTAGTGGGCCGCCATGTCGTCGTCCTCCTCGCTGGCCGCGAGCTCTCGCTCCACCGTGGCGCGGACGTCGGCCGGACGGCCATCCCAGATCGCGGCCGCGGCGCGTGCGGTCGTGAGCGGCGCGGTCCACATCGAGCCGACCGCCTGGCGCTGGGCGGCCTCGGCTTCGGCCAGCAGCGCCTCGATCCCCTCGCCGTCACCCCGCAGCGCGTCGAGGTCGGCGCGCTCCACCAGCGCCGCGGCCCGGCCCGTGCCGATGGCCTGCGGGGCCAGGAGCGCCTCGTCCAACGCAGCCGAGGCCTCGTCCCAGCGTCCGAGGCGCACCAGCCGGTGCGCCAACTCGGAGAGCAGCAACGGCAGGAGGGCGCGCAGGCCTTCGAGGCGGGCCCTCGCGACGCCATCGCGCGCGACCGCCGCGGCCTCGGCGATGCGACCGCGCTGGTCCAGGACCTCGCCGAGGTTGACGTAGGCGCGCGTCATCTCCTCGAGATCACCGACCTCCTCGGCGATCTCGCGCGCGACGCGCAGCGCGGCGATGCCCTCATCATGGCGACCGACCATCGTCAGCGACGGGCCGATCGTGTTCAGGATCCGGCCCTCTTCGGCGCGGTTGCCCGCGGCACGGGCCAGGGCGAGCGCCTCCTCGCTGCGCTCGGTGGCCTCCACCCCGCGCCCCAACAACATCAACAAATGCGCCTGCGTCCCCAGGACCCGCGCGCGCTCGGCGGGCGGTGCGTCGGACGGCATCAGCGCGACGGCGGTGCCCGACGCCTCAAGCGCGTCGCGCGAGAGGCCTCCGACCCAGAGGTAGCGGCTCAGGCGTTCGTGCAGCGCGGCGCCCGTCAGCGGGTCTCGCTCGATGTCGACGAGCGCCAGCGCGCGGCGGGTCAGCGCCGCTGCGCGATCCTGGTCGCCCGACAGCTGCGCGGCGTCGGCGGCGCGGCGCAGCAGCTCGATCCTCGACGGGCCGTCGGCGCGCTGCTCGGCGGGCACGGCGTCCCACAGCTCGGCCGCGCGTTCGAAGTGGGCGTTGGCCTCCGCGAAGGCGGCGACCCGCTCGGCCTCGGCGCCGGCCTGGGCCGAGGCGGCGAACGCCGCGGGCAGGTCGTGCGCGGCCGACCAGTGAAACGCCAGCTCGGCCGCCACGCCGCGCCCCGAGGCCGACAGCGTCGGGTCGTCGCTCAGCGCCCGGCCCAGCGCCGCGTGCAGCGGGCCGCGCTCGCCCGGAAGCAGGTCGTCGGCGATCGCCTCGCGCAGCAGCGCGTGGCGGAACATGTACACGTCGCTCTCGGGCTCGGGGACCAGGACGTGGTGGACGACCGCCTCGCGGAGACCGGCGACCAGCGCGTCGTCGTCCAACTCGCTGGCGCGCTGCAGCAGGCCGTGGCGGCTGCGCGGTCCGGCCGCAGCGGCGACGCGCAGGACGGCCTGCGTGTCGCGACTCAGGGCCTCGATGCGCAGCATGAGCGTGTCGCGGACGTCCTCGGGCAGGCGCAGGTCGCGGTGGTCGCCCGCGGCCGCGACGAGCTCCTCGGTGAAGAACGGGTTGCCCTCGGCGCGCGCGAACAGCTCCTCGACCAGTTGCGGCGACGGGCGCTCGTCGAGGATGCCCGTGAGCTGCGCCACGAGCTCGTCGCGCGTGAAGCGGTCCAGCACGACGCGCGTGACCGCGGGCGCACGGTCAGCCTCGGCCAGGAACGGGCGCAGCGGGTGGCGGCGGTGCAACTCGTCGGTGCGGTAGGTCGCGACGACCACGAGGCGCTCGGTGCGAGCGTTGCGGATCAGGAACGTCAGGAAGTCGCGCGTCGAGCGGTCGGCCCAATGCAGGTCTTCGACGATCAGCAGCAGCGGTCGCGTGGCGCCCAGGCCACCGAGCAGGCCGAGCAGCAGCTCGAACATCCGCCCCTGCGCCAGCGGCGCCGAGGTGGAGACCTCGCCCTGGCCCTCGACCTGGGGCAGCAGCGCCGCGAGCCCGCGGGCGTTGGCGCCGAGGACCGCCTCGAGCTCCTCGACGTCCAGGCCACGCAGCGCGCCGACGAGCGGCGAGTAGGCGAGCTCGGCGTCGCCGAGGTCGACGCAGTCGCCCGAGAGCACGCGCGCACCGCTGGCGGCGCTGCGGCGCGCGATCTCCTGGACGAGCCGGCTCTTGCCGACGCCGGACTCGCCGCCCACCAGCACGAACGCCGGGTGACCGTCGCTCGCAGCGGCGACCGCCTCGCTCAAGTGCGCGAGCTCGCGCTCACGGCCGACGAAGTCCGGGCTTGCGACACGGCTGGACACGCGCCCAGCATGGCACGCCGGCGTCCCGTATCACGCACACGTCGTGCCGGTCGTTCTCGGGAGCCACCGCCGGCGCCCGCGATGGGCTCGGCCTCCGCCCGGACGTGGATGGGCGGCCGGCGGTCGACCTGTCGTCGTCGGCGCGTCCGCCTCAGTCCGGCTGCTCGACGACCTGCACCAGCGTGTCGTAGCCCGGGTGCGTGATCGGCGTCCACACCATGCCGACGTTCTGGCTGTCGCCGCCGGCGCTGTGGGAGAACGTCGTCGTGTCGGGGCGCGCGGCGAACCAGACGTAGGCGCCGGGCGTCGTCGTGCCCGAGTTGTCGACGGTGACGACGTCGCCCTTCTTGACCTTGCAGCAGGCGAAGCTCAGGCCGCTGGTGGAGTAGGTGTGCACGCCCGCGTCGTGCGCCCGGAGCGGGTAGACCGGGTTGGTCGTGGTGACGACGGTCACCGTGCCGCCGGCGCTGGGTCGGACGACCGAGAACCGCAGCGGCAGGTC
>DASYLT010000071.1:0-16766 GCA_036009425.1 Baekduia sp. | reverse complement strand
AAGCGTGCGCACCTCGGCGTCGAGCGAACCGCGCAGCTGCAGCGCCCGGCTCATCTCGCCGGTCGCGCGCTCCATCGCGCCCCGGCGCATCACGCCGCGCGGCGTGAACCGCCGCATCGACGCCAGCGCGATGTTCTCGCGCCCGGAGAGGCTGAGCACCAGGCCCTGCTCCTTGCGATCCTCGGGCAGGTACGCGATGCCGGCGCGGATGGCGTCGCGCGGCGACCGGAGCCGCACCGGCGTGCCGGCGATCTCCACGGTCCCGGAGTCGGCCGGCTCCGCGCCGCACAGCGCGCGCATGACCTCGGAGCGACCGGCGCCGATCAGGCCGGAGAACCCGAGCACCTCGCCGGCGCGGACCTCGAAGGAGATGTCGGAGAAGGCCCGATCGCGGCTGAGGCCGCGCACCCGCAGCAGGGGCTCGCCGATCTCCTCGTTGCGCGGCGGGAACAGCTCGCCCGCCGGGCGTCCGAGCATCAGCTCGATCATGCGCGACAGGTCGAGGTCGGCGGTCGGCGTGGTGATGACATGCCGGCCGCCGCGCAGCACCGTGACGCGGTCGGCGATCCGGCGGATCTCGTCGAGCCGGTGCGAGACGTACAGGACGGTGCGGCCCTCGCCGCGCAGCTCGTCGACGAGCTGCAGCAGCCGGTCGGCGTCGCGATCGGGCAGCGACGCCGTCGGCTCGTCCATGATGATGAGCGGCGCGTCGAGCGCCATCGCGCGGCCGATCTCCAGCAGCTGCTTCTGCGCCGTGCTGAGCTGGCCGGCGCGCGCCGAGATCGGGATGCCCGCCGCGTCCAGCCGAGCGAGCACCTCGCGCGCACGGCGGTTGCCGCGGCGCCGGGCGAGGATCTGGCGGCCGGGGCCGATCGTCGGCTCCTCGCCGAGCAGGAGGTTGTCGGCCACCGTGAGCCACGGCTGCGTGGTCAGCTCCTGGAAGATGCCCACGACCCCCCGGCGGCGGGCGTCGCCGGGGCTCGAGAGCATGACCGGCTCCCCGTCGATGGTCACCGTGCCCTCGTCGGGCCGGGTCGCGCCGGTCATGATGCGGATGAGCGTGGACTTGCCGGCGCCGTTCTCACCGATCAGCCCGTGCACCTCGCCGCGCCGGAGCTCCAGCGACACGCCCGACAGCGCCGTGACGCCGGGGTACCGCTTGGTGACCCCGTCGACGGCGAGGAAGGTCTCAGCCACGACGCTCGGGGATGTACGCGACGGCCTGGACCTCGAGCAGCGAGGCGGGCGTGGGCAGGAGCTCGGCGACGCGCACGACCGTGCTGGCCGGCGGGTTCGGGAAGTACGTGGCCCGAACCTCGTTGTAGATCGGGAAGTCCCGGAGGTCGACGAAGTACTGCGTCAGGTTGACGACGTCGTCCATGGTCCCCCCGACCTCGCCGAGCACTCGCTGCAGTTGCTCCATGATGAACCAGGACTGCGCGGCGATCGGGCCGTCCTTGGAGTCCACCGACATCTCGCCCGTCTCGCCGAGGGCCGTTCGCGCCTCGGCCGGGAGGTCGGCGTAGCCGCTGATCGTGCGTCCCGCGACGGTGTCCACGGCGATGATCCCGGCCAGGTACACGAGGTCGCCCGCCCGCCGGTAGGGGGCATAGCGGGCGAGGGGTGGGAGGACTTCAGCGGTCATGGTGCCTTCTTCGATATACGATATACGATGTGCCTTGCATCACACTACGTCCTAGGCGACCTTGTGGCAAGGTCGTGCTGAGATCCGCACGAGAAGGGACCATGGGGGGCTGATGGCCGAACGCAAGACCGCACCGCCGCCGAACGGCATCCCGACGCTGGGAGGCATTCCGCGCCAGACGGCGCACGAGCAGGTGCTCGAGCAGCTGCGCGGCGCGATCCTGGGCGGCGCGCTGGCGCCCGGCACGCCCCTGGTGCTCTCCGAGCTCTCCACCCAGCTCGGCGTGAGCCGGACGCCGATCCGCGAGGCGATCCGCGACCTGGCCGGCGAGGGCCTGGTCGACTTCGACTCCTACCGCAGCTCCATGGTCCACGCCCCCACGCTGGCCGAGGCGCAGGAGGTCTACAGCCTGCGCCTGGTCCTCGAGCCCATCGGGGTCCGGCGCGCCGTGGAGCGGATCTCCGACGAGCAGATCGGGCGGGCCCGCACGGTCCACGAGACGATGCTCGGCGCGAGCGACCTCGGCGTCTGGGTGCAGCTCAACCGCGACTTCCACGCCATCCTGCTCGAGCCCGCCGACTCCCCGCGGCTGCTGGCGATGATCACGTCGCTGCGCAACGCCGCCGCGATCCAGGTCTCGCTGTCGATCCGGGCGGAGGTCTCCCAGCTCGACGGGGCCAACCGCGAGCACGGGCTCATCCTCGAGGCCTACGACCAGCGCGACGCCGACCTCACCGTCGCGCTGACCGAGCGCCACCTGCGCTCGACGCTCGACATCATCGAGTCCTACGAGCGCAGCGCGGGCGCACCCCCAGCGGGCTAGCGCCGAGCCGCAGCTCATGCGACCGGCCGCCAGTCCGCGAAGACGCGGTCGGCGAGCCCGGCGCGCTCGATCGCGCCACGCGCCCGGGCGGTCGCCTCGGCGAGGACCTCCTGCTCCGCGGTGAACGCGGTCAGCTCCCCGCCGCGCAGCACGACGTTGCCGTCGACGAGCACCGTGTCGACGTCCGTGCCGTGCGCGGAGAACACCAGCGCCGCGATCGCGCGGTTGCCGACGGTCGTGTGGGCGCGGCGCAGGTCGAACGCCACGATGTCCGCCTTCTTGCCGACCTCGAGCGAGCCGATCAGGTGGTCCAGGCCCATGGCGCGGGCACTGCCGATGGTGGCCATCTCGATGACCCGCTCGGCGGTCATGAGCAACGGGTCGTCGTGCGTGACGTTCGCCAGCAGCGCTGCGAACTTCATCTGCTGGACCATGTCCAGCGAGCAGTTCACGTAGGCGCCGTCGCTGCCGAGGCCCACGGTGCACCCCGCATCGAAGAGCCGGCGCATCGGCGGCAGGCCGTCGCAGCTGTAGGCGTTGCTCACCGGGTTGGTGATGACCGCGGCGCCGCAGCGGGCGATGTGGTCGAGCTCGCGGTCCTTGAGATGCAGCGCGTGGACGAAGACCCAGTTGTCGGCCAGCGCCCCGAGGCGCGCGAGGTAGTCGATGTCCCCGCCGCCGGTCTGGTGCTCGAACGCCCGGCCCGACAGCCACGGCGTGCCCGCCGAGCAGTGGTTGGTGATCTTGAGGTCCCGGCGCCGGGCCAGCTCGACGCCGGCGAGGATGATCTCGTCCGAGGTGGTGTTGTGCAGCATCCAGTTGGCGCCGGTCTCGATGGCCAGCCCCATGTGGATGAGGCCGCCGGCGCCGTCCCAGCGGTCGATGGCCTCCTCGGCGATCGCGAGCTCCTGGTCTCGATCGCGGACGTGTGGTCGGGCGGCGTACGCGTCGGAGAACGCCGGTGCCGGCGTGTCGCGCAGCTCCTTGGTGACCAGCTGGCGGATGCCGACGTCGAGGACCGGCTCGATCATCGCCTGCATCGAGTCCGCGTCGTTGACGTTGATGACGTGGTTCAGCGAGCACGTGGTGCCGGTGCGCAGCTGCTCGATCGCGCCGAGATACGCCGCCACGCGCAGATCCTCATTGGTCAGCTGCGCCATCAACGGGAGCGTCACCTGGTCGAGCCAGTCCTCCAGCAGCAGCCCCTCCCCCGTGTTCTTGAAGAGGCTCGCCCAATGGTGGTTGTGGCCGTTGACGAAGCCCGGCAGCACCAGCATGCCCGCCAGGTCGACGACCTCGGCCCCGGGCTGCTCGGGCAGCTCGTCCATGCTGCCGAGCCCGACGATCCGGTCGTGCTCGATCGCGATCCAGCCGGACTCGATCACCCGGCGGCCGGGGTCGACGGTGACGAGGTAGCCGTTGGTCAGCAGCATCCCGGTCACCGGGGCCTGCGCCCCGCGACGGCCTCGGGCCAGAGGACCAGGTCGTAGCGGCCGCTGGACACCTCTCGCGCACGGGCCCTGCGGGCCGGGCCGCGGACCACGCGGGTCAGGATGGAGATCGACCCGGGCACGTGATCGCGCGCCAGCGCCAGGGACCGAAGCGCTGCGTCCTCCAGCCAGCCGGCGACGTCACCGTGCGTCAGGGGTGCCATGCCGGCGACGCCGGCCAGCCACCAGCCAGGCCGCTCGGCCACCGCGATCAGCGTCAGGACGGCGTGGCAGCGCTCGGCGACGTCGATGCCCTCCTCCAACGCCGACCAGCCCTCGGGCGACCGGTCGATCGCCACGAGCACGTGACGGGGCCCGACGCCTGCGCGTGCCTCGTCGACGTCAGGCAAGGGTGTACCCCCCGTCGACGACGAGTCCCGCCCCGACCACGAAGCTGGCCTCTGCGGAGACGAGGAACCGGATGGCCGCGGCGACCTCCTCCGGCCGGCCCAGCCGGCCGATCGGGTGGGCGGCGACGAGGTCGTCGAGCGTGCCCTGTGGTCCGCGGCCGTCCGGGAACGCTCGCTGCAGGAGGGGCGTGTCGACCCCGCCGGGGCAGACGGCGTTGACCCGCACGCCCGACGGCAGCAGCTCCAGCGCCATGCACCGGGTGAGGTGCAGGACGGCGGCCTTGGACGCGCAGTAGGCCGAGAACCCCGGGACCGCCGAGAGCGCGAGCTGCGAGGCGACGTTGACGATCGCGCCGGCGCCCGAGGCGGCCAGGGCCGGGATCGCCGCGCGGCTCATCAGGAACACGCCGCGCACGTTGGTGTCGAACACGCGGTCCCAATCGGCCTCGTCCATCGTCGCCAGCGGGGCCACCGCCGACGTGCCGGCGCAGTTGACGAGGGCGTCGAGCCGCCCGTACGCCTCGACGGCGGCCGCGACGGCCCGCTCGGCATCGACGGCCCGGCCGACGTCGGCCTCGACGGCGATCGCGTCGATGCCATGTGCCAGGAGCGTGTCGACCGCCTCGGGCAGCGGCGAGCCGGGCAGGCCGGCGAGGACCACGCGGGCGCCGTCGCGCCCGAGCGCCAGCGCCGTAGCGAACCCGATCCCGGTCGCGCCGCCGGTGACGAGCGCCACGGGTCGATCGCCGGGCGTCATGAGCGCTCCGGCGTGACGCCCAGCGCCGCCGGCGCCCGCATGCCGCGGACGAAGGCCAGCGCGACCACGGTCACGAGGTAGGGCAGCATGGCCAGCAGCTGGTAGGGCACATGGATGCCCAGCGCCTGTGCGCGGATCTGGAACGCGTCCGCCGTGGCGAACAGCAGCACGGCGACCATCGTCCCCACGGGGCGCCAGCGGCCGAAGACCACGGCGGCCAGCGCGATGAAGCCGCGTCCGGCGGTCACGTTCTGCGTGAAGGCGCCCAGCCCCGCGAGCGTCAGCTGGGCTCCGCCGACGCCCGCCGCCAGGCCGCAGAACAGCAGCGCGCACCAGCGCAGCGCCGTGACCCGCACGCCCAGGGACGCCGCCGACTCCGGGCGCTCGCCGACCGCCTTGAGCGCCAGGCCGAGCGGCGTGCTCCTGAGCACCCACACGAGCAGCGGCACCATCAGGAACACGGCGTAGACGCCGATGTCCTGCTCAAACAGCGCCGGCCCGGCGATCGGGATGTCGGCGAGCAGCGGGATGCGCAGCGTCGGCAGCGTCGCCACCGAGCGGGAGAGGTTCGACCCGAAGACGACGGCGATCCCGAAGGTCGTGAGCCCGAGGACGAGGACGTTCAGCACGACGCCGGAGACGACCTGGTTGGCGCGGAAGACCAGGCAGACGACGCCGTGGACGGCCGCGACGACCATGCCGCCCGCGGCCGCGGCGAGGAACCCGACGGCGACGCTGCCCGAGACGAAGGCGCCCCAGACCCCGCAGAACGCGCCGGCGAGCATCATGCCCTCCAGCCCGATGTTGATGACGCCGGCGGTCTCGGAGACCAGCTCGCCGAGCGCCGCGTACAACAACGGCGCGGCGAGGCCGACGCCCGCCACGAGCAGGAGCGTGAGGAAGTCGTTGTGCATCAGGCCTCCACCACGGGGCCCGCGACGCTGTCGTGTGTCACGGCGCGTTCGGAGGACTGCGAGCCGGCCAGCATCGCGCGTGCCTCGCGGCGCCGGTTGAGCATCTCGACGATCCCCAGCCCGATCAGCACGAACACGACCGCGAGCCCTTCGGTGATCGGCACGATGGCCGAGGACACGCCTTCGGCGGTGGTCTGCAACCCGGCGCCGCCGGCGTCCAGCGCGCCGAAGAGCAGCGCCGCGCCGACGATGCCGAGCGGGTTCAGCCGGCCGAGCAGCGCGATCGCGATCGCCTCGAAGCCGTAGCCGGGCGAGAAGCCCTCGATCAGCCGGCCGCGCGCGCCGAGCACCTCGATGCCGCCGGCCAGCCCGGCGAGCGCACCGCTGGCCGCCATCGCGGCGACCGTGACCCAGCCGACCGACAGGCCCGCGACGCGCGACGCGCGATCGTTGGCCCCGATCGCCCGCAGCTGCAGGCCGAAGACGGTGCGGCCGAGCACGAACGCGACGACGACGGTGACGCCGAGGACGACGAGCGCGCCGGCGTTCAGCAGCGTCCCCGTCCAGATGATGGGCAGCCGCAGCTCGATCGGCACCGGGTCCGTCGCGGGGAAGGTCGACCCGCTGGCCAGCCACGGCCCCTCGACGAGGTAGTTCGTGAGGTGGATCGCGACGTAGACCAGCATCAGCGAGGTGATGACCTCGCTGATCCCGCGCCGCGCGCGCAGCGCCCCGGGGATCGCGCCCCAGGCCGCCCCGGCGGCGGCAGCGGCGAGCAGCGCCAGGCCGGCCGCGATCGGGAACGCGACGACCGGTCCGAAGAGCGCGACGCCGGCCGCGGCCAGCGCGCCGACGTAGATCTGTCCCTCGGCGCCGACGTTCCACAGGCCGGCGCGCAGGGCCAGCGCGATGCCCAGCGCGGGCAGCAGGCGCGGCAGCGTCTTGATGATCGTCGTGCTCAGCGCGAAGGTCGAGCCGAACGCCGCCGAGACCATGCTCCGGTAGGCGGCGACGGGATCGCTGCCGTTGGCCGCCAGCAGCACGCCGACCACCACGAGCGCCAGCGCCACGCTCAGGATCGGGACGCCGACGGCGACCAGCGTGCCCTGGCGCGTCCGCAGCAGCCTCATCGGGCCGCGCCCCCCATCAGCAGCCCGATCTCCTCGGCGCCGGCGGCATCGGCGTCGACCTCGCCGGCCACCCGGCCACCCTGCATCACGACGATGCGATCGGCGATGCCCAGCAGCTCGTCGAGGTCCATCGACGCCAGCAGCACCGCGGCGCCCGCGTCGCGCTGACGTTGGAGCTCCTCGTGCACCGCCGCCGCGGCGGCGAAGTCCAGGCCCCACGTCGGGTAGCAGGCCAGCACCACCGACGGCTGCCGCCACAGCTCGCGCGCGATGACCACCTTCTGCTGGTTGCCGCCCGAGAGCGCCGCGACCGCGACGGCGGGCCCGGGCGTCCGCACGCCGAAGCGCTCGATCAGCTCCACGGCGTGGTCGTTGACCGCTGCCCGCCGGATCACGCCGAAGCGGCTGAACGGGCGCTCGCCGGCGACCGGCAGGGTGAGGTTCTCGGCGATGGTCAGGTCGCCGACGAGGCCGCCGCGCCGCCGGTCGGCGGGGATGTGGCCGATGCCCAGGCGTCGCCGGGCGCGGACGCCGAGCGCCCCGATGTCGCGCCCGTCCATCCGGATCACCCCGCCCGTCAGGGGCCGCACGCCCGCCAGCGCCTCGACGAGCTCGACCTGGCCGCTGCCCTGAAGGCCCGCGACGCCGAGGATCTCGCCGCGCCGCAGCGCGAGCGACACGCCGTCGACGGCCGTCTGCCCGCGGTCGCCGCCGACGGAGACGTCGAGCGCCTCGAGCACGTCGTCGCCGGCGGCCGCGCGGGGCGCCCGCTGCTGGTCGACGCGGGCCGCCAGGTCGCCGATCATCAGCTCGCCGAGCAGCTCGCGGGTGGCCTGCGCCCGGACGAGCGTGCGGACGTTGCGGCCGCGGCGCAGCACCGTGATCCGGTCGACGACCGCCAGCACCTCGTCGAGCTTGTGGGCGATCAGGATCACGCCCATGCCCTCGGCCGCCAGCCGGCGGATGACGGTGCCGAGGCGCTGCACCTCGTCCGGGGAGAGCAGCGACGACGGCTCGTCCAGGATGAGGACGCGCGGCTCCCGCGCCAGCGCCTTGAGCAGCTCCGCGCGCTGCTGCTCGCCGACCGAGAGCCGTTCGACGGCGACGTCGGGCTCGACGCCGAGGCCGTAGCGGGCCGACAGCTCGCGCACGGTCGCCGCGCCGTCGCGGAGGCTGATGCGCCGCCCGCCGAACCGCAGCGCGAGCACGAGGTTCTCGGCGACCGACAGCGTCGGGATCAGCGAGAAGTGCTGCTGGACGTAGGCGACGCCGAGCGCCATCGCGTCACGCGGCTCGGCGATCGCGACCTCCTCGTCGCCGAAGAGGACGCGGCCGGCATCGGCACGCTGCAGGCCGTAGAGGATCCCCATCAGCGTCGACTTGCCGGCCCCGTTCTCGCCGAGCAGCGCGTGGACCTCGCCCACGCGCAGCTCGAACGAGACGGAGTCGTTGGCGAGCACGCCCGGGTAGGCCTTCGTGATGCCCTCGAGGCGGAGCAGCGGCCCCTCGTGCTTCACGTCGCCCACCCGGGATCCGCTCACTTCGGGCAGGAGGTGTCGACCTTGGGCTTGATCGTCCCGTCCACGATCTTCTTCTGGACCGCGAGCGCCTCGTCGTAGACGCTCTGGGGCAGCAGCGCCGTCTTGGACACCGCCGGTCCGGAGTCGGCCGTCATCGTGTACTGGAACAGCTTGCCGCCCAGCGACCCGCTCTGCGCCTGCTTGGCGATCCCCGCGAGGAACGTCGCCTGCGTCTTCAGGATCGACGAGGCGATGACGTCCTTGGCCAGCGAGCTGTTGTCGACCCACTCGGTGACCGTCGGCACCTTCTTGGCCTGCGCGGCCTTGAACAGGCCGAACCAGCCGTTGTTCATGTTGCCGCTCAGCGCATCGGCGCCGCTGTCGATCATGGCCTGCGCGGCCTGCTGGGCCTTGGTCGGATCCTCGAAGTCCCCGGTGAAGGTCGACTTGACCTTGATCGCCGGGTTGGCGTACTTCGCGCCCTGCTCGAAGCCGTGCAGGTTGGCCGCGGTCGGCGGGATGCACAGCGAGCCGACCCAGCCGATGGTGCCGCTCTTGGAGAGCTTGGCCGTCACGAACCCGCCGACGAACTCCCAGTCCTGGATGTTCTCGTCCATCGAGTTGAGGTTGGTGCCGTTCTTGGCCGTGCTGTTGACGACGAGGAACTGCACCTTCGGGAACTCCGCGGCGACGGTGGTCGCGCCATCGGTGAACTGACCGCCCCAGCCGATGACCAGGTCATAGCCCTTGCTGGCGTACTGGCGGTAGACGTCGGCCTGGTTGGGCACCGAGACGTTCTGCGTGACCGTGACGTCGGCGCCGAGCTCCTTCTTGATGAGGTCGGCCGAGCGCTGGCCGTCGGCGTTGTACCCCTGGTCGGTGGGGCTGCCGGGCAGGAGCACCGCGACCTTCATGCCACCCGACGACGACGGCGTCGACGCGCCCTGCGTCGCCGCGCCGGCGGTCGAGCTGCTGCCCGAGCTCGAGTTGCTTCCGCATCCGGCCATGGCCAGCGCGGCCGCTGCGGTGATCGCCGCGAGCGGGGCTAGTGATCTGCGCACGTCTTGCTCCTCTGGTTTCGAGGCGCCTAGTGGCGCCAGTGCACGAAGACGCGCTCGGCGATGCCGGCGCGTTCGATGACCTCACGGGCGCGCGCGGTGGCCTCCTCGAGGACCTCCCGCTCGCGGCCGAAGCCGATCAGCTCGCCGCGGTGCAGCCGCAGCTCGCCGTTGATGACCACGGTGTCGACGTCCGTGCCGTGCGCGGAGAACACCAGCGCGCCGACCGGGCGGTTGGGGACGGTCACGTGCGCCTTGCGCAGATCGAAGACGGAGATGTCGGCCTTCTTGCCGACCTCGAGAGATCCGACGAGGTGGTCCATGCCCATGGCCTTGGCCGTGTTGATGGTGGCCATCTCGATGACGCGCTCGGCGGTCATCAGGGTCGGGTCCATGTGCGTGACGTTCTGGATCAGCGCGGCGAACTTCATCTGCTCGACCATGTCGGGCGAGCAGTTGACGTAGGTGCCGTCGGTCCCGAGCCCCACGTTGACCCCGGCCTCGAACATCTGCTTGAGCGGCGCGATGCCGTCGCAGCTGTAGGCGTTGCTCACCGGGTTGGAGATGACGCTCGCGCCGGCGCGAGCGACGTGGGCGATCTCTCGATCCTTGAGGTGCAGCGAGTGGACCAGCACCCAGTTGTCGACCAGCGCGCCGATCCGCACCAGGTAGTCGACGTCGCCGCCCCCGGTCGCCTCCTCGAACTCCTTGATCGAGAGCCACGGCGTGCCGGCGGAGCAGTGGTTGGTGATCTTCAGGTCGCGCCGCTGGGCCAGGGCGACGCCCTCGCGGATGATCTCGTCCGACGTCGCGTTGTGCAGCATCCAGTTCGCGCCGGTCTCGATCGCCAGGCCCATGTGGATGAGGCCGCCCGCGCCGTCCCAGCGATCGATGACCTCCTCGGCGAGCGCAACCTCCTCCTCGCGGCCGCGAACGTGCGGATGCGCCTCGTAGCGGTTGGAGAACGCGGGCTGCGGCGTGTCGCGCAGCTCCTTGGTGACCATCTGGCGGACGCCGACCTCGATCGCCGGCTCGATGATCGCCTGCATCGTCTCGTGGTCGTTGACGTTGACCACGTGGTTGAGCGAGCACGTCGTCCCGGTCCGGATCTGCTCGATCGCGCCGAGGTAGGCGGCGATCCGCAGGTCCTCACGGGACATCTGCCCCATCAGCGGGATCGTCACCTGGTCGAGCCACGGCTCGAGCAGCAGGCCCTCCCCGGTGTTCTTGAAGAGGCTGCCCCAGTGGTGGTTGTGGCCGTTGAGGAGGCCGGGCGTCACCATCATCCCGTCGAGGGGGATGACGCGGGCCTGGCCCACGTCCCCGATCTCCTCCATCGGCCCGATGCCGGTGATCCGGTCGCCCTCGATGCGGACGAAGCCCGACGGGATCACGCGCCGGTCCGGATCGACGGTCACGACGTAGCCGTCGGTCAGCAGCAACGACCCCATCAGCGGCTTGCCCCTCGAGGCAGCCGGGTCGAGCGCTCTCCAAACGTCCATGGCGACAACATGGCACCGGTATACAGCCGCCAGGCCCTTGAAGGCAAGTGCCTACGTGGATTTTATGGAGGCTGTCGGTATGCGTTGGCCCGTCGGTATACACACGTTCCGCCCAGATGCGGTGTAGGTTTGTCGGTGTGTCCGGACACACGCCGCTTCGAGAGAAGGCCTTCGAGCGCATCAGGGGAGAGCTCCTGGCCTCCGGCCCGCGCGCCTTCGGAGGGCGGCTCGTCGAGCAACAGCTGGCGGTCGAGCTCGAGATGAGCCGGACGCCGGTCCGCGACGCGCTGCGACGGCTCGCGGTCATCGGGCTGGTCGAAGAGGCGTCCGGCGGCGGCTACGTGCCACGTCGGGTCCGGCTGCGCGACGTGCGCGAGCAGTTCGACATCCGCCTGCTGCTCGAGCCCAAGGCCGCCGAGCTGGCCGCGGCGCGCCCTGCCGACGACCTCGCTGCGGCGTTCGTCGCCCTGGACGCCGTCGGCGTCGAGGCCGTCGACGGATCGGCCTTCCACCTCGCCGTGGCGGAGGCCTCGGGCAACGAGGTCCTGATGCGGTCCATCGCGACCATCGATGAGCGGTCGTTCGTCCTGCGCGTCAGCGGCGGCTGCTCCGCCGCCGATCGCCGCCGGCTGCGCGCCGGCCATCGCGCCGTCCTCGACGCCATTCGCGCCGGCGAGCCGGTGGCCGCGCGCGCGGCGATGCGCGAGCACCTGCTCATGGCCGGCGGGCTCGCGGCGACCGCCGCCCGAGCGCCGCGCGGCGACCAGGAGCGACCGGCATGAGCACCGACTCGCTGTCGGAACGCGCCTACCAGGAGCTGCGCGCCGCGATCATCGGCGGCCGCATCGCGCCGGGCGAGGCGGTGCTGGAAGTCGAGGTGGGACCCATGCTGCGGATGAGCCGCACCCCGGTGCGCGAGGCGCTGCTGCACCTGGAGCTGGAGGGGTACCTCGTCCGTGACGAGGCCTCGCGGCTCGTCGTCCATCGGCTCTCGGCGCGGGAGGTGGTCGAGATGTTCGTGGTGCGGGAGCTCCTCGAGGGCGAGGCCGTCCGCCTCGCCGCGTCGTGCATCTCCGACGATGAGCTCACGCGGCTGGCCGAGCTGATCGCGGCCGATCGGCGGGCCCTCCGGCGGCGTCGCTTCGACGAGCTGGCCGGCATCAACGAGCAGATCCACGGTCTGATCATGATCGCGTCACGCAACCGGACGCTCAGCGATCTCCTGCGTCACCTGCGTGGTCGCATCGCCGGTCTCGACGCGTTCGCGGTGGGGTCGCCGGACGATCAGCAGCAGTTCGTCGAGGAGCACGCCGTGCTCCTCGAGCTCCTGCGCGACGGCGACGAGGACGCGGCGGTCGCGCTGCTCGGCGCCCACCTGGGTCGCGCCCGTGACGTGCTGCTCCAGGGTCTCCAGGACGGAGACCCGCGATGAGCTTCCGGCTGGCCGCGGTGCAGCCGCGGGCCCACACCGGCCCCGAGGAGGCGCGCAACGTCGACGATGCGCTGCGGTGGATGGACCGCGCCCACGCCGCGCGGGCCGACCTCGTCCTGTTCCCGGAGGGGTACCCCGGGCCGACCAACCCCGACAACGACTTCGAGGCGCTCGGTCGCCTCAGCGCCAAGGCGGCCGAGCTGCGGTTGCACGTCGTGGCGGGCGCGATCGAGCCGGCGGACGCGCACCGCCATCACGTCGTCCTCCACCTGATCGACGACCGCGGCGTGGTTGCCCCGCCATACCGCCGCACCACGCCGACCGGCCCCTACATCTACCGCGACATCGACGCGTGGGGCTTCGACTACGCCGCCGCCTCCCACGAGCCCGCCGTGTTCGACACGCGGCTGGGGCCCATCGGCCTGCTGGTCTGCAGCGAGGTCTACGTCCCGGAGCTGGCCCGCTCGCTGGCGCTCAAGGGCGCCGAGACGATCCTGTTCCCGGCCGGAGGTGCGATCAACGAGCTCCTGCCCACGTGGCGCACCATGGTCTGGGCGCGCGCGATCGAGAACCTCGTGCACACCGCGGCGGTCCAGAACCTCTATGCCGCGGACGAGGAGGGGGTCGGCATCGTCGCCGCTCCCGAGCAGGTGCTCGCCCAGTCCGGCGACGAGGGCATGCTCATCGCCGACCTCGACAGCGACCGGCTGTCCTTCCTGCGCTCGCGCGATGAGCGCATCGAGTTCCCCAAGCCCTACCGAACGATTCCCGGCGTGCTGCGCTGGCGGCGCCCGGAGCTCTACCACGAGCTCGGCCGGCCCGAGCCCAACCAGGAGACCCGCTGATGCCCGCGACCGTCGACATCCACTCCCACCTGTACCCGCGCTGGTACGTCGAGGCGCTCAAGCGCCGGACCGCGCCGCCCCGCGTCGTCGGCGAAGCCGGCGCCGAGCGCTTCGTGATCTTCGAGGGCGAGCACGGACGGCCGATGGACGAGGAGTACTGGGACCTCGACGCCAAGCTCGCGTTCATGGCGTCGCACGGCATCGTCCAGACGGTCGCCTCGCTGGGCAATCCGTGGCTCGATCCCTTCGACGGCGACGAAGCGCCCGAGCTGGCCCTCCGCGCCAACGAGTACTTCGCCTCGCTGGAGGGCCGGACGCAGGGACGCATCGTCGGCATGGGCGTGCTGCCCCAGCACGACATCGCGCAGGCGGCGCTGACCGTCGGCGAGATCGCCGGCACGCCGACGCTCTACGGCGCCATCAACGGCTGCCGGGTCTGCGGCCGCGAGCTCGACGACCCGGAGCTCGAGCCCGTGTGGACGGCCCTCGAGGAGTCCGGCCTCCCGCTGCTCCTGCACCCGCACTACCTGGTCGGCCGCGAGCAGCTCACCGGGTGGGGGCACGCCTTCCCGGTGGCGCTCGGCTTCACGTTCGAGACCACCGTGGCCCTCTCCCGGCTCGTCTTCGCCGGTGTCCTGGAGCGGCATCCCGGACTGCGCCTGGTCGCCTCGCACGGAGGCGGGACCCTCCCGTTCCTCGGCGGGCGCCTGGACGCCGCGTGGCGGTCGGACCCCAGCGTGCGCGAGGCGCTGACCTCGCCGCCGACGCACGACCTGCGCAAGGTGTTCTTCGACGCCCTCGTCTACCACGCGCCCGCCGTGCTCGCGGTGCGCGAGCTCGTCGGCGTCGACCAGATGGCGTTCGGCTCCGACCATCCGTTCTCGGTCGCCGACCCCGCCGCGAACCTCAGCGCGATCGACGAGGCCCTGGCCCCGGACGAGCGCGACGCCGTGCTGACCGGCTCAGCGCGCCGATTCTTCGACCTGCCACAGCCCGCCCATGACCATCAGGAGCAAGGACGATGACCGACAGCACGATCGAGCAGCTCACCGCCGAGCGCGGAGCCCACTTCGAGCCCTACGGCTGGCACCACTGGCCGGAGCACCCGTGGATGAGCTACCAGTTCCGTCGCGCGCTCGGCGAGACGCAGGAGGGAGGCGGCTCGATCAGCGAGTGCTTCCAGACCGCCAGCCGCATGAAGCCGGGCGACGACGAGAGCTGGCATGAGGAATGGCTCGTGACGGCGGAGCGCAATCGCGCGCGCGGCGACGCCGCCGAAGCGGCGGGCAACGTGCAGACCGCGAAGGCCTGCTGGCTGCGGGCGGTCGACAACTACCGCTCGGCCGAGTTCTGGCTGGCCGGCGACGACCCCCGGCGCCTGGCGACGTTCGACAAGTGCGAGGCGAGCTTCCAGAAGGCGGGGCGCTACTTCACGCCGCCGGTCGAGCGCGTCGAGATCCCGTACGAGGACGGCGTGCACCTCGCGGGCTACTTCATCCGCGCCCCCTACGACACCGGCCGCCAGCCGGTGCTGATCGCCTTCGGCGGGCTGGACTCCTTCAAGGAGGAGCTCCTGTTCATGGTCGGCAACGGGTCGCTGCGTCGCGGCATCAGCTGCCTGCTCGTCGACGGCCCGGGCCAGGGCGCGACGCTGCGCCGCTTCGGCGTTCACAACCGCTATGACTACGAGGTCCCGGTCGGCCGCTGCATCGACTACCTCGAGACGCGCGACGACGTCGACCCGTCGCGCATCGCGGTCTCGGGGTCGAGCCTCGGCGGCTACTACGCCGCACGGGCCGGCTCGTTCGAGCACCGACTGGCGGCCGTCGTGTCCCACGGCGCCATCTGGAGCATCCAGGACCTCTGGGGAGGCGCGGGCGAGGACCACGGCCTCGCGGGCCACATCAAGTGGGTCTTCGGCGCCGACTCCATGGCCGCCGCGCTGGAGAAGGCACGGCCGTTCACGCTCGACGGCGTGCTCGGGGGGATGGAGTGCCCGTACCTCATCGTCCACGGCGGCCATGACGTCCTGGGCGTCACGCAGGCCCAGCGGGTCTACGACGACGCCCGCGCGCGCGGCGTGGACGTCACGCTCAAGCTCATCGGCGAGGAGGAGACCGGCGCCGAGCATTGCCAGCACGACAACCCGACGATCGGGATGGAGTACTTGTGCGACTGGCTGGCCGAGCGCTTCGGCATCGACCAGCGGGCGCTGCTGGAGTCGGCGCGCGGATGACCGAGGGCGACCGCTGTGCCGACGTCCTGGCCGAGCACTTCGCCGCGGGGCGGAACCTGTGCGTCGGGCTCGACCCGGACCCGGCGCGGCTGCCGCCCACGCTGATGCCGTCGGCGCCGATCGAGGAGCGCGTCGTCGCGTTCCATCGCGAGATCATCGACCGCACCGCCGACATCGCGTGTGCGTTCAAGCCCAACGCGGCGTTCTATGAGGCGCTGGGGCCCGCGGGCGCCCGGGCGCTGGCGGCCACCATCCGCGCCGTCAGGGACCGGGCGCCCGACGTGCCGGTGATCCTGGACGCCAAACGCGCCGACATCGGCTCCACCAACCAGGGCTACGTCACGGCCGCCTTCGACGTGCTCGGCGCCGACGCGATCACCGTGCACCCCTACTTGGGGCGAGAGGCGCTGCGGCCGTTCCTCGAACGCGACGAGAAGCTGATCTTCGTGCTCGCGCGCACATCGAACCCCGGGGGCGGCGAGTTCCAGGACCTCGTCGTCGACGGGCAACCGCTCTACCGGCACGTGGCCCGGGCCGTGGCGACCGACTGGAACGACCGGGGCAACTGCGGGGTGGTCGTCGGGGCGACGTTCCCCGACGAGATCGTCCAGGTTCGGCAGGACATCCCACCGTCTGTTCCGGCACTGGTCCCGGGGGTCGGGGCCCAAGGTGGCGACCTGGCCGCGGCGGTCGATGCTCACCGGCGTGCCGGCAGCGCGGCGTTCCTGATCAGCGTGTCACGGTCGATCCTGTACGCGAGCAGCGGACCGGACTTCGCGGAGGCCGCGGGCGCCGCGGCCCAGCGCGTGCACGCTGCGCTGTGCTGAACGACCGCGGGCGACCGCGGCATGCGACACCCATCAGCCGATCTTCTCCGCCAGCTCGACGATGATCCCGGCCGGGCCGCGCACGTAGCAGAGCCGGTAGCTGTTCTCGTAGTTCACCAGCTCGCCGACCAGCTCGCCGCCATGCGCTCGCAGGGCGGCGAGGGATGCCTCGATGTCGTCGACGACGAAGAGGATGTGGCGGATGCCCGGGGCGTTGGCCGGCGCCGGCCCGTCGTC
>DASYLT010000070.1:0-19852 GCA_036009425.1 Baekduia sp. | reverse complement strand
GGATCTCGAGCACGTCGACGAGCCGGCAGCGCGCCCCGTTGAGGCGGTACTCGCCCTCGCCCGCGCGGTCCAGGCGGCGCAGGATCGAGATCTCGCCGACCGGCAGGTCGACGGTCCCGTCGCTGTTGTCGAGCACCAGCTCGACCTCGGCGGAGGAGCGCGCCTGCACGCCCCGGCCGCCGCCGAAGATGACGTCCTGCATCGACTGGCCGCGGACGGCGAGCGGCGACTGCTCGCCCATCGCCCACAGCACCGCGTCGGTGATGTTGGACTTGCCGGAGCCGTTGGGACCGACGATGACCGACACGCCCTCCCCGAACTCCAGGCGGGTGCGGTCGGGGAAGGACTTGAAGCCCTTCAGGGTGATCGACTTCAGATGCACCGACACATCGTGGCGGTTGCCCCGGACGTTCGGACCCGAAGCGTGGCGAGCAGGGGTTCTCGGCGACCGACCACGCCGCGCGACGCCGCGCGAGGACTACGCCGTGTCGTCGACGTCGAGCGACTCGAGGGCCACGCGCGCGGCCTCCTGCTCGGCGTGCTTCTTGGAGCGCCCGGACCCGGTGCCGAGGATGCGATCGGTCACCATCGCGGCGACCGCGAACGTGCGGTCGTGCGGCGGGCCCTGCTCGGCGGTGACCTCGTAGATGACGACCTCGCCGCGCTGCGCCAGCCGCTCCTGCAGCGTCGACTTGTAGTCGACGGGGTGCTCGAGGGCGTGCTCGAGCTCGGGCTGGAAGGCCTCGACCACCGCGGCGGCGGTGCGCTCGTAGCCGGCGTGCAGGAAGCACGCGCCGATGACGGCCTCGGTGATCGACGCGAGGACGCGCTCGGTCTCCATCAGCGCCGTGGTCTGCTCGGCGCCCTCGGGCGCGGCGGCGCGCAGGCGCTCGGGCACGCCGAGGCGCTCGGCGACGTCGCGGCACGAGGGGCCCGACACCGTCTGCGCGCGGATCTTGGTCAGCCGGCCGGCGCCGTAGCGCTCGGCCTCCAACCGCGGGTAGAGGTGCGCGGTGATCGCCAGCCCGAGGACGCTGTCGCCGAGGAACGCCAGGCGCGCGTAGGAGTCCGACCGTCGTGACGTCCACGACGCGTGGGTGAAGACCTGGCGTGCCAGGTCCTCGGGGACTTCGTCCAGGAGTTCGCGGAGCTGCTGCAGGGCGGTCAGTGCGCGCTCGGGGCGTGGGCGAGGACGAAGTCGACCGCTTGGCCCACGGTGAGGATCTGCGCCGCCTGCTCGTCGGTCATCTTCACGCCGTAGGAGTCTTCGAGCTCCTGCACGAGCGTGAACAGGTCGAGCGAATCGGCTTCGAGGTCTTCCTTGAAGCGCGTGCCCTCCTCGATCCGCCCGGCGTCGATCTCGAGCTCGTCGGCGAGGTGGTTCTGGATCAGCAGGGAGACTTCTTCGCGGGTCATGGCGTGGGAGAGACGGTAGCCGCCGAGCCGGACGCGAGCGGCGGTGGGCCCTTCAGCGCGCCGGCCTCCTCCAGCGCGGCGTGGGTGCGGCCGACCACGTCGCCGTCGACGCCGCGGGCGGCCAGCAGGATCGCCTGGGCGAAGCCGTTGCGCGTGAAGCGCCCGTGCGGGACCACGCCGAGCTTGCGCAGGCCGAGCAGGTAGGCGCCCCCCTGGCCCTCGGGGTCGATCTCGGCGCGCAGCGCGGCGAGGTCGCCGCGGAGCAGCAGGCCGCCGAGCTTGCCGCGCGAGGACGACATCGCCGCCTCGCGGATCGACCGCAGCGTGGCCGACGACACGCCCTCGATCAGCTTGAGCGCGACGTTGCCGGTGAAGCCGTCGGCGACCACGACGTCGGCGACGCCGTCCAGGACGAGGTTGCCCTCGGTGTTGCCGATGAAGTCGACCAGTGGCGAGCTGGCGGCGCGCTCGCGCAGCAGCTCGTGGGCCTCGCGCACCAGCGGCGTGCCCTTGATCGCCTCCTCACCGTTGCTCAGCAGCGCCACGCGCGGGCGCTCGATGCCGAGGACGGTGGAGGCCAGCGCGGCGCCCATGAACGCGAACTGCACGAGGTGCTCGGGCCGGACCTCGGCGTTGGCGCCGACGTCGAGCAGCGTCACGGGCCGGCGACCGCCGGGAACCGGGATGGGGATCGCCAGCGCCGGGCGGTAGATGCCCTGGGCGCGGCGCATGTTCAGCAGGCCCGCGGCCAGCGCGGCACCGGTCGAGCCGCCGCTCACCAGCGCGTCGGCGCGACCCTCGGCCACGGCGCGCGCGGCGAGGACGATCGAGGCGTCCGGCGTGGAGCGGGCGGCCGCGACGGGGTCGGCGACCTTGGCGATCGAGACCGGGGCGTCGACGATCTCGACGAACCCCTCGGGAGCGTCGATGTCGCCGAACCGGTCGGCGGGGCCGAACAGCAGGGTGCGCACGCCCTGGCGGGCGGCGATGGCGGCACCGGCGCCGACTTCGGCCGGGCCGAGGTCGGCACCGTTGGTGTCGACCGCGACCGTGACGGCCCCTTGCGGGACCATCGCGCTAGTGCTCGTGGCCGTGGTGCTCGGCGTCCGGCTCGAAGATCGAGCGCCCCGCGTAGGTGCCGCAGACCGGGCAGACCCGGTGCGGACGGCGCGGGCTGTGGCAATTGGGGCACGCGTTGATCGACGGAGACGTGATCTTGTGCTGCGATCGACGCTTCGTCGTGCGGCTGTGAGACTGCTTCTGCTTCGGGACGGCCATGAGCGACGCCGAAGGGTAGCGGACGGCACCGCTCCACGCCCTTCCGCCACGCGTGGTTGACTCCGGCGCCGTGTCGCCCTCCCCCGTGATCCGTCCCCTCCTGCCCGCCGACGTGCCCGCTGCCGCCGCCGTCGGAGGCGCCGCGCTGAGCGACCAGATCCCCGCCGAGTTCCATCCCTCCACCCCGACGGAGCGTGCCCACCTCGTCCGGCGCCAGCAGGCGCGCGTGGCCCATCTGCTCGACACCGATCCCGACGGCGTCTGGGTCGCCGAGCTCGGCGGCGAGGTCGTCGGCGTCGCGCTCGGGCTCGTGCGCGAGGACGTCTGGGGCCTGTCGCTACTCGGCGTCCGCCCGGGCCTGCAGGGACAGGGCATCGGCGGCCCGCTCCTGCGTGCCGCGCTGGCCTACGGCGAGGGCCGCCGCGGGGCGATCATCCTCAGCTCGACCGACCCGCGCGCGATGCGCTCCTACGCGCGCGCCGGGTTCGCCGTCAAGCCGGCGCTCGCCGTCGCCGGGCCGATCAACCGCTCGCGGATCCCCGGCGCGCTGCGCAGCCGTCCCGGCGACCTGGCCGCCGACGCCGAGCTGCTGGACGCCGCCTCGCGCCACGCGCGCGGCGCCTCGCACAGCCGCGACCTGCAGGCGTTCCTCAACGCCGGCGACCGCCTGCTGGTGCTCGACGGCCGGGGCTTCGCGCTGCACCGCGGCGGCTCGCCGATCCTGCTGGCGGCCTTCGACCCCGAGGCCGCCGCCGACCTGATGTGGTCCTGCCTGGCCGACGGCCCGGCCGGTGGCACCGTCCACGTCGACTACGTCACCGAGGGCAACGACTGGGCGGTGGCGGTGGCCCTGGAGGCCGGCCTGTCGCTCTCGCCCGACGGCCCGGTGTTCGTGCGCGGCGACACCGGCCCGTTCGCCCCCTACCTCCCCAGCGGGGCCTACCTGTGAGGTTCCGCCCCGCCCGGCGCACCGACGTGCCGGCGCTGGCGCGGCTCGTTCGCGCCTGCGACGAGTCCCAGCGCGCCTGGGCCGGCGACGTGCCGATCCCTCCGCTGGAGGGCGAGGAGCTTGAGTGGGAGCTGCGCTTCGCGCGCTCGGGAGCGTGGATCCACCTGGCCGAGGACGAGGACGAGGGCGCCGTGGTCGGCGTCGTGGCCTTCGCCGCCGGCCAGGCGTCGCGCGCCGACCGCACGACCGTGCCGGGCCTCGCGCACGTCAGCGCCGTCTTCGTCGCGCCCGGCCGCTGGCGCCGCGGCATCGCCCGCGAGCTGCTGGACCGTGCCGAGGCGGCGATGCGCGAGCAGGGCTATGAGCGGGCGCAGCTGTGGACGCTGGAGGGCTCCCCCGCCGAGCAGCTGTACTCCGCGCTGGGCTGGGAGCGCGACGGCCGCCGCGACCACTTCCCGCCGATGGGGCTGGACACGGTCGCCTACGTCAAGGCGCTGTAGGCACCCGCGGGCGCCGGCCGCCCTATTCGTCGAACTTCAGCTCGGCGAGCGCGGCCCAGCGGGCGTCGGGCTGCTTCTCGTGCGCGTGCCCCGGCTCGCCGTTGAGGTCGATCCCGCACTCGGGGCAGAGCCCGAGGCAGGCGCGACGGCAGAGGATCTGGGCCGGCAGCGTCAGCGACAGCGAGTCGCGCGTCCAGGCGTTGAGGTCGATCACGTCGCCCTCGACGTAGGGCGAGTCGAGCTCGGGGCCCTCGCCGGGCTGGTCGATCTCGCGGACGTCGACGTCGAAGGCCGGCGACGCGGGCTCCAGGCAGCGCATGCACGGGCCGTTGAGCTGGGCGCGCAGCTGCAGGCGCAGCGCCACGCCACCGCCGGTCATGCGCGAGACGTCGAGCTTGACCGGCACCGGGGCCGGATGCACGACGTAGCGCTCGTTGCTCAGCTCGAAGTCGTCGAGCTGCACCTCGAGCTCGAGGTGACGGGCCTCGCCGGCGCGCAGATGCAGCGGAGCGAGGTCGAACGTGTCGGTGCGGGCGGCGGACATCTCGACTCCGAGGGTAGATCATGGACCCGTGCGTTCCATGGTCCTCGACCGTCCCGGGACACCGCTGCACCCACTCGACCTCCCCCGCCCCGTCCCCGGGCCCGGCCAGCTGCTGCTGCGGGTCCGCGCGTGCGGCGTCTGCCGGACCGACCTGCACGTGAGCGACGGCGAGGTGGAGCCGACCCGCTCACCGCTCGTCCTCGGACACCAGATCGTCGCCGAGCGGGCCGACACCGGCCAGCGCGTCGGGGTGCCGTGGCTGGGCTGGACCGACGGCACCTGCCGGTACTGCGCCGAAGGCCGGGAGAACCTGTGCGAGCGGGCGCGCTTCACCGGCAAGGACATCGACGGCGGCTTCGCGGAGTGGACCGTCGCCGACGAGCGGTTCTGCCTGCCGCTGCCCGACGACCTCGACGACGTCCACGTCGCACCGCTGCTGTGCGCCGGCCTGATCGGCCTGCGCACGCTGCGCGCGGCGGGCGACCCGGCGCGCGTCGGCCTCTACGGCTTCGGCGCGGCCGCGCACCTCGTCTGCCAGATCGCCGCCTGGGAGGGCCGCGAGGTGTACGCCTTCACGCGGCCGGGCGACACGCGCGGCCAGGCGTTCGCCCGCGAGCAGGGCGCGATCTGGGCCGGCGGCACCGACGAGGCGCCGGGCGGCGACGGCTGGGCGTCGCTGGACGCCGCGCTGATCTTCGCGCCGGCCGGCGAGCTCGTGCCGATCGCGCTGCGCGCGGTGCGCCCGGGAGGGACCGTCGTCTGCGGTGGGATCCACATGAGCGACATCCCTTCGTTTCACTACGCGATCCTGTGGGGCGAGCGCGACCTGCGCTCGGTCGCCAACCTGACGCGGGCCGACGGCCACGAGCTCCTGGGGCTCGCGCCGCGCGTCCCGCTGCATCCGCAGGTCACGACCTACCCGCTGGAGCGCGCGCAGGACGCGCTCGACGACCTGCGGTCGGGCGCGCTGGAGGGCGCGGCCGTCGTCGTGCCGTAGGCAGCTGTCGTGCCGCAGGCAGCCGTCGTGCCATGGCCCGCGAGAATCGCCCCCTGGGCGATTGCTCGCAATGGAGTCATCGCCCCCTGGGCGATGACTCCACAAGCTCGCGCTTGAGCACCTTGCCGGTGGCGTTGCGGGGCAGCTCGTCGAGGAACACGATCTCCCGCGGCACCTTGTAGGAGGCGAGGTTCTCCTTGATGTAGGCCTTGAGCTCGTCCTCGCCGACGGCGCCCTCCGTCGTGCAGACGACGAAGGCGCGCAGGCGCTGGCCGAACTTGTCGTCGTCGACGCCGATGACCGCGGCCTCGTCGACGGACTCGTGGTGGCTCAGCAGGTCCTCCACCTCGCGCGGGAAGACGTTCTCGCCTCCGGAGACGATCATCTCGTCGTCGCGGCCGTCGACGAACAGGCGGCGGCCCTCGTCGAAGTGGCCGACGTCCCCGGTGGACATCAGACCGTTGATGATGGCCTTGTTGCCGCCGCCGGTGTAGCCGTCGAAGACGAGCTCGTTGCCGACGAAGATGCGGCCGGTCTCGCCGTCGGCCACCTCGTTGCCGTCGTCGTCATAGAGCTTGACGATGGTTCCGAACGGCGGCTTGCCGGCGGTGCCGGGGGCGGCGCGCAGATCCCGCGGCTGGGCGATCGTCGCCCAGGCGACCTCGGTCGAGCCGTACAGGTTGTAGAGCACGTCGCCGAAGCGGTCCATGACCTCGTTGGCCAGCGGGCCGGGCAGCGCGGAGCCGCTGGCGCCGATGACCTTCAGCGCGCGCAGGTCGTAGCGGTCGATCGTCTCGGGCGGCAGCTCGAGGATCCGCGACAGCATCACGGGGACGACCGCGAGCGTCGTGCACTCGTGCTGGGCCATGACGCTCAGGACCCCCTCGGGGTCGAACTTGCGGCGCAGCACGAGCTGGGCGCCCAGCGCCATGCCGAGCGTGAAGTGCGCGAAGCCCCACGAGTGGAACATCGGCGCCGCGACCATCCACGGCTCCTCGGCGCGCAGCGGGATCTTCGACAGCAAGCCGGCCGCCGGGAGCAGCGACTTGGGCTGGCTGCGGTTGGCGCCCTTCGGCGTGCCGGTGGTGCCCGACGTGAGGATGACGACGCGGCCCTTCTCGGCGGGCGGCACGACGTCGGCGGTGTCGCCCTGGGCGATGAGGTCCTCGAGGAGCGGGTCGCCGGACGGCTGGGTGGGCGGGCCCGCATCTCCGTCGAACCAGGCAACGAAGCGCTTGCGGCGCCGGCCGGCCTCCTGGATGAGCCCCTCGAACTCCTGGTCGTAGACGATGGCCTTGGGCTTCTCGCGCTTGCAGACGTCGGTGATCTGCGGGCCCGCGAACATCGTGTTGAGGTACAGCGCGTTGGCGCCGAGCTTGGAGCACGCGACCGTCGCGTCGATGAAGCCCCGGTGGTTGCGGCAGAGGATCGCGACGCCGTCGCCCTCGCCGATCCCCAGGTCGCTCCACGCGTTGGCCAGCGCGTTGGTGCGCTCGTGGATCTCACGGAAGGTGAGCGTGCCGAGCTCGTCGACGATGCCCACCTTGTCGGGGCGGCGCACGTTGGAGATCGTGTAGCCGGCGGCGGGCGTCGGGCCCCAGCGCAGCATCGTGGCCGCCATCTGCACCGCCTTCTCGGGCCGCATCGGGCGGACGACGCCGGCTTCGGCCAGGACCTTGACGGCCTGCGCGCGGTTGAGGATCAGCTCGAGGACGTGCTCCACGGGTGACATTGCAGGGGAATATGGCACTTGGGCACCGTTCGATGACGCGCTGGGCGCTGCGCTACGGCAGGGTCAGGTCGGCCGGGACGTCGCCGCGCTCGATCAGCCCGCGGATGTCACCGGCCCGGCGCGGGTTGAGGAATACGTGGCGCTGTCCGACGCTGGGCTTCTCGGCCAGCAGCCCGGAGAGCAGCAAGGCCTCCCCGACCTCGTCGGCCAGCGCGCGGTCGTTGCCCGCGAAGCCGCGCGCGAGGTGGCTGAAGTCGGTGTGGTAGCCGCCCCACTTGCCCATGCCGTCGAGCCGCTGGAGGATGCGGCGGGCGACGCGGCGCGACGGATCGGGGTCGTCGTGCGGTCGTGAGACGGCGGGCTGGGCCGCCTCGAGCACCGCGAGGACCGCGTCCTCGTGCTCGGCCAGCGAGGCCGGATCGGCCGGCCGGCCGCCGAGGCGCGCGATCTCCAGGGCCACGCGCAGCGGGTGCGCGGCGCCGATGGGCGCGCGGAGGTCGGCGACGTCCTCGACCACCGCAGCGGGGACGGCGATCGCTCTCGCGCGCAGCCGGTCGACGGGCTCGACCTGCTCCTCGAAGGCCAGCGGGACCAGCTCGGCGTCGGTGTCGCTCGCGGCGACGTGCAGCGCGAGGTGCCCGTCGAAGAGGCCGGCGGTCAGCGCGCCCGGACTCGATGCCTCGACGAGCGCGCCGAGCAGTGCCGCGACCAGCAGCCAGGCGCGCTCCTCGACGGCGTCGGGGTCGGCGCGCAGCCCGGGCTTGACGGGTGCGACGGCGATCAGGCCGTCGGCGCGCGCGGCGGCGGCGACGATGACCGGATGCTCGTAGCCGGAGCGCGCGAGGGCCAGCTCGCTCGCTCCGTGCTCCAACTCGCGCGCGAGAAGACTCCGCAGCCGGCCGGCGCGCTCCCGGGGGGCGTCCACCCCGCCCGCGTCGGCCAGCGCCTCCTCGATGCCGCTGAGCGTGGGTCGCATCGTCGCGTTCGAGCGTAGATGGTCCCCCGGAGATCGAAGCCGGCGCCACGCATCGCCCACGGACCGGCTCGTCCCCCGGCCGGTTGGCGCCGCTTCCCCGCAGGGTGCGGGATGCCTGCACGCGATCGTGCGTTCCGTCGGGACCCGCACGTACCTTGCCGTGCATCTCTATGGAAGCCGCCACCCCCTTGCACCAGAGCTCCGTCCGCGTCGCCGGCGATCGGGTCGTCATCGACGGCCTCGTCGTCGAGGACGAGTGCGCCGTCCGCCTCGTCTCCGAGTCGCCGGACACCGCTGGCCTGATGCTCGACGCGATCGAGGTCGGGATGCGCATCCTCGACCGCGAGCAGGTGGGCGCCAACGCCGACTTCGTCAAGGCGGAGTTCGAGAAGGCGGCACGCGACCTGAAGTCCGAGTTCACCGACCGCGCCAAGGGCGTGGCCGACCGGCTCGACGAGAAGGTCGACGAGGTCTTCAAGGCCGACGACGGCGTGGTCGCCAAGATGATGGCCAAGCACTTCGCCGACGAGTCGTCGTCGGCCGTGCAGCACAAGGTCAAGGCGGTGCTCGACGCCGTCGCGACGCAGATGCGCGAGGACGTCCGCAAGTCCCTGACCTCCGACTCGGTGGACAACCCGATCGTGGCGATCCAGCGTGCATCGCTGAAGGTCATCCGCGACAACGCCGACCAGCAGGCCGTCGGCCTGCGCGAGATGTCGGCGCGGATGGAGGCGATGCGGATCGAGGTCGCGGGGCTGCGCGCCGAGAAGGAGAAGCTCGTCGAGGTCGCCGCCGAGCGCGAGAAGGGCACGGCCAAGGGCCGCAGCTTCGAGGAGGTCGTCCACGAGGCGCTGGACCGGATCGCGCTGGCGCAGGGCGACGACTGCGAGGCCGTCGGCGACTTCCTGGAGGGCACCGGGAAGAAGGGCGACGTCGTCGTCGGCATCGGTGGCTGCCATGGCCCGGCGCGCGGTCGCATCGTCTTCGAGGTCAAGACCGGCAAGCTCTCGCGCCCCAAGGCGCTCGAGGAGCTCGACGGCGGCAAGGCGCAGCGCAACGCGGACTTCGCCGTGCTCGTCGTCCCCTCCGAGGACAAGGTGCCCGCCAAGATGCTCCCGCTGCGGGAGTACAACGGTGACAAGCTGATCGTGGCGTTCGACCCCGAGGAGGGCTCGCCGCTCGGCCTCCAGGTCGCCTACGCGCTGGCGCGGGCGCGGGTTCTGATGGCCAAGGGCGGCGGTGACGGCGTGGACACCTCCGCGGTGCGCGACGCCGTCGAGCGGGCCGTCGGCCTGATGGAGGAGGTACGGCGCATCAAGCAGCAGCTGACCGCGTCGAAGACCTCGATCGACAAGGCGGCCGAGATCGTGCAGACGATGGCCGACGGCGTGCGGGGACAGCTCGCGGAGATCTCCGGGCTGATCGACCGCGCCGAGGCGGCGGCAGTGGAGGGCGACGCGGACGAGGACGCCGAGGCCGAGACCCTCGGCGGTGCGTTCCCCGAGCGGGAGCCTGCGGCCGGCGTGCCCCGGGCGCCGGCCCGCCCGGATCAGCGTCCCGCGCCGCGGCTGCGCGACGAGCTCGCCGCCGCCGTGGGCAACGGCGGCCAGTCCTCGCTGTTGTAGATCTACGTCGCGGCGACCGGCAGCGGCCAGCGCACGCCGGTCAGCTCCTCAGAGCGGTCCCACAGTTGGCGGGCGGTGTCGGTGTCCTGGGCAGCCTTCGAGCGCCCGACGAGCGTCGGGTGGCCGCGCTGCTCGCCGAAGCCGTCGGGACCGACGAAGGCGCCGCCCGGGACGTCCTGGGTGGCGGCGTAGAGCGTCGGCAGCGCGCCCATCGCGCCGCTCTGGGCGAAGAGGCGGTTGCCGACGGCCATGAACGCGTTATTGAGGCTGCTGCCCGTGTGGCTCTGAAGGTCCGTGGCGGCGTAGCCGGGATGCGCGGCCACGGCGCGCACCGGGCTGCCGGCGGCGTCCAGGCGACGCTGCAACTCGAGCGTGAAGAGCAGGTTGGCCAGCTTGGACTGGCCGTAGACCCGCCACCGGGAGTACTTGCGGTGCTCCCAGTTGAGGTCGTCGAGCTGGATCCTGCCGATGCGGTGGGCGCCGGAGGAGACGGTCACGACGCGGTCGGTGATGTGCGGCAGCAGCAGGTTGGTGAGCGCGAAGTGGCCGAGGTGGTTGGTGCCGATCTGCGACTCGAAGCCGTCGGCGGTCTTGCCCTGCGGCACGGCCATGATCCCGGCGTTGTTGATGAGGAGATCCAGGTCGCCCGTCCACGCGTCGGCGAACGCGCGGACGGAGGCCAGGTCGGCGAGGTCGAGGCGGCGGACCTCGCGCTCGCCGTCGAAGGAGGCGGCGACCCGCTCGCCCTTGGCGGTGTCGCGGACGGCGAGGACCACGCGGGCGCCGGCCCGGGCGAGCTCACGGGCGGTGGCCACCCCCAGGCCGCTGGAGGCGCCCGTGACGACGGCGGTGCGCCCGGTCAGGTCCGGCAGGTCGGCGGCGGTCCACTGGGAGGAGGGCATGCACGCGAATGTAGACGCTGCCGACGAAGCTGTGCACCGCGGCCGAAGCCGCCTTCGCGAACCCTCAGCCCCGCTCAGCGCGCCTCCTGCACCAGCAACGCGATCTGCACCCGGTTCTCGACGCCGAGCTTGGCCAGCAGCTTCGACACATGCGCCTTCACGGTCGCCACGCTCATGTGCAGCTCGGCCGCGATGTCGGCGTTCGCGCAACCGCGCCCGACCGCCAGGGCGACCTCGCGCTCGCGGGGGCTGAGCGTCGTCATGCGGTGACGCGCGCCGTCGTGGCGTGCGGTCGCCTCACCGTCGCCCGCGACGAGCGCGATGAGCCGGCGCGTGACGGCGGGCGAGAGCATGGCGTCGCCGGCGTGGACGAGCTCGATCGCGCGGACGATGTCGGGCGGCGGCGTGTCCTTGAGCAGGAACCCGGCCGCGCCGGCCTGGAGCGCCCGCATGACCATCTCGTCGGCGTCGAACGTCGTCAGCACGACGACCGCCGGCGGGTCGGGCTGCTCGCACACCAGGCGGGTGGCGGCGATCCCGTCGACGTGTGGCATCCGCAAGTCCATCAACACGACGTCGGGACGGTGGAGGTCCAGCGCCGCGAGCACGCCGCGGCCGTCGTCGGCCTCGCCCACGACCGCGATCCCGTCGGCGCCCGACAACATCATCTTGAGCCCCGACCGCACGAGCGCGTCGTCGTCGACGAGCAGCACACGAATCGCCGGTCCGGCGGCGGTCGCGCCGTCGCGCTCGCTCATGCGGGCCACGGCAGCGTCGCTCGCAGGACGAAGTCGCCGGCCGCGTCGGGGCCGTGCTGCAGCGCCCCTCCGGCCAGCGCCACACGCTCGCCAAGACCGATCAGGCCGGTCCCGGCGCCCGGCGGGCGGTCGCGCGCGTTCACCGCCGAAGTCGCAGCGGCCACGCCGACCGGCCGGCGGCTCACCACCGACACCACGAGCGTCCCGTCGCCGTCGCCGCCGGCGATGTCGACGTCGACCGCGGCGGCGGGCGCGTGCTTGCGCGCGTTGGTGAGCCCCTCCTGGACGATGCGGTAGGCCGTGCGGCCGAGCGCGACCGGCATGGCGTCGGAGGCCGGCGCCTCGATCCGCAGCCGCACGCGCGTGCCCGCCTCCCGCGACTCCTCGACCAGCGCCGGGATCGCGCCCAGCGTCGGCTGCGGCGGCTCGGTCGCGCGGGACGCGCCGACGACGCCGGCGGGCTCGCCGTCGTCGCGGAGGACGCCGATCACGTCGCGCAGCTCCTGCAGCGCGGCATGCGCCGCAGCGCGGACGACCCCCGCCGCCTGCGCGATCTCGTCCGGCGGCGCGTCCGGGCGGAACTCCAGCGCGCCGGCGTGCACGCTCAGCAGCGAGATCCGGTGGGCCAGCACGTCGTGCATCTCGCGGGCGATCCGCCGGCGCTCGGCGTCGCGGGCCTGCTCCGCGTGGAGGCGCCGCTCCGCGTGCAGCCGCTGTGCGCGCTCGTGCAGCGACTTGACGAGGTCGCGCTGGGCGCGTGCGAACAGCCCCCAGCCCAGCACGATGACCGTGAGCAGCACCCCCACCAGGAGCCCGATCCAGTCGTAGCCGTGCTCGTTGCCGTAGAACGCCGCGGACACCGCGACCCCCGCGAAGGCCAGCGCGGCGACGCCGGCCAGCGGTCGCGGCGGCATCCGCAGGGCGGCGTTGAAGCACCCGGCGAGCGCGGCGGCGGCGGCCAGTGCCGAGAAGCTGGAGAGCGCGATCACCGCGATCGCGACGGGCATCGGGTGGCGGCGCCGGAACCACAACGCCGCGAAGGCGACCACGCCGCCGGCGACGTCGAGAACCACCATCGCCTGCGAGCGGGCGGAGATCGTCGTGCCCAGGATGGCGACGCCGAAGCCGATGCTGCAGATGTACATCAACGCGTCGACGACCCAGTCGCGCGGCGTGCGGCGTCCTCCGGACTCCTCCAGCAGCGCGGCAGGCAGCAGCGTGCGCTGCCACTGGGCCAGCCCGGCCGGCGGTTCGTGCTCGGCGCCCGTCATCGCGCACCACAGCGTACGGACACGTGGTCGACTCGACCCCCTACCGAAGTCGATGCGACGATCGACCGCAGTCGCACACGGTATGGCCGCGGGACCGTCGCACCGCCCCGGCCGGCCGACGATGCTGCGGCCATGATCGAGTCCACCGGCCTGACCAAGCGCCTCGGCGGTCGCTCCGTCGTCTCCGACGTCACCTTCCGCTGCGCCCCCGGCACCGTCACGGGCTTCCTCGGCCCCAACGGCGCCGGCAAGACCACGACCATGCGCATGCTGTGCGGGCTCTCGGATCCCGACGCCGGCCACGCCGAGATCCTCGGCGCGTCGTACCGATCGCTTCCCAACCCCGGCCGCCGCGTCGGCATCCTGCTCGACGCCGCTGCCCAGCACGGCGGCCGCCGCGGCCAGGAGGCGCTGACCATCTCAGCGCTGACGATGGGCGCCGACCCCGCGCGCGTCCCCGAGCTCCTGGACCGCGTGGGCCTCGAGCGGCGCGCCGCTCGCCAGCGCGTCAAGCAGTACTCGCTCGGCATGCGGCAGCGGCTGGGCATCGCCAACGCGCTGATCGGCGATCCCGAGGTGCTGATCCTCGACGAACCGGCCAACGGCCTGGACCCCGAGGGCATGCGCTGGATGCGCGGATTGCTGCGCGACTTCGCCGAACGCGGCGGCACGGTCCTGCTGTCCTCGCACCTGCTGCACGAGGTCGAGGCGGTCGCCGACCAGCTGCTGATCATCGGCAACGGCAAGATCGTCGCTGCCGGCACGCGGGACGAGCTGCTGGCCGACGCCGGCACGCTGGTCCGCGCGGCCGACGACGACACGGCGCTGCTCGCCGCGCTCGACGTCGCCGGCCTCGGCGCTCGCGCCCATCCCGACGGGGGATTCATGGTCGACGCCGAGCCCGAGGAGGTCGGCCGCGCCGCGCAGGCGGGCGGCGTTGCCCTCGGCCGCCTCGGCCCCTCCGAGAGCGCCGGCCTCGAGCAGCTCTTCTTCGACCTCACCAGCGGGGCGCCCGACGCCCTCGACGAACCACGTTCCCCAGACCTCCAGGAGTCGCTGCGATGAGCACCGCCACCGCCCGTTTCGATGACCCGCTGTCGCCCCGCACCGCGCACCGTGCCCGCGACCAGCGCCCCAGCCTCGCCCGGCTCACCCGGGTCGAGCTGCGCAAGATGCACGACACGCGCGCTGGGTTCTGGCTGCTGCTCAGCGGCCTGCTGCTCACCGTCGCCGTGGTGGTCATCGTGGCCCTCACCGGCCACGCGAGCGACCACACGTTGAGCAACCTCCTGAACAACTCGGTGCAGGCGCTCAACGTGCTGCTGCCGGTCGTCGGCATCCTGCTGGTGACCTCGGAGTGGTCGCAGCGCACCGCGTTGCTGACGTTCACGCTCGTGCCACAGCGCGGCCGCGTGCTCGCGGCCAAGGTCAGCGCCAGCGTAGTGCTGGCCGTGGTCGCCTTCGTGGCGGCGCTGGCGCTGTCGGCGGCGGGCACCGCGCTCAACCCGTCCGGCCTCGAAGGGACGTGGTCGGTCAGCGCCGGCGTCCTGGCCCAGACGGCCGTGTTCACCGTCATCTCCATGCTGATCGGCGTGGCGCTCGGCTCCGCCATCCTGGTCTCGGCGCCGGCGATCGTCGCGTCGTTCGTCCTGCCGCTCGCCTTCAGCGCGGTCACCCATCTGATCGGCGGCCTTGACGGGGTGGCGAACTGGCTGGACCAGGGCGAGTCGCTGACGGCGCTCACCGACCACGCCCTCAGCGCCAACGAGTGGGCGCGCGTCGGCACGACCCTCCTGCTCTGGCTCGTGCTGCCGCTGGCCATCGGCGCCTGGCGCGTCCTGCGGGGGGAGATCCGCTAGACGCCCCGTGGTGGCGTCTACGACGGCGGCGCTTCGAGCGCGCGGGCGAACGCCGCCCGCGCGTCCTCGCCGCGCACCGCGAAGACGATGCGCTCCAGCCGTGAGCCGGACGCGAGATGGCGCTGGACCTCGTCGGCCTCGATCTCGGCCGCCTCGTCGAGCGGGAACCCGCCGACGCCGGTCCCGAACGCGACGAGCGCCAGCGAGCGGGCGCCGAGCTCCTCGGCCTTCCACAGCGTCGCGGCGGTCGCACGGCGGATGACGTCGGCCGACGTCGGGCCCCCGAGGACCATCGTCGCCGCGTGGATGACCCAGCGCGACGGCATCTCCCCCGCGGACGTCTCGACCGCGTCGCCGAGCTCGATCGGCGCCTTGCGCCGCGACTCCTCGTCGATCGCCGGTCCGCCGGCGCGCGAGATCGCTCCCGCCACGCCGCCGCCGTGCAGCAGCTGGGTGTTGGCCGCGTTGGCGATCGCGTCGACCGCCAGCGTGGTGATGTCGGTGTCGAGGACCTCGACCTGGGCAGCCATCGCCGCCAGTCCTACCCTCAGGCCGCCTCGACGCCCTCTTCCTCTTCCTTGCCCTGCAGGCGCTCGCGACCGCGGCGCACCGCGGCGATGAACTTCGAGAGGTTGACCTCGAGCGTGTTGAGGATCTCGTCGGCGTAGTCCTCGGCGCCCAGGCGGATCTCCCGCTCGCGGGCGCGTGCGTCCTCGACGATCTCCTCGGCGGCCCGCTCGGCCTCGCGCGTGACCTCCTGGTCGGAGACCAGCTCCTCCTGCTTGCGCACCGCGTCCTTCACGATGCGCTCGGCCTCGCGCTTCGCCTCGGCGAGCATCTCCTGACGCTCCTTGACGATCCAGCGCGCCTGCTTGATCTCCTCAGGGATGGTCGCGCGCATCTGATCCAGAATGTCGTAGATCTGCTCGCGATCCACCCGCACCTCGTCGGTGAGAGGGACCTTCTTGGCGTTGTGGACAAGATCGTCGAGCTTGTCGATGAGGACCAGGACGTCCATGGCTATGCGTCTTTCGTTATCGGGTGAGCTCTTCCTTCAGGCGACGAGCGACAGGCTCGGGAACGAGACTGCTGATATCGCCGCCGAAGGTGGCGAGCTCCTTCACGCCGCTGGAGCTGAGGAAACTGTACTGCGGGCTGGCCATCAGGTAGAGCGTGTCGACCTCGGGAGCCTGCATCCGGTTGAGCTGACCCATCTCCAGCTCGTACTCGAAGTCCGAGATGGCGCGCAGGCCCTTGACGATCGTTCGTGCCCCGATCGTGCGGGCGAAGTCGACCACGAGGACGCTGAACGGCTCGGCCCGCACGTTGGGCAGATCGGCCGTGGCGTCCTCGATGAACGCCAGCCGCTCCTCGATGCCGAAGATGGGCTGGTTCTTGCGTACGGAGACGTTGACGACGGCTACGACGACCTCGTCGAACTGCGCCGCGGTGCGGCCGATGATGTCGAGGTGCCCGTTGGTGATCGGGTCGTAGCTGCCAGGGCAGACAGCGATGCGCTTCTCGTCGGTCAAGGCGTGTGGATGCGAAGGAGGGTGTCGCCGTAGCGGCGTTCGAACGTCGTGCCGAGGCCGGGGAGGTCGAGCGGCGTGCGCCGATCGCTCTCGCCGACCACACGCGCGCCGGGGGCCAGGACCGGGAGCAGCGCCTGCGCGAGCTCCTGTCCGAGGCCGGCTGCGAGCCGGTACGGGGGATCTAGGAAGACCAGATCGTATGTCTCGCCCGCTTCTCGTGCGTCCCGCAGTGCCTTGAGCGCGTCGCGGCGGCGTACGCGCGCCTCCCCGGCGCCGAGCCCGAGCGCGTCCAGGTTGCCCTGGATGACGGCCGCGGCGCGCGCGTCGCGCTCCACGAGCACCGCGTGCCTGGCACCCCGCGACAGCGCCTCCAGCGACAGGCCGCCCGAGCCGGCGAACAGGTCGAGCACGACCTCGCCGTCCAGTGGGCCGAGCGCGGAGAACAGCGCCTCGCGCACGCGATCCGACGTCGGGCGGGTGTCGGTGCCCGGCGGCGCCTGGAAGCGACGGCCGCCCAGGCGCCCGGCGACGATCCTCATGCCGACACCGGCGCGGCCTCGAGCGCGACCAGCTCGGCGTGCAGCAGCTCATGCTCGGGCCGCGACAGCTCAGGGTCGGTCTCCAGCAGGTTCTCCGCGGTGGCGAAGGCCGCCTCCAGCACGTCGCCGTCCTCGGGCAGCCGCGCGAACTTGAAGCGCGCCAGACCCGACTGGCGCGTGCCGGTCAGCTCGCCCTCGCCGCGCAGCTCGAGGTCGATCCCGGCCAGCACGAAGCCGTCGGTGTTGCGCTCCAGCGCCTTGAGCCGCGCCGACTCGCGGGGGCCGAAGAGCAGGCAGAGCGACGCGTGCTCGCCGCGGCCCACGCGCCCGCGCAGCTGGTGCAGCTGGGAGATGCCGTAGCGCTCGGCATCCTCGACGACCATCACAGTGGCGTTGGGCACGTCGATGCCGACCTCGATCACGGTCGTGGCGACCAGGACGTCGGCGTCGCCCGAGGCGAAGCGCTCCATGGCCGCCGCCTTGTCGGCGGTCTTCATCTGGCCGTGGAGCAGCACCACGTCGAAGTCGGCGAGCTCGCCCGTTCGGAGTCGCTCGAACTCCTCGGTCGCCGCGCGCGCGTTGAGCGCCTCGGATTCGCTGACCAGCGGGCAGACGACGAACGCCTGGCGCCCGGCGCGCAGCTCCTCGCGGATGCGCTCGTACGCCCGGTGGCGCTCGGCCTCGGTCGAGCAGACGTGCGTGGCGATCGGCCGGCGCCCGCGCGGCAGCTCGCGCAGCGTCGAGACGTCGAGGGCCCCGAAGTTCGCCAGGCGCAGCGTGCGCGGGATCGGCGTGGCGGTCATGTGGAGCAGGTGCGGGACGAACCCGGGCGGTGCCTTGGCGTCGAGGGCGGCGCGCTGGCGCACGCCGAACCGGTGCTGCTCGTCGACCACCGCGACCGTCAGGTGCGCGAACGCCACCGGGTCCTCGATGAGCGCGTGCGTGCCGACGACGAGCGTCAGCTCGCCGGTGCTCAGCCGGCCGAGGATCTCGCGACGGCGCACGACGCTGGTCGAGCCCGTCAGCAGCGCGGCGCTGATGAGCGAGCCCGGCATCAGCGATTGGATCGTCGCGAAGTGCTGCTCGGCGAGCGTCTCGGTCGGCGCCATCAGCGCGGCCTGGCCGCCGTGCTCGACGGCGCGCAGCATCGCGTGCAGCGCGACGACGGTCTTGCCGGAGCCGACCTCGCCCATCAGCAGGCGCTGCATCGGGCGCTCGCGCGCGAGGTCGCGGTCGACGTCGGCCATCGCGCGGACCTGGTCGCCGGTCGGGGTGAACGGCAGCAGCTCGTCACGCCAGGTCGCGCTGAGCGACGGCGGCTCGGCCAGCGCGGCGGCGCGGACGTCGGCGCGGCGCTCGCGGCGCAGCCGCAGCTGGACGATCTGGTCGATGAGCAGCTCGTCGAACGCGAGCCGTCGGCGGCCGGCCTCGTGGTCGGGCCCGAAGTGCGCGGCGGCCAGCGCGGTCGGCCGATCGGGCAGCTGCCGGCGGCGGCGCAGGCTCAGCGGCAGCGGGTCCGTGAAGTCGTGCACCGCGCGGCGGTGCTGCTGGACGAGCGCCAGCAGCTGGGTCGACGAGATCCCCTTGGTCGCGGGGTACTGCGCGGCGGCTCCGGCCTCGCCGCCGACCGCCGTGACCGCGTCGGTCTTGGCGTGGGCGTTGACGCGGAAGCGGTTGCCGCTCTGGTACTTGCCGGCCAGCATCAGCCGCGTGGGCGGCGCGTACTGGGCCGACAGCCACGGCTGGTTGAAGAACGTGGCCTTCATGCTCCCCGTGCCGTCGGTCACGGTCGCCTCCACGAGCGGCTTCATGCCGCGGCGCCGCACCGGGCGCGAGGTGATGGACTTGACCTCCACGATCACCGTCGCGGTCTCGTCGATCGCCAGCTCGGCGATCGTGCGGGCCTCGCCCGTCGCGCGCGGCAGGTGCTCGAGCAGGTCGCCGACGGTCTCGATGCCGATCGACTCGGCGGCCGCGGCGGCGGTCGGCGGCTTGATGTTCAGCGGCGCCTGGAGCGCCGACGGGCGCGGCGTGCGCGCCGGCGGGCTCCACAGCTCCTCGGCGGTCAGCTCGCGGGCCTCGGCGAACGCCAGCGGCGGCGTGAGGCCGGGGCCGAACGCGGGCGCGGGCGCGTCGCTCATGAGCGCTCAGATGGGGACGGTGACGGCAGAGCCACGGCGGGCCTACTCAGCGGCGAGCAGCCACCACCAGGACGGCTGCCCGCCGTCCTCCAGCTCGAGCTCGACGCCGGCCGGGGCCAGCGCGGCGACCGCGTCGCCGTCCAGCGGCGCGCCCTCGCCCTCGATGCAGGTCACCAGCTCGGCGTCGGTCGACAGCCGGCCGAGGACGACCTTGAGCGTGTCGCCCGGCTCCCCCCACGCGACGAGGTCGTCGCCGACGTACCCGACGGCGTCGCCGATGGCGAAGCGGCCGTCGGGGTCCTGGCGGGCGGCGGGCGCGACGCCGCCGGTCCGGACCGCGGTGAGCGCCTCCTCCATGGCGGCGGCGTTCTCGGCGGCCGAGCGGTCGGCGTTGAGCGCGAACGCGGCGCTCAGCCCGGCCTGCTGGGAGCGGGAGCCGACGACGCGGACGACCTTCTCCGACAGCTCGGCGGCGCGCTCGGCGGCCATGAAGACGTTGGGGCTGTTGGGCAGCACGACGACCTCCTCGGCAGGCACGTCGTGGATGCCGGCGAGGATCTCCATCGTGGACGGGTTGAGAGTCGGGCCGCCGTCCAGCACGTGGGCGCCGAGGCCCTCGAAGAGGGCGACGAGGCCCCTGCCCGTCGCGACGGCCAGCGCTCCGCAGGCCTGCTGCAGGACGTCGGCGGGGCCGGGCACCGGTGCGCCGGCTCCATTGCCGTCGGAGCCGACGGCGCTCAGGCGCTCCTCGCGCTCGACGACCTGGGCGTGCATGTCGGCGACGTCGAGGCGACTGACCTCGCCGGCGCCGGCGAAGACCAGCGTCGCCTGCT
>DASYLT010000069.1:0-4579 GCA_036009425.1 Baekduia sp. | reverse complement strand
AGCTCGCGCGCGGCCGCTACAGCGTGCCGTGGGTGCCCGAGCTGCGCGGCCGCCACCGGGTGCGGATCGTCGCGACGGGCCCGGCCGGGACGCGGTCGGTCCTGCGCAGGACGGTGCGGGCGACGGCGCGACCCGCGCCGGTGCGCGCGGCGCGGCACAGAGGGCGTTGACCGATCGCCGCGGCGACGCGCCCGGGGTCAGCTACCGGCGCGTCCACCAGATCGTGGATCTCTCCACCGGCAAGGGCGCGCTGAAGCAAGCCGGATCCGGCCGGCGTGCTCCTTCTGGGGGCTCGACGGCCCGGATGCGCAGCTCGTCGTCGCGGGGCGGGGATCTTCATCTGCGACGGGCTGCGTCGACTGGCCGCCGAGGTCCTTGAGCGATGGCGAGGGACGTTCGAGCGACCGCACCGCGCTCGTCTGTGTCGCGGCCGCCGACGGTCGGGCACGGTGCGGGTTCTGCGGCAGGCGGCGGGCCGAGGCGGAGGCGATCGCCGAGGCACCGGCACGACCGCACGCCGGCAAGCTACGCCGGGCGCCGGCGCGGCATGCGGATCTGCGCGGCGTGCGTCGAGCTCTGCCAGGAGATCGCCGCCGGGGAGCTCAGCGAGGTCTGACGGCGCCTCGCGGGCCGGCCAGCAGCCGCTCGGCCAGCGCCTGCTCGGTCGGCGCCACGTCCCGCAGGCCGATCGACACCGCGCGCCAGGCCGTGGCGCCGCGCAGCGTCGCCTCGATGCGGTCGCCCACCTCCGCGGCCTCGGCGTCGTCGGCGACGAAGAGCGTCCGGAACCGGGCGGGGTGGCAGGAGTCCTCGATCGCGCTGTTATGCGGCCAGCGACACGGGCCGTCGTGCTCCCAATGGCCGCAGAGCTCGACCGTCACGGCCGCACCTACGGCCGCCGGATCGAGTCCCTCGCCGAGGACAAGCTCGGCCTCGGTGACGTACGCGCGCATGTCGCTCACGCTAGATGGTCGATCCACGGGATGCCGACGACCTGGGTCTGTGGTGCCGCGAACTGCATCACCGAGAGGGAGGTTGACTTGGCGTCTCTCGGACCACAGAGGTCCGTTGCTGACCAAACCCCCACCTCGCGGAGGGGGTGTGGCGGGAAGCGTCCAATATATGGACGTTTTTCGCCAACCCTCCAGCGCGCCGGGCCCGCCCGTCATTCGGTGATGCAGTTCGCGGACGCCCGGCCCTCGCCCGCGCACACAACCACAACGCAGGATTGAGCTGCGCCACGCAGCGAGAGGGCGACCGTGTCGCCGGAACCGTCGATCGCGTGCAATCAGCCAGGCAGCGGCGGCGACGGAGCCGGGGGTGCGAAAGCGGTCTGAGACCGCGGGCGTGGGGAGGTCGTCACGCGCCGGTGGGCGTGGGGCGTGTGGCCCGCCGTGCGTGGGGGGCGTGGAGAAGTCGCCACGCGGCGTGTCCGGCGTCACGGACATGAAGAACACGTCGAATCACCTCACCGCGCGCCCAGTGCCTCGGCGAAGCGCTCTCCGCTGCCCGCGGCCGTCTCCACCACCGACCGCGCGCGCAGGCACGTTCGCAGCCGCCGCGGCGGGACGGCGGAGTCGAGGCGTACGACCTCGCCCGAGCCGTCGAGCCACACGAGGTCCAGCGCGAAGCGCATGGCGGCCGTGTGCACCGAGCGGCAGCGTTCGATGAGCAGCGCGCGGTCGGGCGCCAGCTCGGACAGCCGCGTGAGGCCCAGCGTGCGCGAGCGCCGGTCGCCCGCGACGAGCAGCGTCAGGCCGCCCGGCAGCGCGCGGTGCTCGAGCGCGTCAAGGCGCGCGTCGAGGGTCATCCGCGGCCGCGCCCCGGCCCGTCCGCCCACGCAACCAGCTCGGCCACGTGGTCGGCGGTCAAACCGGTGGCGGGCGTCGTCGCGACGAGCAACGTCGGTGCCCGGCGGCCGGACGCCCACGCGTGGCAGGCCTCGTCGTGCGCGTCATCGATCCATGCAAGCGGGCGCAGCGGGCCCGCGTACGCCTCGATCGCGGCGAGCTTCCAGTGGCCGTGTCCGCCGGCGGGCTTGGGATCGAACGAGAGAAACGGCAGCTCACGGGGTAGGGCGAGCGCGTGCGGGAGGTGGTCGTTGGCCTTCTCCTCCCACCCGCTGGCCCAGACGAGCTCGAAGCGCTCGGACAGGGTGAGCAGGTGGTTTCGGGCGCCGGACGAAAGAAAATGCATGACCCCGTCCACGTTGTGGAAGGTCCCGGCGGGACGGGCGTTTGTGTCGAAACCCCAGAGGGAGATGACGCCGTCGATGTCAACGAAGAGCACCGGATCCGCCTGCATCTGTGGTGATTCTGTTGAAACTTCGTTGCGTTGGAGCGATCTGGGGCAGATCTCGCTAGCCTGCGTCGTGCGCAGGATGCGCTCAAGGTTTTCCGCCGAGCAACCGATGGTAGACGTGTCGCCCGGCATTGGTTTCTGCCCCTGATGCGGGCGTCCCGCTAACCCTTTATGAGCCTCCAAATCGGAATCTTCCTCGCGCTGCTCTGCGCGCTCGCCTCGAATCTGGCGTTCCTCTACAAGCAGCGCGGCGCCTGCTGCGCATGCGCCGTCGACATCCGCCACCCGCTGCGGAGCGCGGCGTCGCTGTGGAGCCAGCGCTGGTTTGCGATCGGGATGGCCGTCGGCGGCGGCGCCTGGCTGCTGCACGTCGCGGCGATCTCGCTGGCGCCGTTGTCGGTCGTGCAGGCGGTTCTGTCCGGCGGCCTCGTCCTGCTTGCGGTCATGGCCGATCGCCTCTTCGGCTTCAGCGTCGGCCCGCGCCAGTGGTGGGGCCTGGCGATGACCTGCGTCGGGCTCGTCCTCCTCGGGATCACGCTGCCCGCCAGCCACGGCGCCAACTCCTCCTTCTCGGTCACCGCGATGATCGCCTTCGAGGCCGGGCTGTTCGGCCTCGGCGCGCTCTTCATCATGGGTCCGCGCCTCGGCGGCCCGGCTGAGCACCACGGCGTCATGCTGGCCGCCGCCGCCGGCATCCTCTTCGGCGTCTGCAACCTCGGCGTCAAGGCGCTGACCGGAATCGTCGGCGGGGACGGCTTCATGGGCGTCATCCTCAGCCCCTGGTTCTGGGTCGCCCTCTCCGGCTCGGCGACCGCCTTCTACGCCTCCGCCCGCTCACTGCAGGACGGCGAGCCCGTCGCCGTCATCGCGATCACGGGCACCGCCGCGAACATCGCGACGATCGCCGGCGGGATCATCGTCTTCGGTGATCCGATGCCCGACGACGCGGTCGGCATCGCCGTCCAGGCGCTGGCCTTCGTGCTCGTCATCGTCGCCTCGGCGCTGACGCCCGCGCCGGTGCGCGCCGCGCGCGCCGCCGCCGCGCCCGCCTGACGTCTCTCTCACGGCGCAGGCACCTCGCGCACGTACTCGAGCAGCTCGAGCTGCAGGTCGTTCTCAGGATCGAGCGCTCCGGTGGGTCGCCACCCGTTGCGCTCGTAGAACGCCCGCGCGCGGGCCTGCCCGACCGGCGTCCACAGGCATGCCGAGCCGAAGCCGCGCTCGCGCATGCCGGCGACGATCTGCTCGTGCAGGAGATCCGCCACGCCGCTGCCCCAGAACCGCCGGCGCACGAAGAGGTGCGTGAGCCGCGCCATGTCCTGCCGCGGCCGGCCGTCGTCGTCGAGCTCGGGCCGCGCTGTGGCGTGGCCTGCCGCCTCGCCCTCGTCGGTGAACGCGACGACGCACCAGGACCCGTCCTTCGTGAAGCGCTGCATCATCCCGAGCAGCATCTCGACGCGGCTCGGCGGCTCCCAGCCCGACGCCGCCCAGCTGCGGTAGGTCCCGAAGCCCTCCTCGAGGTCGTCGGCCATCATGCCGAGGTCGTGCCGCGAACCCGGGCGGATCTTGAACGCCGGCGCGGTCACACGTGTGCGGCGGGCTCGGGGCGGGCGTCGGTGCGCACGCGCCCAGGCTAATGCTCCGTCTCGCAGCTCCGCCGGCGGTTGTCCGGAGTGGCGCCGCATCCGGGGACGCGACCGGGCACACTTCCCGCCGGTGAGGCGCCACCTGCTGTCGATCGCACTGTCGTCGCTGGTCCTTTCGGCGCTGCTGGCCGGTCCCGCGCCGGCCGCGTCGACGACGCCGGCACGGGCGAAGAAGCCGGCACCGCACCAGTCGCGCTCGAGTCCGGGGCTCGAGACGATCATCCAGGATGACGGCCTCCTCCTCTTCCGGCCCGCGGCCGAGGTCCGTGCGGCGGTCGCGCGCATGAAGGCGCTGGGCGTCGATCGCGTCCGCATCACCGCGGGCTGGTCCTCGCACCCGCGCGCGCCGGACGCCGTCACGACGCCCGAGGGCTTCGACGCCGCCGACCCCGCCGCCTACGAGCAGTCGCGCTGGCAGGCGCTCGACACGGCCGTCCGCGCCGTCCGTGGCGCCGGGCTGCAGGCGGTCGTCGACATCGGCTTCTGGGCGCCGCACTGGGCGACGACCGACCCGCCGGGCCCGCGGGCGCGGACGAACATCGATCCCAAGGCCTACGCCGACTTCGCGACCGCGCTCGCGCTGCGCTACTCGGGCGGCTTCGAGCCCACGCCCGATCCGCCGAGCACGCCGC
>DASYLT010000068.1:0-6214 GCA_036009425.1 Baekduia sp. | reverse complement strand
TGCGCGCTGATGCGGCCCACGACGCGGCCGTCACGCCGCGCGAGGAACAGCTCGAAGTCGAGGTGGGTCTTGTAGGGGCCCAGCCGGCGGCTGAGGAAGACCCGGCGCTCGACGCGCAGCGGCGGCACCCACGGCGTGCCGGCATGCAGCCGGTAGGGCAGGTCGATGAACGCGCCGACGTCACGAAACGACCGGGCGGGCTGAACGTCGACGGCCATCAAGCGCGCCACCCTACAACGAACCGCCGTATACGCTCCATCCGTGTCAGCTCGAGCGCAGGTGGACGTCTTCGACAAGGCCCGCAACCACGAGCGGCTGGAGATCCTCCGGGCCGCCCGCGAGGCCGACATGGTGCCCTACTTCCGGGTCATGGAGAGCCCGGCGCGGCCCATCGTCGAGATGGAGGGCGCCGCGCGGATCATGCTCGGCGGCAACAACTACCTGGGGCTCACCGAGGACGAGCGCGTCATCCAGGGCGCCCGCGACGCGCTGGAGCACTACGGCACCGGCCTGACCGGCTCGCGCCTGCTCAACGGGACCACGGCCCAGCACCTCGAGCTCGAGGCCGAGATCGCCGACTGGATGGGCACCGAGGACGCGATCGTCTTCACCACCGGCCACCAGGCCAACCTCGCCCTGCTCGGCACGATCCTCGGCCCGGCCGACACCGTCATCGTCGACTCCGGCGACCACGCGTCGATCCTCGACGGCTGCCTGCTGTCGCGGGCCAAGCTCCGCCCGTTCCGCCACAACCGGCTCGACAAGCTCGAGAAGATGCTCGACCGCGCCGCCGGCGACGGCGGGGGCGTGCTGGTCGTGGTCGACGGCGTGTTCTCGATGGAGGGCGACATCGCCCCGCTGCCCGAGATCGCCGACCTGTGCGAGCGCTACGGCGCCCGCCTGATGGTCGACGAGGCCCACGGCGCCGGCGTGCTCGGCGCGCGCGGTGCGGGCACCGCCGAGCTCCACGGTGTCGAGGACCGCGTCGACCTGCGGATGGGCACGTTCTCCAAGTCGCTGGCCTCCTGCGGCGGCTTCGTGGCCGGCCAGACCGAGATCGTCGAGTTCCTGCGCTTCCAGGCCCGTCCGTTCCTCTTCACCGCCTCGGCGGTCCCTGCGGCCACCGGCGCCGCGCTGGCGGCCCTGCGGGTCGTGCGCACCGACGAGGGACGCGCCCTGCTGGGCCGCGTGCTCGACAACGCGCGCTACTTCCGCGCCGGCCTCGAGGAGCGCGGCTTCGCCGTGGTCTCGCCGCAGGCGCTGCCCGATGGCAGCGACGTCGTCACGCCGATCATCCCCGTGCTCATCGGCGACGACTGGCAGGCGGGCCTGATGTGGAAGGGCCTCTTCGAGGCCGGGGTCTTCGTCAACACGGCGCTGCACCCCGCCGTGCCACCGGGCGGGGCGCTGCTGCGCACGAGCGTGATGGCCACCCACGACCGCCCCACGCTGGACCGCGCGCTGGAGGCCTTCAGCACCGTCAAGGCGGCCTTCGAGGCCGACCACGGGCCGCTGCCCGGACCGGGCGAGCACGGTCGCCGCCGCACCTCCTGACCATCCGGGTGCAAGCCGTTCGCCGTAGCACGTCCGGCCGCCGTCCGACGGTCCGAATCGGGCGTCTGTCCGCATCGAACACGCGGCTGTTCCAGCGGGAAGAAAAAAGGCGCTCTGAGCGGATGTTGCGCTCGTTCACACCTTGATCGAAGCTGCCGCCCTGGCATACGTTCGAGACGCGTCGAGGCAGACGTCCCGGGGAGTGGATGTCCTGGACCGAGGAGCAGGGATCGCGTAAGAGGAGACGCCTGCTCGCCGTTCCGGAACACGTGGTCGGCCCCGCGGACGCGATGTCGCCGGCGCGGTCCACACGCCAGCAAATACGAGTGCCGTCTCATGCTGAGGATGAGGCGGCGGGAGGACAGATGAACGCAGCAGCGACGATCGCCCCTGCGCCACAGCACCTGCGCGCTTTGGCCCGAGCGAACGAGGTCCGCCTCGCCCGCGCGGAGCTCAAGCGTCAGATCGGTGAGGGGGAGATCAGCGCCGCGCACGTCATCCTCGAGTGCCCGTGGGAGGCCGCCTCGATGACGGTCTCCGACCTCCTGACGAGCCAGCGACGCTGGGGCACCACACGGTGCCGCAAGCTCCTGCAGTCGATCCCGATGTCCGAGAACAAGACGGTGGGATCGATGACCGAGCGCCAGCGCCAGGCGCTCAGCGGCCTGTTGGAGGGCCTACCGGCCTAGGGGAATCGCGCAGCCCGCGGCGGACGCTCGACCGGAGCGTCCGCCGCGCGCGGCCCCCTCGCCGCGCGGCCCACTAGCCCGTGGCGATCTCGAGCAGGTGACCGTCGGGATCGCGGAAGTAGATGCTCGCGAAACGTCCGCGCTCGAAGACCTCCGAGCACGGCACGCCCCGCGCCCGCAGGTAGTCGCGCCACGCGAGCTGCTCGTCGGCCGAGCCGACCCGGAACGCGAAGTGGTGCATCCCTCCGCGACCCTCGACGGCCTCGTCCATCGTCGGGTACTCCATGAACGACACGAGCGACCCCGGCGTGCCGGCCGCGTCGCCGAACCAGAAGTGGCGCGAGCCCGGGTCGTCGCTGTTGTCGCCCTGCTCCACGAGCGCCAGGCCGAGCACGTCGCGGTAGAACGCGGTCGTGCGGTCCAGGTCGGCGACGATCGCCGACACGTGGTGCAGGCCGAGCAGCTGCATGCGGCGGGCCTCGGCGGGCGACTCCGGCACCGCCACGGGCGCCTCGCGCGCCACGGGGGCCTCGGGCGCCACGGGGGTCGTCGGGTCGGCAGAAGGCGGGACGTCGGTCACGTGCGGAACCCTACGCCGCCGCTCCGACGCATGAACGCGCGCCGGAAGCCCATCAGGGCCACCACGAAGACGACCGCGCCGACGAGCAGCACGACGCCTTGGGGCACGGGCAGCAGCCAGACCGGGATCGCGGCGAGGATCGCGCAGATGCCGGCCAGCAGCGACGAGTGCGAGCGGTAGCCGGCGAAGTGCTCGCGCACCGACAGCTCGCCGGCGGCGAGGGTCACCAGGACGAAGCCCCCGCCGAGCAGGACCCCGCGACGGTCGCCGCCCGAGAGGAACCCGAGCCCGAGCATGATGATGGACAGCAGGATGACCAGCTCGGTCAGCGGGAACGGCGCCCACGCCGGCTGCGGCGCGTCCTCGCGGCGCGACTTGTAGGTCGCGGTCCGCGGGGCGGCCGGGGGCGCGGTCGGCGGAGCTTCGCGCGGCGGCGGCGGCGGCGCGACGGTGCTGCTGGAGCGCTTGCGGCTGCGACGGCCCATGGACGGGCGATCCTAGAAGGTCGCTGGAGAACCGGCCTCACGCCGGCGCGGCCAAGGGACAGCCCGATGAGACCTTCACGTGCCACCAGCCCATCAGCATCCCGACGATGCCCAGGCGTGGACGCACGTGATAGGCGCCGCAGGAGCGCTCGCCGACGTCGGCGGCCCAGACCCGCACCCACTTGTGCCGCGCGGGCTCGCGGAGCATCTCCTCGAGCAGCGCCCGGCTGCGTGCCTCGTGCTCGGCGCGCTCGGTGATCGCGAGGCGGGCGCCGCGAACGCGCTCGGCGAGGTCGTCGCGGACGCGCTCGAGCTCACCGAGGTCCAGGAGGCGCGGGCCGCGCGCGGGCGCGGGCGCCTCGGGCACGCAGACGTGGGGAAAGGCGGCGACGATCGCGTCGGCAAGGTCGCGCTCGAGCCGGGCGATCTGGGTCTGCAGGCTGCGGCGCGCCGCGCGCTCGTCGATCCCGACGTCGTGCCTTGCGCCGACGAGAGCGGGTGGTTCGCGGGTGAGCTGATCGATCAGGACCACGGCCGTACCTCCTGGTGCCCAGGATACCCGCGCCGGCAACCCCCGGCGACGGTCTCCGCGCCCACTCCGCGTGCCTACGCCCCTTCGCGGCTCAGGGCCGAGGCCGCCAGCCAGAGCGCCTCGGCGACGTGCACCTCGGGCACGCCGGGGACCTGGATCGCCACCAGGCGCGTCCGCACGGTGTCCCGCGTCGGGACGTGCCGATCCGAGATCCGACCGAAGAGCACGGCGACCGGCCCGGCGTCGTCGGCGAGCACGAGCCGTCCGCGGGGCACGTCGTGGGCGTGCTCGCCGGCCGGCAGGGTCTCCCCCGCCCGCGCGCCCCGCAGCGTCAGATCGCCGTCCAGCAGCGCCTCGTCGAGCGCCAGCAGCGCGACGCCGGTCTCGATGATCGCCAGTCCCAGCGCGTCGGCGACGTGGTCGCCGGTGCAGGCGTCGCCGGTGACCAGCCGCGCGACGGCGACCTGCTCGGCCGGGGTGCGGTCGACGTCGGGGTCCAGGCCGACCTGTCGGAAGAACACGCGGTAGGCCTGCGGCACCGGCCGGGTGCGCAGGGCGATCGCCTGCGGGCCGCGGAACCGGCGGTTGACCTCGTCGAGCCGGCGCCGCAGCATCGGCGGCGTACGGCCCGCGCCGCCGTCGGCGACGGTCCAGCGCAGCCGGAGCCCGGGGAACTCGCCGGCCAGGTCCGGCTCGACGGCGCCGTCGGCGGGCGGCTGCTCGATGCTCATCGCGCGGCGAGCCTCCCCGCCTTGGCCGTGAGGGTGGCGGCGTCGAGCTCGCCGAACGTCGTCTCCACGACGCGCCCGCCCTGCCGGGCGAAGGTCAGCTGCGGGCAGACCTGGACGTGGAAGGCGTTGGCCAGCGCCCCGTCGCGGTCGTAGCCCACGTCGAAGCCCCAGCGGTGGCCCTGCACCAGCCGGCGGACCTGGTCGCGGTCGCCGCGGATGGCGATGGCCGCGAACTGCACGCCGGGCGTCCGGGCGCGCGCGCGCTCCATGACGTCGAGCTGGTCGATGCACTGCTTGCCGCGGGTGGCGAAGAAGGCCAGGACGAACGGGCCCCGGGCGCGCAGCGCGCAGCCGTTGAGCACGCCGGGCTCGCGCACCGAGCACGCGGGCCGGTTGCCGGCCTGCCCCTCCCCGGCGCGGCGCGCGAGGTTCGCGTCGCCGTCCAGCGACGACACGGCCAGCGGCACGGCGAACGGCGGGATCGCCTGCCCGGCCGGGATGCCGCGTGCGCCGCGCTCGGTCCCGTGCTGGACGGTGGCCACGACGAGGACCAGCACGAGCACCAGCGCAGCCGCGCCGACGACCCAGATGTAGCGCGTTCCCGGGGGTGCCGGGGGCGTGCGGCGGTGCGGACCGCGTGGGCTGCCGCCGGCGCCCGCAGGCGCGCTCGCCGGCGGGCGCTCCTGCCCCGGCGCCGCGTCGAAGTCCAGCGGCCCCGGCTCGCGGTCGCCGGTCATGCCACGGGCGTGGGCGGCGGGGCGCTCGCGCGGGCCCGGCGCCGCAGGCGCGGCACCCGCAGGCGCGGCACCCGCGGTCGTGGGATCCGCAGGTCCCGGGCCCGCCACGTCTCGCCGAGCACGAGCGCCGAGGGCAGCACGAGCAGCACGCCCAGCAGCGACACGGTCAGGTCGACGACCGTCACCGCACCGAAGTCGCGCAGCATCCGGATGTCGCTGAGCGCCAGCACCGCGAAGCCCGCGATCGCCGTGATCCCGGAGGCCAGCACCGCGGCCCCGGTCGAGCGATAGGTGCGCTCCAGCGCCGCGGCGGGATCCAGTCCGGCGAGGCGCTCGGAGCGGTAGCGCTCCGACAGCAGCACCGAGAACTCGGTCGAGATCGCGATGACGAGCGCGCCCAGCGTGACCGACATGGGGTTCAACGGGATGCGGATGACGAACAGCACCAGGGCCGACCAGCCGGTCGCCAGCGCGATCGGCACCAGCGGCACGAGCGCCCGGCGCCACGAGCGGAAGGCCAGCAGCAGGACCAGGCCGACGGCCAACAGGCCGGCGATGAGCGTCACGAAGCGCCGCCAGGACGAGGAGACCGCGGCGTTGGCGTCGGCGGCCAGCACCGGCAGGCCGGCCAGCTGCGCCTCCACGCCCTTGGGCGGATGCAGGTCGGCGCGCATCCGGTCCAGGACCTCCTTCTGGCGATCCAGCGGCATGAGCCGGATCCCGAAGGCCATCGTGGCGGTCGTGCGGTCGGCGGTGATCACGCCCTGGGAGAAGTAGGCGGGCACGACGTCGAGCAGCTCGTCGACGGCGGCCTGGGTCTTGATCCCGCCCTTGCCGTCCCCGAACAGGTCGGGCAGCGAGAACGCCGGGCACAGCTCGGCCTTGCCGCAGCCGCGCTTCTCGCTG
>DASYLT010000067.1:0-26153 GCA_036009425.1 Baekduia sp. | reverse complement strand
GCGGGGACGTCGGCGGCGGCCGCCAGTGAGGAGCCTGCGCCGATCGCCGTCGCGCCGGCCGCGATGAACGCGCCGGCGTTGCCGGCGGTCACGCCGCCGGTGACCATCAGCGGCACGTCGGGCAGCGGTGCGCGCAGCTCGCGCACGTATTGCGGGCCGGCCAGCGAGCCCGGAAACAGCTTGACCATCGCGACGCCGAGGCCCCATGCCCGCTCGACTTCGGTCGGCGTCAGCGCCCCCGGGATCATCGGCACGCCGAGCTCGTGGCAGCGGGCGATCGTCGAGGGCACGGTGCCCGGCGCCACGCACGCCTCGGCACCGGCCGCGACCGCCGCCTCCGCGTCGGCGGGCGTGCGGACGGTGCCGGCCAGCACGAGCACGTCGCCGCGGGCGCGGAGCTCGGCGAGCTGGGTGGCCGCGCGCTCGCCGTCCATCGTGACCTCGACCAGGTCGATGCCGCCGGCGACGAGCCCGTCGACCAGGGCGCCGACGTCGGCGACGCGGCGCAGCACGGCGACGACGCGGCCCGCGGCGATGCGCTCGATCGCGCTCATGCCGTCTGCGCCAGCTCGCCGACGTCGGCGCCGTCGCTGTGCAGGCGCGCGCGCACGGCGTCCGGTCCGACCGACCGCGGCGTGCCCCCGCGGGCGGCGGCGAGCGCGGCGGCCGTGCCGGCGGCCTGGCCCATCGCCATGCAGGTGCCCATGGAGCGGGCCGAGGCGTGCGCGTCGTGGGTGGCCGAGAAGCAGCGCCCCGCGACGACGACGCCCTCGACGCCCGCGGGCAGCAGGCTGCGGTAGGGGATCCCGTAGGTCTCGCCCTCCGGCACGTAGACCCAGCGCGTGTCGCGGCCGGCGTGGTGGTCCTCGATCGGTGCCCCGCACCGGGCGATCTGATCGGGGAACGCGGTCGCGCGCAGGCACTCGTCGACGCTGAGCATGTGATCGCCGACGATGCGCCGGCTCTCGCGGATGCCGATCGCCGGGCTCGTGCTGACGAGCACCGCCCGCTCGTAGCCGGACACGTGCTCGCGCAGGAACCGGAAGTACTCATGGCACTGACGGCGACCCTCGATCTCGGCGGCGGTGAGCTGCTCGGGGTCGGTGGGATCCACGCCGCCCATCCGCGTCATCAAGGCCATCATCACGCCCTCCTGTGGCGTGCGGTGCACCGAGCCTTCGAGGCGTGGCAACCGGTAGCGCCCGGACTCCGACGCCTCGCGCATCAGCCGCCACATCTCCTCCTTGGGCACCGCCTGCGCACGCGCGACGTCGACGCCGGCCATGCGGAAGACGGTCGACAGCGACTGCACCTCGTGGCCGTCGGCCGGCGACTCGTAGGACCCGCCGGCGAGGTGGACGACGTCGGCGTCGCCGGAGGCGTCGACGACCGCCCCGGCGCGCACGGTGCGGGGGCCGCCGCGGGTGAGCACGTCGACCTCGGCCACGCGGCCCCCGGCATCCGCGCGCACCGCACAGGCGGTGCTGTGCAGCAGGACCTGCGCGCCGGCCCCCAGCACGAGCTCCTCCCAGGTGCGCTTGAGCACCTCTGGGTCATAGGTCAGGCCGGTGCCGGCGCCGTAGGTGTTGGGCCGTTCGAAGACGGCGGCCTCCGCGGCGAGGCGTTTCACGACGTCGTCGGGAATGCCGCTGACGACCTTCCGAGGCCGCGCGCCCGGCGTGTAGAAGGCGTAGAAGGTGTCGAGCACGCTCGTGGAGATCCCGCCGAGGAACCCGAGGCGGTCGACGAGCAGCGTGCGGGCGCCCGTGCGCGCCGCGGCGATCGCGGCGGTCGATCCGGCCGAGCCTGCGCCGACGACGAGGACGTCGACCTCGTACGCGCTCATGTGAGCGAGTATATGCTCCTATGAGCGTGCCGGGAGAGATCGCCAAAGCCCACGTCGCCCGCCTGTACTTCGAGCAGGACGTCACCAAGCGCGAGATCGCGCAGCGGCTGGGGATCTCGCGCTTCAAGGTGGCCCGCCTGCTCGACCAGGCGCGCAGCGAGGGCATCGTGCGCGTCGAGATCCACGACCCGGTCGCGGTCGAGGGCGAGCTGTCGCGGGCGCTCGAGGAGCGCTACGGGATCGCTTTCGCGGTGGTCGTCGGCGACGAGGCGGCGATCCCGCGGGCGACCGCCGCGTGGCTGCCCGAGCTGCTGCCCGAACGCGGGACGCTCGGCGTCGCGTGGGGCGCGACGCTGCAGCAGGTGGCGGCCGAGTTGCCCGAGGCCTCCGGCGCCGGCACCGAGGTCGTGCAGGTCTGCGGCGCCGTGCCCGGTCTCGAGCCGGGGACCGGGCCGACCGAGCTGGCGCTGCGCTTCGCCGAGCGCCTCGGCGGCCGGCTGCACGCGCTCCCCGCGCCCGCCATGGCCAGCCGCCGCGCCCGCGACGAGCTGATGGCCAACGACGTGGTCCGCCCGACCGTCGAGCTGTTCGACCGCCTCGACCTGGTGCTCGTCGGCGTCGGGGCGGCCGGGCGGCTGGCCGGCGCGCCGGCCGATGCCGTGGGCCACGTGCTCGTGCACGCCTTCGACGCCGACGGCCGCTTCGTCGACACGGCCGCCGCCGACCGCGCCATCTCCATGTCGCGCGACCAGCTCGCCGCGACGCGCGTGCTGGCGGCGGCCGGCGGCCGTGCCAAGCACGCCGCCGTGCGCGGTGCGCTGTGCTCGGGCCTGCTCGACGCACTCGTCACCGACGCCGGGACCGCGCGCCACGCGCTGCGAGGAGCGTCGTGACGATGGCCGGCCGGGTGGCGCTCGTGACCGGCGCCGGCGGCGGTATCGGCAGCGCGGTCACCCGCGTGCTCGTGCGCGAAGGCGCGCACGTCGTCGCCGTCGACCGCGACCTGCGCGGCGTTCCCACGGGCGCGGCGATCGATCCGGTCGAGGCGGACGTGACCGACGAGCCGCAGGTGGCCGCGGTGATCGCCGCGGCCGTCGAGCGCCACGGCGGCCTCGACGTGGTGTTCAACGGGGTGGGCATCAGCGGGCGCCGGCTCGGCGATGGCCTGGTGGAGGACATTCCGCTCGAAGGGTGGAACGCGGTGATGGAGGCCAACCTCACCTCGGTCTTCCTCGTCTGCAAGCACGCCGTTCCCGCGCTGCGGGCCCGCGGCGGCGGGGCGATCGTCAACCTGGCGTCGGTGCTCGGGCTCGTCGGCGGCGACCCGGACTTCGCGACCCATGCGTACGCCGCCGGCAAGGGCGCCATCGTGTCGCTCACTCGCGCGATGGCGGTGGCCTACGCGCCCGACGGCATCGCCTGCTGCGTGGTCGCACCGGGGCTGATCGCGACGCCGATGAGCGCCCGCGCCCAGGGCGACGACCGGATCCGCGCGCGCCTCGCCGAGCTCCAGCCGCTGACGGGGGACCTCGGGACGCCGGACGACGTCGCCGAGGCGGTCGCCTACCTCGCCGGCCCGGGCGCGCGCTTCGTGACCGGCGCGGTGCTCCCCGTCGACGGAGGCTGGACCGCGCGATGACCGTCCGCGTCGGGCTCGACCTGGGCGGCACGAACATCAAGTGCGCCGTGGTCGAGATCGACGACGGCGAGCCGCGCGTGCTGGCGACCGCCTCGGAGCCGACGCGGTCCGAGCAGGGGCCCGAGGCCGTCCTCGCGCGCGTCGCGCGACTGGCGCAGGACACAGCCGCGCCGTTCGGGCCGCTGCAGGGCGTCGGCCTGGGCGTGCCCGGCCACTTCGACGCAGAGACCGGGGCCGGTGTGATCCTCCCCAACCTCGCGGGCGACTGGGTCGGGCGGCCGATCGCCGGGCCCGTGGCCGAGCAGCTGGGCGTGCCGGTCCTGCTGATCAACGACGCGCGAGCGCTGACGCTCGCCGAGCTGCGGATGGGCGCCGGGCGCGGAGCGCGCACGATGGTGTGCGTCACGCTCGGCACGGGCGTGGGCGGCGGTGTCGTCATCGACCGCCGGCTGCATCTCGGGCTCGGCCACGCGGGCGAGATCGGCCACACGATCGTCGAGCCGGACGGGCCGCAGTGCGGGTGCGGCAACCGCGGCTGCCTGGACCGCGTGGCCGGTGCCGCCGCGATCGCCGCCCGCGCCGGCCTCGGGACCGTCCAGCAGGTGATCGCCGCGGCGCGGGGTGGCGATGCGCGCGCCCGCGCCGCGCTCGAGCACGCCGCCCGGGCGCTCGGGGTCGCGCTCGGCGGGGCGGCCGTGCTCCTCTGGCCCGATCGCATCGTCGTCGGCGGCGGAGTGGCCGAGGCCGGCGAGCTGCTGCTCGCGCCGCTGCGCCGGGAGATCCTCGCCCGCGCCCGGGTGTGCCCCACCGACGAGCTGACGATCGCCGCCGCCGAACTCGGGCCGGCGGCCGGGGCCGTCGGCGCGGCGCTGTGGCGTCACGAGGCGCCCGACGCCGACGCGTCCAGCATCCCCGCAGCCGGCAACCCGTCACTGCGAAGATGACCCGATGGCCGCCAAGGATCCGAGCGTCACGCGACGCAAGTCACCCGCCCTGGGCGTCGGCCGCACCGTCCTGCGTGATCAGGTCAAGACCCTCCTGCTCGACCGCATCCTGTCGGGTGTCTACGCGCCCGGTGACCGCCTGATCGAGACGCGGATCGCCCAAGAGCTCGGGACGAGCCAGGCGCCGGTGCGGGAGGCGCTGCGCGAGCTCGAGCTCCTGCGGTTCGTCGAGTCGGCCTCCTTCCGCGGAACCTGGGTGCGCGAAGTCAGCGACGACGAGCTCATCGAGGTCTTCCCCATCCGCGCCGCGCTCGAGGAGATCGCCGCCCGAGAGGCGGCCAAGCGCCTGGACGGCGACGTCGCCGCCCTGGAGGCCGAGATCGAGGGCATGGCCAACGCGCACGACGTGCGCGAGCAGGTCGAGCACGACGTTCGCTTCCATCGCCTGATCGTCGAGGCGTCCGGGAACTCCCGGCTGATGGAGATCTGGGACTCGCTGCAGGTCGATGCGCGCACGACCATCACCGCGCTCGGCACCGGACTTCCCCCGGAGAAGGCGGCGGCGTTGCACCGGCCCATCCTCGAAGCGCTGCGCCGCAAGAGCGCCAAAACCGCGGGGCGGGAGATCCGCGGTCACGTCGAGATGTTCGGCAAGCTCCTGATCGAGCAGCGCGGGCACCGCGGCTGAGGCGGCGGGCCCGCCGCCTCAGTCCCGGTACCAGCCCAGCTTCGGTGCGGGGATGGCCCCGACGCGTTCGCGCCACGGCCGCGCATGGCGCCGCGCGGCGGCCGCCATGCGCGCGAACATCGGCACCGACTGCTCCCGTAGTGCGCGCACCGACGCCTCCGCATCGGCGACCAGGCCAGGATCGAACAGCGTCCGCCCCACGACGAAGCCGCTGGCGCCGGCGGCGCACGCCTCTTCGATCTGCCCGATCAGGATCTCGGCGTCAGCGCCCCCGCCCAGCAGGACCCACGGGACCTCCGGACCGCACGCGCGGTCGACGTCAGCGCACGCCGCCGCCGAACCGGGGTACTGCATCTTGAGGATCTCAGGGTGGAACCGCGCCAGCTGGGCGGCGGTCTCGGTCACCAGCTCCGAGAACCGCTCCGGGGACAGCTCCTCGCCGTCGCGCGGATAGACGATGGGCTCGAGCACCAGGGCCACGCCGGCGCGGCGGCAGGCAGCGACCACCCGCTCGACGACCTCATCCTGATGGCCTCGCTGCTCTGGCACGTCGGGGCGATAGGGCAGCAGCAGCTTGCAGCCACAAGCCCCGAGGACGGCCGCCTTCTGCGGGTCCCATCCGGGGAGCAGGCTCGTGCGGCGGATGTCCCCTCCGTCGCCGTACCCCTGCGCCTCCAACGGCACGACGAGCCCCGTGTGGCGGGGCACCGCGCCGGCGGCGAGCGCCTGCGCCGCCGAGAACTCGGCGTCCAGCAGCACCACGCTGGCCGACGGCGCCAGAACGCTCGCGACACGCACCTTGAGCTCCATGAGCTCTTCCGGGCTCGGATCGGGAAGACCGCGCCTGCGCAACGCGACCGACAGGGAGTCACGGTGGTCGACGGCAGCGCCGACCACCACCCCGTCGTCGCCGGCGATCTGGTCGACGGCACGCGCCCGGGATGCCGTCCAAGTTGATCCGGAGCTCATTGCCGGAAGCATAATCGAGAATCGATGACTGTGGCCGGGCGCCGTGTCGGCGAGATGTCACCGGCCGGTGAACGTCAGACGGTGACCCACGCCTCTGGGTACGAACCGCCGCACCATGCAACGACAACGGCCTCAGGGTGCGGCGTTGGGCGCCTCGGCCCGCGGGGCCGGGGCCGGGCCGCCGACCGTCGTGGGGCCCGGGGTCGGCGTCGAGGCGACAGGGTCGCTGGTCCCCGGCGCGCCGGTGTCGACGGTCGTCGGCGTGCCCGCCCCACCGCGCGGATCGGCGGGATCTGCGATGGCCGGCGGGGTCGCGCCACCGGTCGCATCGGCGGGATCGGCGCCGGCCGTCGTCTGGCCTGCGGCCGGGGCGTCGGTGACGGGAGCGCTGACGGTCGTCGTGCCGTAAACGGCCGTCGCGGGGGTGGGTGTTGCCGTCGGGGCTGCCCCCGCCGTGCCGGGCGAGGCCGCGGCCGGCGGCTCGTTGGTTGCCGGGGCCGGCGTGGCACCGGCACCCGTGCCGCCGGTGGCAGGCAGCCCGCCGTCGGGGGCCGCGGGTGTGGTGCCGGCGCCGGGCGTCGGCTGGGAGGCCGTAGCGGGCTTGGAAGGCGGGGCGATCGTGGTGACCGGCAGCGGTTCGCGGTCGGCGGTCGACGCTGCCCCGCCGGCGGCCGGCACCGGTGACGGAACCGTGGGCGCCGGTGCGGCGGGCGCCAGCAGTTGGAGCACGCCGGGCGAAGGCGCAGCTGCCGGTGCGGCTTGGCGTGCGGCCGACACGCTGCCCAGGTCCGGCGCGTACCGGGCGAGATCGCCCGTCGCTGCACTGCCTCCCCCGACAAGGACGGCGACCGTGAGGAGCTTTGCGACGACGGTCGCGCTGTGCGCCCCCAGCGCCGCGGCCACCGTCCCGGCCTCCGTGGCGGTCGCCACGGCGCCGCTGATACCTCCGCCGGCGGCTCCGGCCAAGATCGAGCCGCTGCCGGCGGAGCCCGCGCCGGCGCTGGCGAGTCCGGCGACTCCGCTGCCCGCTCCGGCGCAGGCGGCTCCCCCACCTCCCCCAACGCTGCCGAGGACGGCCGCGCCGCCGCCGGCACTCGCCCCGCCGGCGACGGCGGTGCCTCGGCCGACCGTCGAGCCCAAGATGATGGCCTTGAGGCCCGCAGTCGGCAGCACGGGCAGGATCAGCGCGAGGCCGGCCCGCTGGCGTTCCACCTCGGCCTGGAACAGCGCGCAGCTCGGACACCGGTCGACATGCCTGCGCAACATGCTGCGCGTCGGGATGTGGCCGGCGAGCGTCGCCAGCTGCCGGCGCATCTCGCTGCAGGGCGTTTCGCGCGCGCGGCGGGCGCGCATCAGTCCTTCGCGCGCCTGGAAGATCAGCGCCTTGACCTTCTCCCGTCGCACGTCGAGGACGGTCGCGATCTCGTCGTGCGGCAGGCCACCGAGCTCGAACAGCACGAGCGCGGCGCGCTGGTCGTCGGGGAGCAGCCGGAGGTCCTGCACCAGGTCGCGCAGGTCGGACCGTCGCTGGACCTGATCGACCACCTCATCGGCCATGCCGCCGCGTTCCGGCGTAGCGTCGAGGCTGATGTCCTTCCGGCGTGCCCGCAGCACCGACAGACACCGGTTGCGGGCGATGGTGTAGAGCCAGGGCCGCAGATCGACCTCGCGGTCGCTGGCGCGCAGCATCCGGTAGGCCGCGCTCAGGCTGTGCTGCAGGGCGTCCTCGGCGTCATCGCGGCTGGACAGCATGTGATGGCAGAACGCGACCAGCCCGGGGGCATAGCGGTCGTAGATCGCCTCGAAGGCAGCGTCGTCGCCGTCCCGGACCCGCGTCACGAGGCGATGGTCGTCAGCGCCATATCCCGGCCGCCGCACCGCCGACCGGCGGGCTCGCCGGTCCAGCGTGGTCGCCGCCATGAGACGAGTATGCACCGGCCGCGATGTGAACAGGAGAACTTCCTTCGCGGCGACACCCACGCGGTCCGGCGCCCAACCCCCCAAGCTGCTCCAAGCCCCCGGCGCGACGAGTTGTCACCGACACGGCCGAGGGCTGGGGCAAGTCCGGACGGGGGATGGGCAGTCCGGATCGGGCGCACATCCGTGTGCCCGAGAGCCACGTCAAGCGTGCTCCCCGGAGAGGTCCGCGTCAAGGGTCGCTGTCACGACAGCGCCCCGGGCGTCCGTGCCCGGGGCCTTGTCCCCCGGCGACAGGCGATGGTCCTGTCCCATCCCCGCACAGCCCTCAACGCCGCGGGCGCGCGAAAGTTGGTCGTACCGCAGCGATCGCGGCGACGGGTCCGTTGATCGCCGTGTCGTGACGCGCCGGCGGGGGCGGCCGCCCCAGCCCCGAGACCGAGGGTCGTAACGCACATGAGCCAGCAGATGCCGGTGTGGATCCGTGCACCAATCGTCATGCGGAACGTTTCCTCAGTCCCTCATGGCGCCTCGCAGCTCGTGATCGAGCATCGTCCCCACCGGCCACACCCCAAGGTCGGCCAACGTCACCAGGGGCTCGTCCGGGGCCTCTGCCTCTGCGGTCCGCGCGGCCGCGTTCGCCAGCGGCGGGATGTGATCGACCGGAGCAACACGGGCCTCATCGCGGCTGCGCGGGCCGAGGTCCACCGCTGCTCGGGCAAGCTCGGCGGCCCATCCAGGGACCGCGACGTAGTCCAGGTCCGGCCGGCGACGGCCGGGCGGGGTGAGCACCCTGCGCACGCGCGGAGCCCAGGTGCCCCGGAGGTACGAGGCCGTCGTCGTGAGCTCGAGCAGCCCCGGCTCGGTGCTGTTGAGCGTGACGAGGTCGGCGGCGGCAGCGGACAGCAGCAGCCAGACGGCGTGGTCGGCCGCCCTCGATCCGTCGGGGAGCATCCGGCGCACCGCTCCTGCGAGGTCGAGCTGGACCCGCCGGAACTGCGTGTTGACGTCGGGCTGCTCCGTCGCCCGGCGCCGCGCGCTCCCCAGCCGCGCGCCACCGGGACGACGCCCCGCTCGCACGTAGGCCGCGCGGACTGCCGCCAGGTCGCCTCGCTGCTCGTGCAGCTTGGCCAGCAGCGACTGCACCTGCACGTCGGCCAGAGCGACATCGCCCAACCCACGCAGGACGTCGCGGTCAACGACCCGCGCGTCGGGCGGACGTCGGTCATCGCGCACGCTGCGGCGGGACTGCTCGGCCGCCCATCCCCGCACGGCGCGCGGGCTCACCATGGCGCAGACCGCGCCACGCCGTGGCTGGTCCTCACCCGGCTCGTGCGGCAACCGGAACCACAGCCGCCCGTGCTCATCCCGGCGCACGCCGGTGTCGGGTAGGCCGCGCCGGCCCCTCGTGGCAAGCATGTCGCGAACGCTCGCCGGCGGGGAGACCGGCACGGAATGGACAAGATCCGCGTGCTGGACGGATCCGGCGCGGGCCAGGACGTCGATGCCTACCCACCGCTTGCCCTCGTGCTCGACGGCGTCCTCCCACCGGAGACCGAGCTTCAGCAGATCCGCCTCGGTCGCCACGAGAACCCTGAGGAGCTCATCGGCCGCCCGGGTGGGGCGAGCCGAGACGCGCAGCAGCCGGCCGGTGTCGGGATCCCTCCAGGACGCTCCGGCGATCCGTCGGCCCTGTTGCAGCCGTCTCTCCGCCGAGCTGGTCCACATCGGCCGCCGCAGTCCGTCGAGCAGACCCGTGACCAGCCCGGCCTCGAGCCTCGACACCGCCGTCGTCGGTTTCAGGCTGTTGTTGAGGCCCTTCGTCGTAAGCCTCGCCTCCGCCAGCACGGGACTCGGGACCCCATCGACGCCTGCCCGCCAGATCACCTGCTTGCCGATCGACGTCGGGTTCGCCGGATCCACTCTCCTGCCGCCGACCACCTTCAGCACCGGGCGGCGCATCCAGCGAAGATGCGAAACCAGAGCACGGTTGAGCAGGAAGCTGCCCCCGCTGAGCGGCCGGACCGCGTGGATCGAGATCGTCCGGCGCCGGGGACCGGCGCCGGCCAACGCCTCGAAGATCATCCTGATCCTGGCGGACTCCACGTCGCGCCTCGTCGGATCCGCGCACGCCAACGGATCGCCCTGAGCCTCGAGGTCTGCGGCGTTGAGGTCATCGATGCGCTCCAGGGGCAGCAGCTCGCAGAGGCGCTCGACGGCGGCATGCCCGAACCGGTCGATGAGCATCATGAGAACCTCGGTGAGCGCGCCGTCTCCGTCGCCGACGACGTGCACGTCGCCGGCGAGGTCGTCCAGGCCTTGAAGCCCATGCCAGTACGTGCCGCTGAGCGTTCCGGGCAGGTGCTGCTCGGCCGGAAAACCGGTGGTGACGAAGACGAGGTCGGCGGTCATCCGGCGATCATCGAGATCGCCCAGACGCCGATACGCGACCTCGACGGCCGTGCCGGCCGCAGTGAGCCTTCGGACGTCGGTGCAGAACTTGATGGGCAGCGGTACACAGCGATCGAGGATGAGGCCGCGTGCCGCAGCGGCATAGTCCGCCCGCCAGCCGGCCACCGGCAGCGCGGCGGCCGGATCGTCCCATCCTGCATCCGGCCAATGGAAGAGGCGCGGATGAAGGAAGCGCGTGTACGAGGCACGCTGCGTGTACAGCGGGCTTGCCGCGCGCTCGAAGACCGTCAGCTGGGAGCCGGGCAGACCCATCGCACGGAGAGCCGTCGCCGCGGTCATCCCGGCCGCTCCAGCCCCCACTACGACGACCTTCTTGTCGGCCAGTTGGGGGTCCTGCTCGCGGACTGCGCAGACGAGGTTGAGAGCGCGGCACTGTTGCGAATACAGCGTCAACCGGGCTTCGTTCAACCCGCCCACGACGAAGACGGGGCCGCCGCTCCGGGCTCGCGCCACCTCCAGGAGCAGGCGCGCATCACTGATCCATCGCTTGCTGAAGCTCACCGCCCAGTCATCGGCACCGGCCCGCGGAGACCTGAGCGATCCCGCCGGGAGCGGGCCACCTCGTGGCACCGCCCGGCGGCTGACCCCTCAACCCCCGGCGATCACCTGCGCCTTGAGCGCCTCGAACTGCTCTTCGCTGATCATGCCAGTGGTCTTCAGCTTCGCGAGCGCCTCGACGCGTGCGACCGCGTCGCCGGCGCGCGCGCCGGCGAACATCACCGGCGGACCCCCGTCGGCCGCGCCCAGGGGGAGGCCCATGACCGGTCCGGTCCCGTTGGCCTCGGCGTCCTTGCGGGCCTTGAGCATCTCGGCGGTCTGGCGCCGCATCTCCAGCGTCCGTGCGCGGCTGGCCTCGAGGTCGTAGCGCGGGTCGCCCTCGAAGTCGAAGACGACGTTGAGCGACTCGGGGTCGTACTTGACGCGCAGCACGTCGTACTCGGCCGGACGCAGGCCCATGATGCCGAACGCCTCGCGGACCTCGGCGCGGAACGGCTCACGGCCGTCGGGCCGGACCTCGAGCGTGTGCACGAAGGTCCGCAGCGTGTCGGAGGTCATGCCGGACTTGTCCTCGATGGACAGGACGGTCGCCTCGGCGGGCAGCCCGTGCTTGCGGGTGCGGCGGTTCTTGAACACGGAGCCTCCAACGCGCCAGCGTCCCCGCGCTTACGTGACCCCGACCGGGTTTGCGACCACCGGCGGAGTGCTACAACTTCCCCATGCGCCGCCGACTCACCGTGCTCCTGACCGTGCTCGGCCTCGCCGCCCTCGGCGTGACCGCCGTCGCGCTGGCCAGCGGCGGCGACAAGACGGACATCAAGCGCACGGGCGACGCGAAGGTCCATCGCACCGGCGGCGCCTCCCACGGCGGGCCCTTCGGCGGCATGGCCGGCGTCGTGCTCGACAGCCTGGCGACCCGCCTGAGCGTCCAGCCCGCCGACCTGCGCAAGGCGATCGGCGAGATCGCCGCCGACCAGCGTCAGAAGCGCCTCCAGTCCGCCGGCCTGACCCAGCCCGAGATCGACGCGCTGAAGGCGTGCCGCGGCGACCGGAAGCAGCTGCGCCACCGCGACGGCGTCAAGAAGCGCGACCCGGCCCGCGTGCGGCCCGCGCGCAAGGACGTGGCCGCCTGCACGGCGGACGCCGCCCGGTCGGCCCGGCAGAAGCTGAAGGCCGCCGCCAAGGTCAAGCCCGATCTCGTCGCCCTGAAGGCCGAGCTCGCGCAGTCGCTGGCGACCAAGCTCGCCAAGACGCCCGACGCCGTCCTGACCGCGGTCCGCGCGGAGCTCGACCAGCGCCTCACCCAGGCCGCCGGCATCGGCCTCGTCACCCCGCAGGCACATGACCTCGCGCTGGCCTGCTTCGACGACCCCGCCTCGTGCGACCTGGCGGCCGTGCGCGCCGCCTTCCCGCACTTCGGCCTGCGGCACGCCGGCCTGCACGTCGGGCGCGGCTAAAGCGCCGTCGCGTCCAGCGCCTGATTGACCAGCGCGTCGGCGTCGGCGTTCTGCGCGCGCGGCACGCTGCGCACCGACCACGTGTCGAACGCGCTCAGCGCCTCCAGCGCCTGGCCGTGCAGCGCCTTCATCGCCTCGTGCTTGACCTTGTACTCGCCGTTGACCTGCTTGGCGATCAACTCGGAGTCGTTGATCACCTCGACCTCGGTCGCTCCCAGCGCGTGGGCACGCGCCAGGCCCAGCAGCAGCCCGCGGTACTCCGCGACGTTGTTGGTGGTCTCGCCCAGCACCTCGGTCGCCTCGTCGATCACCGCGCCGGTGGCCGCGTCGCGGACCACGGCGGCGGCGGCCGCCGGGCCCGGGTTGCCCCGCGCCCCACCGTCGACGTGGACGGTGACCTTCACGCGGCTCAGTCGGGGTCGAGCTGCGGGAACTCGCCGGGCACGCGGGCACGGCGGCGGTCGCGGATCTCGCGCCGGTGCTCGTCGTGGGTGCCGGCCTCGCGCCGCTCGGACTTGCGCCGGTCGATGATGACCTCGACGTTGGGGTCGTCGGCGTAGTAGGACGCCATACGGTCATAGAGCTCTGGTGCGAGCTCTTCTGGGACGACGCAGTAGATCATGGGGTTACCCCGCAAGAGATCATCGCGCCCGCGGACTCTAGGCCAGCGACGCCGCGGGGTGCAAACGACCGTGGTCGTCGGCGGCCGCGTTGGCGGTCTGGTCGATGGTCTCCAGCTCGGAGAGCTCCGAGCCCTGCGCCGCGACCCTGACGCCGGCCGCTTCGTTGCCGAGGTCGACCTCGAAGCGGTACCACGACAGCTCCCACGCGACGACGATCGTCACGACGCTGCCCTCGGTGCGCGACGGGCGCGCGCTGACGATCGGCGCGCCCAGCGACCGCGCCACGCCGGCCACCGTCCGTACCTGCTGCGATTGGTTGAACAGCTCCATCGCTCGAGCGACCTTCAGCTCGGCGTTGGTGGGCACGCCACGGACCGATCGCGACTCGTACAGCGTGTGGTCGGGCGCTTCGGCGGCGACGGCCACCGGCTCGGGCTCCCGCTCGTAGCGGTCCGGGCGCGGCTCGGCGGGCGCGGCGGCGCGGTCGTCATCGGCCGAGGCGCCGACGGGCTCGGGCTCGTAGGCGTCGTCGTCGTAGCGCGGCTCGGGGCCGTGCGACAGCTCGGCCTCACGCGACAGCGAGTCCGACTCCGGACGGCGCGCGCGCAGCCGCGACAGCAGCGAGCCGCGACGGCGGGTGCGGCCGTCGCGGTTGCGGGCCACGACGTCGTCGAGGCCCTCCCTGATCCAGCCCTCGTGCACCGCGCGACCCGTGCACAACTCGCACACGTTGCGCCGCGAGCCCCCGGACAGGAAGACGTCCGAGTTCTCGCCGCGCAGCAGCGTGCGGCCGCACACGTCACAGGTGACGACGGCAGGGTTCGTGGTGATCGACTTGCGAGTCAAGGGCGCTGCCGAGGGTAGCAACGGACCCCTTCCTGGCGCGGCGGCGCTCAGGCACGCACCGCCTCTTCGGTGCTGGCGACGGCCGCGACGACCTTCTGCGCCAGGTGCGCGGGCACCTCCTCGTAGCGGATGAACTCCATGGTGTAGTCGCCCTGACCGCCCGTCAGCGACCGCAGGTCGGGCGCGTAGGTGAGCATCTCGGCCATCGGGACCTCTGCCTTGACCTCGGTGGTCCCGGCCGCTCCCGGCTCCATCCCCTGCGGACGCCCGCGCCGCGAGTTCAGATCGCCGATGACGTCGCCGACCGACTCCTCGGGCACCGACAGCGTGATGAGCATGATCGGCTCCAGCAGCACCGCGCCGGCGCTCTCCATCGCCTGACGCATCGCGATCGCGCCGGCCGTCTTGAACGCGTGCTCCGACGAGTCGACGGAGTGGTAGGAGCCGTCGAACACCGTCACGCGCACGCCCTTGAGCGGGAAGCCCGCCACCGGGCCGTGGGCCATCGCCTCCACGACGCCCTTCTGAACCGCTGGGATGAACCCCTGCGGGATCACGCCGCCCTTGATCGCGTCGACGAACTCGAAGCCGTCGCCGTCGTCGGTGGGCTCGATCGTGATGTGGCAGTCGCCGAACTGCCCGCGGCCGCCGGTCTGCTTCTTGTGGCGCCCGTGGGCCTTGGCCGGCCTGCGGATCGACTCCTGGTAGGGCACCCGCGGCGGCTTGAGCGCGACCTCTGCGCCGAAGCGCGACTTCAGCCGGTCGACGATCACCTCGACGTGCATCTGCGACAGCCCGGCGACGATCTGCTCGGCCGTCTGCTGGTCGCGATGCAGGTCGATCGTCGGGTCCTCCTCCTGCAGGCGGCGCAGCGCGGTGAAGACCTTCTCCTCGTCGCCCTTGGCCTTCGGCTCGATCGCAAACGCCATGACCGGTGCGGGCAGCTTGATCGCCGGCATGGCGATCGGCTCGTCGCGCGACGCCAGCCAGTCGCCGGCCCGCGTCTCCTTCAGCTTGGCGACGGCGCCGATGTCACCGGGCCCGAACTCGTCGACCGGCTCGGTGTCCTTGCCGCTGAAGCGCAGCAGCTGGCCGACGCGCTCCTTGTGGTGCGAGCGCGTGTTGAGCACGTTGCCGTCGTGGCCCAGCACGCCCTGGTAGACGCGAAACAGGTTGATGCGCCCGGCGAACGGGTCGGCGCGCGTCTTGAAGACGTAGGCGAACAGCTCCTTGTCCTCGACGGGCTCCAGCGCCACGTGGTCGGTGACGTCCATCGTCCCGTGCTTCACGGGCGAGGGCAGGTCCTCGACGATCGCGTCCAGCAGCCGGTTGGTGCCGAGGTTGCGCGTCGCGACGCCACAGACGACCGGGAAGACGCCGCCGTGGTTGGTGCCGTCCTTGAGCGCGGCGACGATCTCCTCGTGAGTGATCGGCTCGCCTTCGAGGTAGCGCTCCATGAGCGCGTCGCTGACCTCGGCGACCTCGTCCATCAGCTTCTCGCGGTACTCCTCGGCGGTCCCGACCAGGTCCTCGGGGATCGGGATCTCGCGGCAGTTGTCGCGGGTGACACCGTCGTACTCGTAGGCCTTCATGTCGACGAGGTCGATCACGCCGCTGATCTCGTGCTCGGCGCCGATCGGGATCTCGACGGCGACGACGTGCGGGCCGAAGGCCGCCTTGAGCGAGTCCAGCGTGCGGAAGAAGTCGGCCCGCTCGCGGTCGAGCATGTTGACGCAGACCATCCGGGCGAGGTCGAGCTCGCTGGCGCGCTCCCAGAGCCGCGCGGTCGAGACCTCGACGCCCATGACGGCGTTGACGACGAAGACCGCCGACTCGCAGACGCGCAGCGCCCCGAGCGCGTCGGCCACGAAGCTCGGCTCGCCGGGCGTGTCGAGCAGGTTGATGCGCCGGTCCTGCCACTCGAACGAGTTCAGGGCGGCGCTGATGGACATGGAGCGCGACTGCTCGTCGGGCTCGCTGTCTGACAGCGAGGTGCCGTCCGCGACGCTGCCCAGACGGGTCGTGGCCTGCGCCTGGTAGAGCAGCGCCTCGAACAGCGAGGTCTTTCCACTGCCGCGGTGACCGACGAGGGCCACGTTGCGGATGCGGTCCGCAGCCTTGTGCATGCCCAGGCTCCTTTCCTCGGGACCGCGAGCCCAGGCCGCGGCCTGATGTATCGAGTGACGCGACCCTAGCGCCGATGCGCACAATGTCGCAAGGGCCAATCGGGCTCGCCGACATCGAGGGACGTCTCAGCCACCGCTGCGGTGGTTCGATCGTCCCTCGATGGGCTGGGTCGGGCTGGTTGGCGCTCCGTTCCGGCGTTGGGGCGGCGCGCGGCGGGGTCCGGGGCGATGACGACGAGGGGTTGGCCCTGCGCGCGGGCGTCGTCGGTCCTCCGCGGGCGTTGGTGGGGCGGGTGGGCCCGTTGGGCGCGGTCCCACCGCGGCAGCCGGGCCCACCGCCAGCGTTCGCGGTGTGCGCGGGCGCGGGTGAGCCGGGTGGGCCCGTTGGGCGCGGTCCCACCGCGGCATCCAGGCCCACCCCCGGCGTTCGCGGTCGCTGCCGGTTCAGTCGTCCCTCGACGCCCCGCCCGGCCGTCGCGGTGCCGCTACTCCTGCTCGATGAGCCGCGAGCGAAGGCGCAGGACGGCCTTCGTGTGCAGCTGCGAGATGCGGGACTCGGTGACACCGAGGACCTCGCCGATCTCGCGCAGCGTGAGGTTCTCGTAGTAGTAGAGCGCCACGACGAGCTTCTCGCGCTCGGGCAGCCTCGCGATCGCGTCGGCCACCCGGTCCTTCAAGTCCGTCTGGTCCATGACCGCGGCCGGGTCCGGCGCGTTCTCGTCGGTCAGGGTGTCCAGCAGCGAAACGGCGTCCCCGGAGGAGTCGCCGACCGTCCAGAGCTCGTCCAGCGCGGCGACCGTCGAGTTGGAGATCTGCAGCAGCGACTCGTGGAAGTCCTCGACCGCGACGCCCAGCTCCTTGGACATCTCCTCGTCGGTCGGGGCACGCTGCAGCGAGTGCTCGAGCTTCGTGTTGGCCTTCTCGATCTCGCGGGCCTTGGCGCGCACGGAGCGCGGCACCCAGTCCAGCGAACGCAGCTCATCGATGATCGCGCCCTTGATGCGCGTGATCGCGTAGGTCTCGAACTTGATCTCGCGCTCGAGGTCGAACCGCTCGATAGCGCTGATCAGGCCGACCAGGCCGTAGGAGATGAGGTCGGCCTCCTCGACGTGGGCCGGCAGCCCCGAGGCCATGCGGCCCGCCACGTACTTGACCAGCGGCGAGTACGCGACGACGAGTCGCTCCCGTGCGTGCGTATCCCCGGTGCCCTTGTAACGGCGCCACAGGTCCCGCAGCTCAATGGCCTTGACGTTGGTCTCCATCCCTGATCCGTCCTCAAGCCCTCGGATGCGCACGGGCATACGCCGACTTGAGCCTCGCGGACTCTACCCGAGTGTAGATCTGCGTCGTGGAGATGCTGCTGTGGCCCAGCAGCTCCTGGATCGTGCGGAGGTCGGCGCCGCCGTCCAGCAGATGGGTCGCGAACGAGTGCCGAAGGGCGTGCGGGTGGGCGCCACCCTGGAGCGCGGCACGCCGCGCCCACACCTTCAGCCGGCGGCGCACGTCGGAGGTCGACAGCCGCCGGCCCGACTTCGACAGGAACAGCGCCGGCTCGGCGCGATCGGTCTGCAACGCGGGCCTCGCGCGCTCCACGTAGCGTGCCAGCGCCCGGGCGGCGGCCTCGCCGATCGGCACGATGCGGGTCTTGTCGCCCTTGCCCTCCACGCGCACCTCCTCGGCGTCGAAGTCCAGCGAGCCCTGGTCGAGGTTGACGAGCTCCTCGGCGCGCAGCCCGCATGCGTAGGCCAGCTCGAACAGCGCGCGGTCGCGGACGTCCAGCGGCGTGGTCGTCGGGATGCGGTCCAGCAGCTCGGCGACCTCGTCGGCCTTCAGCACGCGCGGCAGCTTGGACGGCTTCTTGGGCGCGGGCACCAGGTCGGCCGGGTTGGCCGGGATCTGGCCGTGCTCGCGCAGCGTCCGGTACAGCGCCCGGATGGCGGCGAGCTTGCGGGCGACGGTCGCGGCAACGACGTCGCGCTGGCCCAGCGCGGCGGCGTAGCGGCGCAGGACGCGCGTGGTCACCTCGATGGGATCGAGGTCCTGGGCCGTGCACCAGAGGCCGAACTGCCCGCAGTCGTAGGCATAGGCGCGGCGGGTGCGGGCGGCCGCGCCGCGGCGGGCCAGGTCGCCGTCGAAGAGGCGCAGGGCGTCGCGCCACGCCGACCCGAGCTCGGGGGCAGCCTGCTCGGGCGCTCTATCCTCTGGGGCTGTGGGGATCTTCTTCATCGACACGCAATCCGGTCAGGTCGCGACCGCTCGGCAGCTCGTGGAGGCCGGCGTCACGACGCCCGCCAACGACGACCAGCCGCCTCGCCCCTGGCACCGCATCCAGGGCACCGCCGACGCCACGACGCTCTGGTACGCGGTGATGCGGAAGCAGACGCGCGGGATCTTCATCGGCACGCTCGTCTTTCGCCACACCGACCACCATGCCTCCCTCCTGGCCGACGGCTGGGAGGAGGTCGGCGTGGACGAGATCCGCGACAGCGGCGACAGCGGGACCCAGGTTGATCAGGAGGAGCGGGTCTGGCCGTAGGGCCAGCTGCGTGGGCTTTGCGGCCCGAACGGTCGTGGCTGACGGTCGCCGGCGGCCGTGAGGCGCGAGCGGGCGGCCCGCAAACCGCGCTCAGGCGATGAAGATGGGCGCGCCGACCGGCACGCGGGGATAGAGGTCCTCCACGTCCGGGATGCGCATGCGCACGCAGCCGTGTGAGGCGGCGTGCCCGATGGTGCCGTACTCGCTGGGGTCCACCCCGTGGATCCCCGCGCCGTTGAAGATGCCCAGCCACCGCGCCTTGAGCGGGTTCTCCGGCGTGCCGCCCGGCACGACGTCGCCGCGCTGGTCCTTCGGGACCCAGTCGGAGTTCGGCTTGGTCCAGGCGGGATCGACCGCCTTGTTCTGGATGTGGTACAGCCCGGCCGGCGTGTCGAGGCCCACCGCGCCGATGGCCACCGAGTAGGTCTTGACCGGCTTGAGGTTCTTGTAGACCGTGAGCTTGAACGCCTCGCGGTTGACGATCAGCGCCGTCCCGTACTGCTGGGCAATGCTGTCGCTGCTGACCTTCGGCGCCACGTGGTGGGTCGCGGCGCTCAGGCGCCGCGTCGCCGTGGGCGACACGATCGCCGCGTTGATGCGCTGGTGCAGCTGGGTCGCGTCGAGCGCCAGGCCCTCGTGGCTGGGCGTCGTCTGCGGCCCCGAGACCGCGAACTTGATCGTCGCGTTCATCGCCGGGCGGTTGACCGCGCGGCGCACGCGATCCAGCAGGCGGATGACCGCGGCGTCGGAGAACGTGACCTCGGGTTTGATGTGGGCGTCGAGCTTCTCGCCCATCAGCCCGCGGTAGCTGCGCTGCAGGAGGTTGCCCTGACGGCTGCGGGCCAGCGCGTCGTCGACGGTCGCGTCGAGGTTGGTGGCGACGCGGGCCTCGCGGGCGCTGAGGTGCCAGCGATGGCTGCCGTGGTCGACGACGATCGACTGGCGCAGCGGGTCGAGGATCTGCCGGCGCAGCTTGGCGGCCGCGGCGTCGTGCTTGAGGCCGCCGATGTCCACGCCGCCCACCGTCACGCCAGGCGCGATCGTGTCGCGGCGCCCGTGGTCGTAGACCAGCGTGGCGGCGCCGAGGACGAGGAGCGCCGCCACGAGGGCGGCGACAGCGATGAACGGTTTGGAGCGCAAGGGAGAAAGGAGGGGCCGGGCTGCGCGCAGGGTAGACGGTTGAGGAAGGCCGCAAAAGCCCTGCAAGGAGCGCTGCCGACCCGAACGGGCGCAACGCCGCTCTTTTCGGTGTCAGCGCGCGGACGTCTCGTGCCCGGTCAGCAGCCGGTCGATCCCGCGCAGGACGCTGGCTCGCCGGCCGTGCTCGGCCTCGAGATCGCGCAGCGCCTGGAGGTCCGCGGGACCGAGCGACGGCAGGAGCGCGAGCAGCTCGCGGGCCGTCAGCGAGCCGTACGACGTGGGCGCCGGCGGACGTTCGAGCGCCGCGCCGTCGGCCTCGAGTGCGCCCGGCGCGATGTTGGCCGGCGCCACCTGCGGCCGGGCGTTGGCCTGCCGCACGCTCGGGCTGAAGCGCAGGAACTCCTCGACGGCCGCCTCGTAGCGGTAGCTGCCGCCCGCGGCGCCGCGCAGGATCGGCTCGAGCTTCTGCTGCTCGCGCAGGCGGAGGATGGCCTCGCGCGTCGTGTGCTGGTAGCGGAAGCCGGTCGCCTTGAAGCGGCGGTTGTCCAGCGCGCGGCCGAAGCGCAACTGGGGCAGCAGCTCGTCGGAGATCGGCGCGCCGGCGCGGCGCAGCGCCGCCGCGGCCACGCCCGTCCCCCACGGCGGAAGCACCGGCGCCAGCGGCTTGCCGAGCAGGTCGACGACCTCCGACAGCGCGAGCACGCCGTCGGCGGCGCAGTTGAAGATGCCGTCGAGGTCGTAGCGCACCGCGTGCTCGAGGCAGTTGGCCATGTCGTCCTCGTGGATGAACTGCACGCGCGGGTCGAAGCCGAGGATCGACGGGACGACCGGCATCGAAAGGTACGACTGCCACGACGTGCGCAGGTCGGGCCCCAGCGCGTTGGCGAAGCGCAGCACGCACACCGACGTGTCGGGGTTCTTGTGGCGGAAGTCGCGGACGCTGGCCTCGGCCTCGCAGACGTCGCGCTCGATCGCGGTGCGCGGCGCGTGCGGGCGGCGCATCTCCTCGGTGAAGAACGCCGGGTCGTCCTGCTCGGCGCCGTAATACCGGGCGCTGGACTTGAAGATCAGCTTGCGCACCGGCGAGCCGTGGCCGACGATCGCGCCGGCGGCGGCCAGGACGTTCATGGTCCCGATCACGTTGTTCTCGTGGGCGCGGGCGCGGGTGGTGACGATCGAGTCGACGACCAGGCGCGTGTCGACGATCGTGTCGATCTCGGCCGCGTCGACGATCCGGCGGATCAGCGAGTGCGCGTCGGAGACCTGTACGAACTCCGTGCGCTCCAGCGCCATCTTCGGCGGGGTGCGGTCGATCCCGATGATCGTCTCGATCTCGGGGTCCTGCTCCAGCGCCTGCGCCAGCCGGCCACTCCAGTAGGTCGACAGCCCGGTGATGAGGATCCGCTTGGAGGTCATCCGAACCACACCGACCGGCGCTTGCCGACCATGTCGATCAGCTCGTCCTGGATCGTCGCGCGGATGTCGTGGGCGATCGTCTGGACCAGCGCCTGGTCCTCCCAGGGCCGCTCCTCCCCCAGGTGGTCTGTCGCGACCGGCGGCAGGAACCGGATCTTGAACTTCGCGGGCAGGTAGCCCAGCGTGCCGAGCAGACCGAGGTGCGGGAACGTCGGGGTGATCGGGAAGTAGATGAGGCCCGTGAGCTTCTGCAGCGCGCTGACGTGCGCGAAGATCGGCATCGCCTCCTCGGCCCCGACCACGGCGACCGGGACGATCGGCGCGCCCGCCCGCATCGCGGCCTCGACGAAGCCGCCGCGGCCGAAGCGCCGCAGGCGGTAGCGCTCCTTGTAGAGCTTCTCGGAGCCCTTGCGGCCCTCGGGGAAGACCAGGACGAGCTGCTGCTCGTCGTAGAGCAGCCGGTGCACGTTGGCGGGGTGCGCCGGGACGCCGCCGATCTTGGGCAGCAGCATCGACAGGCCGGGATAGCCCTTGAAGAAGTGCTCCATCGTGAGATGCAGCGGCCGCGGGTTGGGGTGCTCCTCCTTGATCGCCTTGGCGATCATCGGCGCGTCGGGCGGCAGCGCGCCCGCGTGGTTGGAGACCAGCAGCGCGCCGCCCTGGGAGGGCACGTGCTCGATGCCCTCGACCTCGCAGCGGAACCACAAGTTGTAGTAGAAGTCGATGAGCGTCCGGTCGAAGAAGCCCTCGACGCGCTCGGAGCGGCCCCAGTCGGTGACCTGGCGCTCGGTCTCGATCGGCGCGAGGTACTCCCGCAGGTCGGGCCCGCGCTCGGCGAGATCGCGGCCGGGCGCCTCGTCGCCCAGCGACAGCCGGTCGTCGTCGTCGATGCGCTCGGCCTCGCCGGCGTCCTGGCGCAGCGTGCTGCGGGTCTTCTGATCGGCCATCGACCTGAGAGTCTCCCAGGCCGCCAGGTCTAAGCGACCCGGTGCTGCTCGCCGGACACGAGCGGCGCCAGCTTGCGCGCCAACTGCGGCCAGTCGCCGGCGCAGAAGACGTCCTCGGTCTCGCAGAGGTCCTCGTTCCACGGATGCACGATCGTCGCGACCTTGATGCCCTGCTCGAGGGCGGCCTGCATGTTGATCGGGCTGTCGTCGATCAGCAGGTCGATGCCGATCTCGCGGCAGCGCGTGACCTTGTCGTAGGAGCAGTACAGCTCGTCGAAGGACAGGCCGATGGCGCGCAGCCACTGCTCCGTCGCCCCGTGGGCGCGCACGTCGCGGTGGGTGGTGATGTGGATGAAGTGGCCGGCCGCGGCCCAGGCGTTGACGGTCTCCACGGCGCCCGAGTACGGGCGGCCGGCGAGGATCGTCTCGTCGCAGTGCGTGTCCTCGATGCAGCACTTCAGCTGCTCGGGCCGCAGGCGGGTGATCCCCCAGTCGAACTGCTCCTCGTAGGGCAGGTCGATCCCGAAGCGCCGCTGCGCGGAGTCCGAGAGGAGATCCCAGTAGTGGTGAAGCGTTGAATCGATGTCGATGGCGATGCGCATGGTGACCCGGCCCCCTCCCGTGGGCGCTCTCATATCGTAGGGGGCATGGCGACGACCGCGGACTCCGAGCGCCCCCTCACCCGTGTTGACGCATACGGGCCGTCGGGTCGCAGTCGGTGGATGGACATCGACTGGCGCACGCACCAGCGCTGGGTCACGGTCGGCGGACGGCCGATGAACGTGATCGACGTCGGGCCCGAGGCTCCAGAGGGCACGATCGTGTGGATCCACGGCCTGTCGGGGTCGTGGCAGAACTGGCTGGAGAACCTTCCGGAGTTCGCCGACACGCACCGCTGCATCGCCATGGACCTGCCCGGCTTCGGCGCCTCGCCGATGCCCGCCGAGAAGATCTCGATCTCCGGGTACGCCGCGGCGGTCGACGAGCTGCTGGGGATCCTCGGCGTCGAGCGCGCGGTGGTCGTCGGCAACTCGATGGGCGGGTTCGTCGGGGCCGAGATCGCGATCCGCTTCGGCACCCGGGTCGACCGGCTCGTGCTCGTCTCGGCGGCCGGGCTGTCGATCGAGCACCAGCGCAACGAGAGCGTCCTGCGCCTGCTGCGGCTGGCCGGCAACGTGCTGGCGATGGGCACCGGCTGGCTGGCGTCGAAGTCCGACGTGCTGGCCTCGCGCCGGCGGTCGCGCGCGGCGATGTTCGCGATCGTCGCCAGCCATCCCGAGCTGCTCCCGGCGCCGCTGGTCTCCGAGCAGTTGCGCGGCTCGGGCAAGCCGGGCTTCGTCGACGCGCTCGACGCCCTCAGCGACTACCCGATCCGCGATCGCCTCGGCGAGATCGCCGCCCCGACCCTCGTGGTCTGGGGCGAGGACGATCCGCTGGTGCCGGTGCGCGACGCCTGGGAGTTCGGCGAGCTGATCCCGAATGCGCGCGTCGTGGTCTACGAGGACACCGGCCACGTGGCGATGCTCGAGCGCCCCGACGCGTTCAACGCGCTGGTCCGGGAGTTCCTCGGGAGCTGAGGGGCGCCCCGCCCGCGGCGTCGAGGGACGACTGAATCTCGTACCACGAGATTCAATCGTCCCTCGACGGTCCCCCGCGCGACTCAGGCGCCGGTGGTGACGGCGCCTTCGCTGGCGCTGGAGACCAGCAGCGCGTACTTGCGCAGGACGCCGGTGGCGTCGGGGCTCACGGGCGAGTCGTAGGCCTCGACGCGGCGGGCGATCTCGTCGTCGGCGAGGTCGACGTCGATGCGCTTGCTGTCGACGTCGATGGTGATGATGTCGCCCTCGGCGACCGCCGCGATCGGGCCGCCGCGCGCCGCCTCGGGGGCGACGTGGCCGCCCATGAAGCCGTGGGTGGCGCCGGAGAAGCGGCCGTCGGTCAGCAGCGCGACGTACTCGCCCAGCCCCGCGCCGTTGAGCGCGCCGGTCACCGCCAGCATCTCGCGCATGCCGGGGCCGCCGACGGGCCCCTCGTTGCGGATGATGAGCACGTCGCCGCGCTCGATGCCGCCGGCGAGCACGACCTCCATCGCGGCCTCCTCGCCCTCGAAGACCCGCGCGGGGCCCTGGTGGTACCGGCGCTCGTGGCCGGCGAGCTTGACGACGCAGCCCTCCGGGGCGAGGTTGCCGCGGAGGATCGCCAGGCCGCCGTTGGGCTTGATGGGGTCGTCGATCCCGCGCACGACGTCCTGGCCGGCGGTCTCGGCGGCGGTCGCGCCGACCTCGCCGATCGTCTGGCCGGTGACGGTGATCGCCGACTCGTGCAGGACGCGGAGCTCCTTGAGGCGCTGGATGACCAGCGGGACGCCACCGGCGGCGTACAGGTCGACGGCGTTGTAGCGGCCGCCGGGCTTGAGGTCGCACAGCAGCGGAGTGGCGTCGCTGATGCGGTCGAAGTCGTCGATGGAGAGCTCGACCCCGGCCTCCTTGGCCACGGCGAGGAGGTGCAGCACCCCGTTGGTCGAGCCGCCGCTGGTGGCGATCGCGGCGATCGCGTTCTCCAGCGCGTCCTTGGTGATGATCTGGCGGGCGGTGACGCCGCGCTTGAGCAGGTCGACCATGAGCTCGCCGGCCTCGAAGGCGACCTCGTGCTTGGCCTTGTGCTCGGCCGGCACCATCGCCGAGCCGGCGGGGCTGATGCCGAGGACCTCGAAGGCCATGGCCATGGTGTTGGCGGTGAACTGGCCCCCGCAGGCGCCGGCGCCGGGGCTGGCCTCGCCCTCCAGGGCGTGCAGCTGCTCATCGGTGATCTTGCCGGCCGAGTGCGCGCCGACGGCCTCGAAGACGTCCATGATCGTGACGTCGTGACCCTCGAAGTGGCCGGGGCGGATCGAGCCGCCGTAGACCATCAGGCTGGGCAGGTCGAGCCGCGCGAGCGCCATGACGGTGCCGGGCAGCGTCTTGTCGCAGCCGCTCAGCGCGATAACGCCGTCGAAGAGGTGGCCGCGGGCGACGAGCTCGATCGAGTCGGCGATGACCTCGCGCGAGACCAGCGAGGTCTTCATGCCTGAGGTGCCCATCGTGATGCCGTCGGAGATCGCGATGGTGTTGAGCTCCATCGGCGTGCCGCCGGCGGCGCGGATGCCGTCCTTGACGTGCTTGGCGAGCGCGCGCAGGTGGAAGTTGCACGGCATCGTCTCGATCCACGTGTTGGCGACGCCGATGATCGGCTTGGCGAGGTCGTCGTCCCCGTATCCGATGCCCTTGAGGTAGGCGCGCGCGGCGGCGCGCTGGGGCCCGTCGGTGAGGGCGCGGCTCTTGTGCTTGACGTCGAAGTCGGTCGTGGCGCTCATCTGGACGCGCACGATATCTGGCTTCGTGCGGTTCCCCGCGGCGGGTGGCGCAGCTACTGCGTGGGGGTCCGCTGCTCGCGGGCGATGCGGCGCAGGCGCGCCTGCTCCCACTGGGTCAGGCGCCAGAGGTCGCGACGGACCTGCTTGGGGTCGATCTGGCGCCCGGGAAGGTGCATGTTGGCCTCGCCGACGAGATGGTGCTCGTCGCCGGTCAGCGCCATCCACTTGGCCAGCGCGTCGTCGGAGTCGGGCAGGCGGGCGCTGCCGAAGGGGCGCGAGATGTCCGGGAACGTCACGCAGTACTCGGCGAGCAGCTCGCGGGTCTGGGGCAGGTAGGCCACGACCGGGCGGTGCGGGTAGACGATGTAGGCGTAAGGCGCGCCCGCACGGGTCGCCTGCGTGCCGCCCTGCTCGGGCCCGGCGGCCAGGCCACCCCACACGCGGATGAACCCGAGGTCGCGGTACATCTCCCACTCCTCGTCGTTGACGCAGGAGCGCAGGAGCTGGCGGGCGCGCTGCTCGGCGCGGCGCTCGCGGCCGGGGTCGTAGACGTCGATCGGCACCCGGGCCCGACGCGCCTTGAAGCGCTCGAACGACTCGACGATCCGCGGCGTCGTGACCTCCCACAGCAGCGCCACGATGACGATGAGGGTGGCGGAGAGGGCGAGGACCATCGACGTGCCGTCCTCGGGGCTAGCAGCCGCCGGCGGCGCGCGGGAAGAAGATCACGCGATCGG
>DASYLT010000066.1:0-24267 GCA_036009425.1 Baekduia sp. | reverse complement strand
AGCCATGAGCCTGCCGATCGAGCCCCCGCTCCTGCCCCAGCTCGCGCGCTCGCGCACGAGCCTGCCTGAGGGCGACGACTGGGCCTACGAGCCCAAGTGGGACGGCTTCCGCGCCATCGCGTTCGTCGACGGCGACGACGTCTACCTGCAGTCGCGCAACGGCAAGCCGCTGGGCCGCTACTTCCCCGAGGTGCTCGCCGGGTTCCCCCACGGGCGCTACGTGCTCGACGGCGAGATCGTCGCCGCCTCGTTCGACACGCTCGGCCAGCGGATCCATCCGGCCAAGTCGCGCATCGAGCGCCTGTCGGTGGAGACGCCGGCGCGGTTCGTCGCGTTCGACCTGCTGGCCTCCGGCGACGAGGTGCTGATGGAGCGCCCGTGGCGCGAGCGGCGCGACCGGCTGGAGGCTGCGGCGCTCGAGGGCGTCGAGCTGACGCCCGTGGTGTTCACCGCCGCCGATGCCGCGCCATGGCTCGAGCACGAGGAGGGCGTCATCGCCAAGGAGGCCGACGAGCCCTACCGGCCGGGCGAGCGCGTCGGCATGGTGAAGGTCAAGCGCGTGCGGACGATCGACGCGGTGGTCGTCGGCTGGCGCCCGGGCAAGGCCGAGGGCACGGCCGGCGCGCTCATCTTGGGGCTCTACGAGCCCGACGGCCGGCTGCGCGAGGTCGGCCACTCGTCGGGCTTCACGGCCAAGGAGAAGCGCGAGCTGCCCGCGATGATGAAGCCCTTCGAGACCGGGGAGCGCGGCTCGGGGGAGCCGTCGCGCTGGTCGGCCGGCCGCGACCTGGCCTGGGTCGCGCTGCGTCCCGAGCTCGTCGTCGAGGTGACGTTCGACCACGTGTCGGACGGGCGCATCCGGCACGGGGCCAAGGTGCAGCGCTGGCGGGACGACAAGGACCCGGGCGACTGCACGGTGGACCAGCTCGACAGCTAGGCGGGAGCTGGGGCTGGCGCCGGGGCCACCTCGGCCGCCTCGGCGCTGTCGATGTCCATGGCGAACGCCGGGACGAAGACGTGGGCGAGCGGGCCGATCGCCAGGGCGTAGACGAGCGTGCCGATCCCGACCGTCCCGCCCAGCAGCGCGCCGAGGACGAGAACGGTGACCTCCAGCCCGGTGCGCACGGCGCGCAGCGAGTGGCCGCGCGCGGCGATGCCGGTCATCAGCCCGTCGCGGGGCCCGGGCCCGAACCGCGCGCCGATGTAGAGCCCGGTCGCCATGCCGTTGAGCACGACGCCGATCAACAGGAGCGGGATGCGCAGGCCGAGGCCGTGTGCGGGTCCGAAGGCGGCGAGCATCGCCTCGACCACGAGGCCGATGACCACCACGTTGCTGATCGTTCCCAGCCCGGGCCGCTGGCGCAGCGGGATCCAGGCCAGCAGAACGAGCGCGCCCATGATGTCCACCCACAGGCCGGTGCCGATGCCGGTCTGCCGCGAGAGGCCCTGGTGCAGGACGTCCCACGGATCGTTGCCGAGTCCGGCGAGCAGGATGAAGGACCCGCTGACGCCGTACAGCACGAGGCCGGCGTAGAGCTGGGTGAGGCGGCGCGCGAGCACAGGTCCATCGTTGCGCAGGTGGCCCTTTACATGTTGGGCCAATCGGGCGATCATGGATCCATGAGCGTGACGGTGGCACCCACGGTCCTGGCGCGCACCCTGGGCGACGGCTGGCGCCGGCCGGGCGCCTCGGCCCACGCGCTGGCCGACGCGCTGCGCGGGCTGGTGGTCGACGGCCGGCTGGCGGTGCGCACGCGCGTGCCGAGCGAACGCGCGCTGGCGCCGGCGCTGGGCGTCAGCCGCGGAACGGTGTCGCGCGCCTACGACCGGCTGCGCGCCGACGGGTACCTGGTCAGCGCGCGCGGCGCCGGGAGCTGGCTCACGCTGCCCGATGGCGCGGGACCGGGCGATCCGCCGCCGGTCCCGGGCGCAGCGGGCGCGGCGGCCGGGCGCGCGCGGGCGGTGGACCTGACGGTCGCCGCCCTCCCGGCGCCCGAGCCGCTGCTGGCCGAGTGCGCGGCGCGCGCCGCGGCGGGGCTGTCGCGGTACGCGGCGACGCTGGGGTACGCGCCGGCCGGTCTCGCGGTGCTCCGGGAGGCGATCGCCGCGCGGTTCAGCGAGCGCGGCGCCCCGACGACGGCCGACCAGATCCTGGTGACGTCGGGGGCGCAGCACGCCCTGCACCTGGTGCTGTCGCTCCTCGCGGCGCCGGGCGAGCGCGTCCTGGTCGACGCGCCGACCTACCCGCGGACGCTCTCGGCGGTGCGCGCGGCCCGGGCGCGCGCGGTCGCGGTGCCGCTGGGCGCGTCGGGCTGGGACCTCGACGCCTGGGACGCCGCGATCCGCGCGATCGGTCCCCGGCTCGGCCTGACGATCCCGGACTTCCACAACCCGACGGGGCTGACCATGAGCGCCGGCGACCGGGCGGCGCTGGCGGCGAGCGCGGCACGCGCGGGCATGCTGCTGGTCGCCGACGAGACGCTCGCGGAGCTGCGGTTGGACGGCCCGGCGATGCCGCCGCCGCTGGCGGCCGGCGACCCGGGTGGGGCCGTCGTGACGATCGGCTCGATGAGCAAGTCGGCGTGGGGCGGCCTGCGGATCGGCTGGATCCGCGCGGCGCCGCGGCTGATCCGCGAGCTGTCGGCGGCCCGGGCCGACCTCGACCTGGCCGGCCCCGTCCTCGAGCAGCTGGTCGCCGTCGAGCTGCTGGCGCGCTGGGACGAGGTCCTGGCCTCGCGGCGCTCCCTGCTGCGCCCGCGGCGCGACGCGCTGCTCGCGGCCCTGGCCGAGCACGCTCCGGCGTGGACGTGCCGCCGGCCCCGCGGCGGCCTCAGCGCCTGGGTGCGCCTCCCGGCGCCGGTCGCAACGCGCCTGTCCTCCGCCGCCGCCCGCGAAGACCTCCTGATCACGCCGGGTCCCTCCTTCTCGGTCGACGGCACCTTCGAGCACCACGTCCGCCTCCCGTTCACGCTGCCGCCGGCCGAGCTGACCAACGCCGTCCGGACCCTCGCGGAGACCGCCGGCCTGGTCGGCAGCGCGACCACCATGGAGCAGAGTCCGGCGCCGGCAGCGATCTAGGGGGGCGAGTTTGGGACCGCTGTCGCCTAAGCGGGGTGATGGCCCACAAACTCGACATCGATCGCGAAGTTCTGCGCCTGGCGGAGTCCCAGAACGGCATCGTCGACCACGCGCAGCTGCTTGCTCTCGGCATGACGCGCGACACGATCATCGCCCGCCGCCGAGCCGGACGGCTGATCGTCTTGCACCGCGGGGTCTATGCGCTCGGCCACCGCGCGCTGCGGCCGGAAGCGTGGTGGTACGCCGCCGTCCGGGCCTACGGCAAGCGCGCCCTGCTGACCCACCGCAGCGCCGCACGACTCTGGGGCCTGCGCCCATACAGCGGCGACCCGGAGGTGACGGTCCGCACCCACGCGGGCATCGCTGTCCGCAAGGGCACGATCCTGCATCGCTGCACCGACGTCCTTCCAGCGGAGAGGACGATGGTCGACGGCATCCCGACCACCACGGTCGCCCGCACCCTCCTCGACCTCTCCGCCGTCGTCCCCGCGCACCACCTCCGTCGCGCCGTGGAGCGCGCGTTGGAGCTCGAGCTGTTCGACCTCGCCGCGATCACCGCCGTCCTCGACGCGCACCCCCGGCGTCCGGGCCGCCGAAGGCTCCTCACGCTCGTCGCCGATCTGCAGGACCACGACACCCCGCGTACCCGCAGCGACGTCGAGGCCGCGTTCCTGCAGCTCTGCCTCGACCACGACCTCCCGCGCCCGCTGGTCAACCACCACAACAACGGCAGCGAGCGCGACTTCACGTTCGCCGACCACCGGCTGATCGTCGAGGTCGACGGCTGGACCTACCATCGGTCACGCCGGGCGTTCGAGACCGACCGCGCCCGCGACCGCGTCGCCCTGGCCGGCGGCTACCGGACCGCCCGCTTCACGGCGACCGAGGTGCTCCGCGACCCGAGCGCCGTCGCCGCCGAGCTCCGCACCCTCTTGGCATGAGACGCGCATGGGCGCGGCGGCACCGCCCGCGTCACGTCCGCGACCGGGGCGCCTGGCCGGCCCGCGCTTCTGGTAGAAGGGCTCGGCCGCGCCTCGCCCTTTCCCGCCATGACCCCGCTCCAGCCTCCCGTGCTCGTCGCACCCGACTCTTTCAAGGGGACACTCCGTGCCGCGGAAGTGGCGTCCTCCATCGCGGCCGGCCTCGAGCGCGCCGGCCTGGCCCCTCCCGACCGCTGCCCGGTCGCCGACGGGGGCGAGGGCACGTTGGAGATCCTGCTCACCGCGCTCGGCGGCGAGACCGCCGGCGCGGCCGCCACCGACCCGCTCGGTCGGCCGATCCGCGCCGGCTTCGGGCTGATCGAGGACGGCGGCACCGCGATCGTCGAGGTCGCCGAGGCCAGCGGCCTGCACCGGGTCGCGCCCGCGGAGCGTGACGCGCTCGCGGCGAGCACCCGCGGCACGGGCGAGCTGATCGTCGCCGCCGCGGCCGCCGGCGCCGAGGTCATCCTCGTCGCCGCGGGCGGCAGCGCCACGACCGACGGCGGCGCCGGCGCGCTGGAGGCCATCGCGGACGCCGGCGGCCTCCAGGGCGCGCAGCTCGTGGTCCTCTGCGACGTCCGCACGCCGTTCGAGCAGGCACCCGCGCGCTTCGGCCCGCAGAAGGGCGCCGACGCCGACGCCGTGGCGCAGCTCGAGCGACGCCTACAAGATCAGGGGGCCCGCCTCCCCAAGGACCCGCGAGGCGTCCCGATGACCGGCGCCGCGGGCGGCCTCGCCGGCGGCCTCTGGGCCGTCCACGGTGCGCGCCTCGAACCGGGCGCCGCGTTCGTTCTCAAGGCCATCAACTTCGACGCGCGCATGCGCGCCGCACGTGCCGTGGTCGTCGGCGAGGGCCGCCTCGACGCCACGACGCTGGAGGGCAAGATCGCCGGCGAGATCGCGACCCGGGCCCGGCAGGCCGGCGTCCCCTGCCACGCGATCGTCGGCACGAACGCCATCGACCGCTTCAGCGCGCGCATCCTCGATCTCCAGGTGATCCAGGAGGCGTCGACCCGCGAGGAGCTCGAAGCCGCCGGCGAGCGCCTGGGCGAGATGCTCGAAGAACGCCGCGCGTAGGCGAGATCAGATCGGCGTCGACGGCGCCATCGCGAACATCCGCCCCGAGCCTGCCGGCTCGACCATCAGCGCCGCGATCGCGTCCGGCGCCATCGGACGGGCGAAGTGGAAGCCCTGGCCCAGCCCGCAGCCGAGCTGGTGCAGGGCCGCCGCCTGGCCCGAATCCTCGATCCCCTCGGCGATGCAGGCCAGCTTCAGCGACGTCGCCAGCTCGACGATCGCGCGGGCCAGGGCGCGGCCCTCGTCGTCGACATCGAGCCCGTCGACGAAGGGCTTGGCCATCTTGAGGATGTCGATCGGGAAGCGGCGCAGGTAGCGCAGCGACGAGTAGCCGGTGCCGAAGTCGTCCACGGCCAGCCGCACGCCGAGCGCCTTGAGCGCGGTCAGCCGTGCGATCGTGGCCTCGGTGTCGTGCATGAGCACGGTCTCGGTGATCTCGAGGACCAGCGCGGTCGCCGGCAGGCCCGAATCGGCCAGCGCCGCGGCCACGTCGCTGACGATGTTGGGGTCCTCGAGCTGGCGCCCCGACAGGTTCACGGACATGATCCGCGGCTCGGTCGACGGGAACTCCTCCAGCCAGCGCGCCGCCTGACGGCAGGCGGTCCGCAGGATCTGGCGCCCGAGGGCCACGATCGAGCCGTTGTCCTCGGCCAGCGGGATGAACTGCGGGGGCGGCACCAGCCCGCGGGTCGGGTGCGTCCAGCGCGCGAGTGCCTCGAAGCCGGCCAGCGTCTGGCCGTCGAGCGCGATCACCGGCTGGTAGTGCACGGCGATCTCGTCGCGCTCGATCGCGTGCAGCAGCTCGCCCTCGAGCTCGAGCCGCTCGATGACCTCCGCCTGCATGCTCTCCTCGTAGACGCGATGGCGGCCCTTGCCCTCGGCCTTGGCGCGGTACATCGCCACGTCGGCCCGGCGCAGCAGCTCCGGCGCGCTGACCCGCCCGACGGCGATGCCCAGCGAGCAGCTGACGAAGACCTCGCGGCCCTGGATCACGACCGGCGCGTGCAGCGCCTCGGAGATCCGCTGCGCGACGAGCACGGCCTCCTCGGGATCGGCCAGGTCCTCCAGCAGCACGGCGAACTCGTCGCCGCCGAGGCGAGCGGCGGTGTCGGCGCTGCGCAGCGACTCGTCGATGCGGCGCGCGACGACGCCCAGCAGCTCGTCGCCCGCGGCGTGGCCGAGCGAGTCGTTGACGGTCTTGAAGCGATCGAGGTCCAGGAAGATCACGCCACACGTGCTCCCGCGGCGGCGACCCTGGGTCAGCGCGTGCTGCAGGCGGTCGGTGAACAACGCCCGGTTGGGCAGCCCGGTCAGCGCGTCGTGCAGCGCCTGGTGCAGCATCGTGTCGACCCGGCGCGCGTCGGTCAGCGCCAGCGAGGCGTGCTCGGCGAAGGACGACAACATGTCCTGCTCAGAGCGGGAGAACACCCGCCCACGGCGGAACGACGACAACATCAACGAGCCGATGACTCGGCCGTCCTCGTGCACCGGCGCGGCCATCGCGGCGTGCACGCCGTCTTCGACGAACCCGTTCAGCGCACCCGACGCGCAGCCGTAGTCCTCGGTGACGACGAGGCGGCCCTCGGAGACGGCCCGTCCGGCGACGCCCTCGCCGAAGCGCCGGCGGCGGTGCCGCTCGACGGTCTCGGGATCGAAGCCGTGCGCGGCGGCGACCACCAGCCACCCCGGGTCGTCGGGGTCGACGAGCAGGAGCGCCGGCGCGTCGTCGCCGAGCAGCTCGCCGGCGGCCGCCACGATGGTGTCGAGCACGCCGTCCAGCGGCTCGCGGCGCGAGATCGCGCGCTGGATGCGCGCCATGGCCTCCAGCACCCGCTGGCGCTTGCGCAGCGTCTCGAGCAGGCGGACGTTCTCGGCGGCCTGGCGGTCCGCGCGAGCGCGCAGGCCTCGCTCGGCGCCGATGGTCTGCAGGAGCCGGATCGTCAGCGCCAGCCCGCACGCCATCCCGCGCAGCAGGGTGAGCTCGTCGTGCTCCAGCGGCGCGCCGCGGCGGACGACGACCAGCGCGGCGTCGTCGCCCTCGAGCGCCAGCGCAACGCCCGGGCAGTCGCCCGCTCCGGGGACGTGCACCGCGCCGCTGCCGGCGCCCGCGATGGCCACCAGCGCCCGCTCGGGCACGTCGAAGCGCGGCCAGCCGATCGAGGTGACGACGGCGCCGGCGCGCACGAGCGCCGCGGCCTCGGCCTCGACGGTCTCGGCGGCGCGCTCGACGCCCGCGCGTGCCGCGAGCGCCTCGTCGGGGCAGGCCGACACCGCGTTGAGGAACTCGGCGAGCTGCTGCGCCGCCCAGCTGGAAGCGAGGTCGCTCATGCGAGCGCCAGCACGACGAGCGTCTGGTGGTGGAAGCCCATGACCCCGCGCGTGCGCGCGATCTCCCCGTTGGTGTAGAGGCCCGCGATCGTCGCGTCGCCGGCCAGGTCGGTGACGCGCGCGATCTCCTCCGGGCCGTCGGCGCGCAGGAACTTCGAGCGCGCCGAGCAGCCGAAGAGCACGAGCGCCTCCGCCGTCTCGCCGGCTCCGAGGCCGTCGATCGCCTCGCGGCAGGCCGCGCCCGACGCCGCGAGCACGGTGGCCGGGTCGGACTCCATCAGCCAGACGAGCGCGCCGGCGGGCACGGCGGCCTCGATCGAGCCGTCGGCGCTGCCGTCGAGGCTGACCGAGCGCACGTGCGGCTCGCCGATGCGACGCTGCATCCCCAGCGGGTGGCCGAGCACGACCGCGTCGTCGTCGGCACCCGGGCCGACGCGCTCGCGGTAGACCTCGAGCGCCGGACGCCCGTCGAGCTCCAGCACGCGGCCGGGCGCCGCGCGGGTGACGAGCATCGGGTCGCCCACCGGGCGCCACCCGTGGCGGACGCCGACGCCCAGGGGCGCGTCGGAGCCGATCGCGATGCCGATCACCGCTTCCTGCAGGACGGCCGAGCCGTAGATCAGCCCCGTGCCCTCGCCGAAGGTCGGGTGGCCGGCGACGCCGCCGACGAGCGGGATCCCGGCGCCGGTGACCGAGTAGGCCCCGCGGACGAGGTCGGCATGGCCGGCGGCCGCGCCGTCGGCCAGCAGGAGCAGCACCTGGTGCGGGCGGCCGGCGACGTCGCCGACGCAGGCGGCGGCCCGGGCGCCGGCGTCGCGCGGGTCCGGGGAGGTGACGGCCGTCGTGCTGAAGGAGAGGCCCTCGCCGCCGAGCGCCAGGACGACGACCGAGTCGCTGCCCGGACCGCCGGCGTCGATCTCGCCGCCGGACGAGCAGCCGACGACCGGGAGTCCCGCAGCGACGTCGCTGACCTCGGCGGCCACGGCATGCAAGTTGTAGGAGCCCGATGCGAAGACGAGCAGCAGCCCGGCGTCCTCGTGGGAGCGCAACGCGCGGCTCGCGGCCTCACGGCCGGCCGCTGCTGCATCGGGAAGGGCGGAGCGACCGACAGCCGCCCAGCGGGAGCGTCGGGCGCGCGCCAGCCCTGACATGGCGCGCTCCATGGCCTGGGTCATCGGCCGCCACCGTGCCGGATTGAGGCGCCGGCCCGCGGCTGAGCGGAGGGTGCGCTCGACCGTTCATCTAGTCTCGCCAGCGTGCCCGACCGCCCGCGGCCGTCCCTCTCGCTCCCGACGCCCGGCGCCCGGCGCGCCGTCGTCGTCGGCGCGGGCTCCTTCGGCACCGCGATCGCGGTGCTGCTGGCGCGCGGAGGCGTCCGGACGACCCTTCAGGCGCGGACCGCCGAGCAGTGCGAGCGCCTCAGCCACGACCGCGAGAACCAGGCCTACCTGCCCGGCGTCGCGCTGCCCGCCAACCTGAAGATCGGCGCGGTCGGCGAGGGGCTGGCGCGCGCAGACTACGTCCTGCTCGCCGTGCCGTCGGCCCAGCTCGACACCGTCATCGCCGGCCTGCCCGCCGCGGGGCTGCCCCGCCGCGCCGCGGTCGTCTCGCTCGCCAAGGGCCTCGTCCCGCCGCAGGGCACGCCGCCGACCGTGCTGCTCGCCGCCCAGTTCGGCGCCGACCGCGTGGGCTGCGTCGGCGGCCCCGCCCACGCACGCGAGATGGTCCACGACGGCGCCGGGCTGGTCGCCGCCTCGGCCGACGAGAGCCTGGCGCTGGCGCTCGCCTCGTTCTTCCAGCGCGCCGGCGTCGTGTGCGAGGCCAGCAACGACCCGGTCGGCGTCGAGCTGGCGGGCGCCGCCAAGAACGCCGCCGCGCTGGCCGCCGGCGCGACCGAGGCGCAGGGCCTCAACGCCGCCGGCGCGGCCGCCGGGCACATCTTCGCCGAGGTCTGGCGCTTCGCCGAGCGGCTCGGCGCGCGGCCCGAATCGCTCATCGGCCTGGCGGGCACGGGCGACCTCGTCGCCACCGCGCTCGCGCCCCAGAGCCGCAACCGCCGGGCCGGCGAGCTGCTGGCGGCGGGCGTCGCGGCGGGCGCGATCCCGGAGCACATCGGCCAGGCCGTCGAGGCGCTGGAGGCTGTGCCGCTGCTGGCCCGGGCGCTGGAGCGCGCCGGGCTGGACGCACCCGTGACGAGCGGCCTGGCGCGCCTGATCAGTGGCGAGCTGCCGCTGGACGCATGGGTCGCGCTCGTCCGCACCACGGTCCCGCCGCCCGCGCGCTGGCGCGCCCGCAGCGGCAGCGGGCCGGGCTTCTGGGAGCGCGTCCGCGCCGTCTTCCGCGTCCGCGGGCGCACGGCACGCTCGGCCGACCAGGCGGTCCTGCCGGGAGGCGGGGGCTAGCCCATGGACCGCAGCGGGCTCGCGCGGGTCGCGCCGGCGCTGCTGCTGGCGCTGCTGCTCGCCCTGACGGGCGCCGCCACCTACGCGGCGGCACGGCGCGTGCATGACCGCGAGCGCGACCAGCTCAGCACCGACGCACACACCGCCGCGACGGCGATCGACCGGCGGCTGGAGGACTACGGCCAGGTGCTGCGCGGCGCGGCGGGCCTGTACTCGGCCAGCCAGAAGGTGTCCTATCGCGAGTTTCACAACTTCTTCGCCGACCAGGGCGTGATCGAGCGGTTCCCGGGCGTCCAGGTCATCGGCTTCGCCAGCTACGTCCCGCGCGCGGGTCTGACCGCCTACACCCGCGGCGTGCGCCGGGAGGCCGCCGCCAGCGGCTTGGACTACGGGCCGTTCACCATCCACCCCAGGATCGCGCCCGACGCCCAGGAGGCCCTGGTCATCGACCATCTCGAGCGGCCGCCGGGCGCCAGCAAGGCCTTCGGCCTGGACTTCTTCTCCGAGCCCAACCGGCGCCGCGCCGCGCTGCTGGCGCGCCGCACCGGCCGGCCGGCCGCGACGGCGCCGATCGGGCTCGTGCAGGCGGTCGGCACGTCGCTGGGCCTCGACCTCATGGTCCCGGTCTACGGCGGGCCGCCGTCGCAGACCGGCGCGCCGCGGCCGTGGGCGGGCATCGTCTACGCGGCCTTCCGCACCGACAACCTCCTGCGCGGCGTCCTCGGCCGCCCGTCGGCGGACACCGACCTGGAGGTCTATGACCTCGGGCCCTCGGCCACCGTGCCGCCCGACGCCCGCGTCACCAGGGCGTCGATCGCGTTCGACCTGCGGCCGGGCCACGCCAACCCGCCCCGGCACTCCGACCACACCCGCGTCGAGACGCTGGAGGTCGCCGGCCGTCGCTGGGCCGTGGCGTTCACGCGCACGTCGACCACGCTGACGGCCGCCGAGCGCGCGGTGCCGTGGGGCATCGCGATCGCCGGCGTGCTGCTCAGCCTCCTGGCCGCTGCGCTGGTGAGCGCGCTGGCCACCGCGCGCACGCGGGCCGTGCGGCTGGCGGAGGCGATGACCGTCGAGCTGCGCGAGCGCGAGGACCAGCTGCGGCGCTCCAACGAGGAGCTCGAGCACTTCGCCTACCTCGCCTCGCACGACCTGCAGGAGCCGCTGCGGACGATCACGTCCTACGTCGGGCTGCTGGAGAGCCGCGTCGGCGGCCAGCTCGACGACCGCGCCCGCAGCTGGCTGGGGTTCGTCAGCGACGGGGCCGGCCGCATGTCGCATCTGATCGCCGACCTGTTGGAGTACTCGCGCACCGGCCGTGCGGCGGGCGACATCGAGCACATCGACCTCAACGAGGCCTGGGACCTGGCGGTCGCCAACCTCCAGCACGCCATCGCCGATGCCGGCGCCACGGTCACCCGGGGCGACCTGCCGACCGTGCAGGCGCGCCCGCGGGAGATGACCTCCATGTTGCAGAACCTCATCGGCAACGGGCTGAAGTACCGCGGGAAGGCGCCGCCCCGCGTCGTGGCCGAGGCACAGCAGCGCGACGGGCGCTGGGAGCTGTCCATCCGCGACAACGGCATCGGGATCGAGCCGCGGTTCCAGGAGCGCGTCTTCGGGTTGTTCCAGCGTCTGCACACCTCCGAGGAGTACCCTGGCACCGGCATGGGCCTGGCCATCGTGAAGAAGATCGTGGAGTCCAACGGCGGCAGCGTGCGCGTGGAGTCGACGCCCGGCGAGGGCGCCACGTTCGTCGTCTCGCTGCGCCCCACCGAGGACGACGCTTGATGCCCGACGAGTTGCGGCGCCTGCTCGTCGTCGAGGACAGCGAGTCCGACGTCGAGCTCCTCCGCGAGGCCCTCTCCGACAGCGAGCCCGACGTCACGATGGACATCGTGCGCCACGGCGAGGACGCCCTCGCGTTCCTGCGCCGCGAGGGCGAGTTCGCCTCCGCGGCGCACCCCGACCTCGTCGTGCTGGATCTGAACCTCCCGCGCATGGGCGGCTTCGAGGTCCTCAGGGCGCTCCGCGCCGACGTCGACCCGCGCCTGCGGCGCCTTCCGGTCGTCGTCTTCACCACCTCGTCGGCCACCAGCGACGTCGAGACCGCCTACGACCTGCACGCCTCGAGCTTCGTGACGAAGCCCACGGCGTTCGAGCACTACCTCGACACGGTCCGCGCGTTCCGCGAGTTCTGGCTCCGCGTGGCCCGGTTGCCCGCGGGGGCCTAGCCTCTTCCGCGTGGCCGTCACGCGCATCGAAGAGCCCTGGTCCGACCTCCTGGATGAGGGCCGCGAAGACGAGCGCCTCGTGCGCTCGGCGTTCGAAGGCGCCCGCGAGCCGGTGCTCGCGCCCCTGCCCGAGGACCTGCACCCGGCGCTGCTGCAGGGACTGCGCGGAGCCGGGATCGACGCGCTGTTCGCCCATCAGGCCGAGGCGCTGGAGGCCGCCGCGGACGGCCCGGTGGTCGTCACGACCGGCACCGCGTCGGGCAAGTCCATGTGCTTCAACCTGCCGGTGCTCGACGTCCTGTGCACCGACGCCAAGGCGCGGGCGCTGTACCTCTACCCGACCAAGGCGCTGGCGCAGGACCAGGCGCGCGCGATCGCCTCGTTCCGCCTCGGACAGCGCGTGCGCCCGTCGATCTACGACGGCGACACCAAGCGCGAGGACCGCAGCGCGATCCGGCGCCGCTCGAACCTCATCCTGAGCAACCCCGACATGGTGCACATGGGGATCCTCCCCAACCACGCCGCGTGGGGCGACTTCTTCGCCAACCTCGCCGCGGTTGTGGTCGACGAGGCGCACGTCTACCGCGGCGTCTTCGGCTCGCACGTCGCCAACGTCCTGCGCCGCCTGCGCCGCATCGCGCAGGCCTACGGGACCGAGCCGCGCTTCCTGCTGGCCAGCGCGACGATCGCCAACCCGGTCGAGCTGGCCGAGCGCCTGACGGGCCTCGACGACTTCCGCCACGTCCAGCGCGACGGCTCGCCCGGCGCCGCGCGGCAGATCGCGATGTGGAACCCGCCGGTGACCGACGAGGCGCTGCAGACCCGGCGCAGCGCGCTGGGCGAGGCGGCCGAGATGGTCGCCGAGCTGGTCAAGAACGGCGCCCGGACGATCTGCTTCGTCAAGTCCCGCAAGGGCGTCGAGCTGGTGGCCAAGCTGATCGCCGACCAGCTCGGCGACGCGCATCCGGCGCTGCGCGACCGCGTCGCGCCCTACCGCGCGGGCTACACGCCGCAGCAGCGGCGCGAGATCGAGGGCCGGCTGGTCAGCGGCGACCTGCTCGCGGTCGTCACCACCGACGCGCTGGAGCTGGGCATCGACATCGGCGCGCTGGACGCCGCCGTGGTCGTCACGTTCCCCGGGACGGTCGCGTCGCTGAAGCAGATGTGGGGGCGCGCCGGGCGCCGCGGGCGCGGGCTGGCGGTCTACGTCGCCGGCGAGGACGCGCTGGACCAGTTCTTCTGCCGCCATCCCGACGAGTTCCTGGACCGCCCGGTCGAGGCGGCGATCATCAACCACGAGAACGAGCAGATCCACGACCCGCACCTGCTCTGCGCCGCGCACGAGGGGCCGATCGACCCCGACGTCGACGCGGCGATCCTCGGCCCGCGGGTGCGCGCGCACTGCGAGCACCTCGCGGGGCTGGGCGAGCTGGTCGAGCGCGGCGGGCGCTTCACGCTGCGCCACCCCGAGGACTACCCGGCCGGCAAGGTGTCGCTGCGCTCGGGCTCGCCGGACTCGTTCGTGGTCGTGGACGTCAACATGGGCGAGGTGCTCGGCACCGTCGAAGCGTCGCGCGCCTTCTCGACCGTGCACGAGGGAGCGATCTACCTGCACATGGGTCGGTCGTACTCAGTCGCCGAGCTCGACCTCGACGGCCGCCGCGCGCTCGTGCAGCCGTTCAGCGACAACTGGTACACGCAGCCCAAGAAGGAGACCGACACGCACGTCGAGCGGCTGCTGGACCGCCGCGACACGATGGGCGTGACGCTGAGCTACGGGATCGTCAGCGTCAGCGAGACGGTGATGGCCTATCAGCGCAAGCGGCTGCCCGACCACGAGGCCATCGACCTGCAGGCCCTCGACCTGCCCCAGACGACCTTCACCACGCAGGCGCTCTGGTACGAGCTGGACGAGAGCCTGCTCGCGCGCGACTTCCCGCTGGAGCTGCTGCTCGGCTCGCTGCACGCCGCCGAGCACGCGCAGATCGCGGTGCTGCCACTGCTGGCGATGTGCGACCGCTGGGACATCGGCGGGCTGTCGACCAACCTGCACCCGCAGACCGGCGGTCCGACGATCTTCATCTACGACGGCCACCCCGGCGGCGTCGGCATCACGCAGCAGGGGTTCACCGGGTTCGAGCGGCTCGTCGGCGACGCCTACCGGCTCATCAGCGAGTGCAAGTGCCAGTCGGGCTGCCCGTCCTGCGTGCAGTCGCCGAAGTGCGGCAACCTCAACGAGCCGCTGGCGAAGGCCGGCGCGGCCGAGATGTTGCAGCGCATGCTCGAGCGGTAGGAGTCTCCTGGAAGCTCCACCCGCGCGGGCGCAAACCTGCGCAAGGCGCGTTGCGCGTGCACATCCTGCACCGCGCGTGCCGACCGTTGGGGTATGCGCAGGTCCACGCGCTCCCTCCTCCTGGCGTCGTTCGCGGTCCTCGCGACGGGCTCCGCCGTGCTGCCCACGGCGCCGGCCCACGCGTCGGTCGGTGCCGCGTCGGCCCCTTCGGGCCCGCGCGCGGGCGGCGCGGAGTTCGGCCAGCCCAACGGCCGGCCGAGCGCTGCGCGCCCCGTCGCGGTCGTGTTCCGCATCGGCCGCCACACGCTGAGCGAGGGCGATGCCCCGCGGCTCGCGGTCCGCATCGACCAGCGCGGCGTCCGCACGGTCGCCGCGCGCATCGCCTTCCGTCCGGTCGGCGGCAGGGGCTCGGTCGTGGGGGTGGATCTCGGTCGCGTGCGCACGGGGACGCTGCTGCACCCGGCCTGGCCGGCCGCGTCAGTGCTCGAGCCCGGGCGCTACGTCGTCGCCGTGCACGCGCAGGGTCCGGCGGGCGGCACGCTGCTGCGCCGCGCGCACGCCTCCGGCCGCGCCCTGCTGACCGTGCGCCCCAAGCCGGTCGCCCCGCCGCCGATCGTCGCGCCGCCCGTGACCCCCGCCGCGCCCGACCCGGGCGTCACCGCCGACGGCGTGTTCCCGGTCGTCGGGCCCCACACCTTCGGTGGCGACGACGCCCGCTTCGGAGCCGGTCGCACCGGCCATGTCCACCAGGGCCAGGACGTCGTGGCCGCCGAGGGCCTGCCGGTCGTCGCGCCGCTGGCCGGCACCGTCGTCGCCCGCTCCTATCAGGCCTCCGGCGCCGGGTTCTACGTCACCCTCGACGCCGCCGACGGCCGCTCCTTCTTCTTCGCCCACTGCCAGCAGGACACGTTCGCGGTCACGCTCGGCCAGGCCGTCGCGGCCGGCCAGCAGCTCTGCCGCGTCGGGCACACCGGCGACGCCGACGGCCCGCACCTGCACTTCGAGATCTGGATCGGCGGGTGGCGCACGTCGAAGGACAGCCGCCCGGTCGACCCGCTGCCCCAGCTGCAGGCCTGGGACCGGTAGCCGGGTGCGCCGGCCCGCCGTCGCCCGTGCCGTTTGGCTCTGGCGCGGTCGGCGAGCGCGAACGACAGTCAGGGCGCCCTGCCGTCGCCCGCCACCCAGCGCCGCATCGCGACCGTGCTCCCACCGTTGTTGGTGGGATTGCTCGCCCTGCCGTTCGTGCTGTGGCAGAACTCGTGGTGGGAGTGGGCGACGCCGTTCTGGCTGCTGCAGCGCCAGGCGGCGCACGTCTCGGCGCACGGCGTGCCGACGTTGTTCCTGCACACGGCGTCGGGAGCGTTCAACCCGTTCTTCGCGTTCTACGGCGGGTTCACGCTGTCGGCGCTCGCGTATCCCGCAGCGGTGATCGGCGCGTGGCCGGTGTTCGTCGCGGCGACGGTTATCGCGATGGTGTCGGGCTACTTGGGGATCTGGTGGACGGCCCGCAACCTCGGGCTCTCACACCGGCTGGCGGTCCTGCCCGCGCTCACGTTCAGCACGACGCCGTACCTGCTCAGCGATCTCTACGGCCGCGGCGCGTGGGCCGAGCTGATCGCCGTCAACGCCGCCGCCGTGATGCTCGGGGCGCTCACCGCGCTGCTGTGGCGTCGGGAGCGCAGCGGGGCCGGCCCGCTCGCGGCGCTCGCGCTCTGCGGGGCGACGATCGCCGGCACCCACAACATCACCTTGCTGCTGAGCACCGTGGCCCTGCCGCTGATCGTGCTCGCGGTGCTGCCGTTGGCGCCGCTGAGCGCGGCTCCCAGGACGACGGTCCGGCGGCTCGCCCAGGCGGCGGTCGCCGCCGCGCTCGGCGTCGGGCTCACCGGCGCCTGGCTGATCCCGAGCCTGTGGCTCGGGCCCGACACCTACGTCGCCGGCCCGTCGCTCAACGACAAGATGTTCCGGGCGCGCGACGGGCTGCTCGAGCTCTCCAACGTGCTGTTGCCGTGGCCGGTCGTCCCCCACGAGCTCACTCTGCGGTGGATCTACGCGCAGGCCCCCGTGCTGCCGATGCTGTGGGCGCTGGTGGCCTGCGGGCTCGTCGCGTGGGCGCGCCGGCGCCGTCCGGATCGGGTGGTCGCGGTCGTGACGGGCCTGAGCCTCCTGGGGGCCGCGATGCTCCTGCTCATCGTCGATCCGCAGTGGTGGCTGAGCTTCCCGGCGATCGTGAAGGTGGTCCAGCTGCCCTACCGGATCATCCCGTACCTGGGCATGGTCATTGCCTTGGGCGTGGTGGTCGGGCTTGCCTCGACACCGGCGCGCCGCGCCCGATGGATGACCGGCGCCCTCGTGCTCGCGGTCGTCGTGCAGCTCGCCGCGGCCGGTTGGCTGGTGGTCAACAGCGAGGCCTCGGGATCGGTCGCATCGCGGTCCCGCGCGGGGGACGTGCGGGTCTACGGCGAGCCGGCGAGCTTCTCCACGGCCGGCTTCGTAACTCAGTACCAGTTCCATGTGATCGGGCACCCGACGATCGCAGTGCCGAGGGCCAGGGCGCAGGGCACGGTCCTCGACGACGCCACCAAGTCCGACGTGGCACGGCTTGGCGGCACCAACCGCAAGGGCGACCGCCTGCGCACGCCGATCGTGTGGTCGCCCCTGGTCCGGGTCACCGGCGGCGCCCGCATCGCCGGACGCGACCGGTTCGGCCGGGCGGTCATCGAGGTCACGCGAACCGACGCGTCGGGGCGCTGGACGGCCTCCGCTCGTCCGCAGTGCGCGTTCTGCGCTGACGCGATCGGCGGCGACGCGCCGTGGCAGCTGCTGGCCGCGCGGCTGCTCACGCTCGCGAGCGCGCTGGCGCTCGCCGCGGCGGCGATCGCCGGCGTACGGCGCCGCCGCCGGCGGCGCAGCACCGACGCAGGGATGAGCGACGACGCCGCGCGCCCTCCCGCGCCCGTCCCCGACGCATCCCGCGACGACCATGTCCCGGTGCTCTAGGTCCCGGCCGCGGCGCTGCCGTTTGGCTCTGGCGCTGCGCCGCAGCGCGAACGACAGTCGCAGGTCCCTGCCGTCGCCCGCCACCGAACGCCGCGTCGCCACCGTCGTGCCACCGTTGTTGGTGGCCTTGCTGGCGCTGCCGTTCTTGCTGTGGCAGAACTCGTGGTGGGAATGGGCGACGCCGCTCTGGCTGCTGCAGCGCCAGGCCGCGCACGTCTCGGCGCACGGCGTGCCGACGTTCTTCCTGCACACCACGTCCGAGGCGTTCAACCCGTTCCTGGCGTTCTACGGCGGGTTCACCCTGTCCGTGCTCGCCTACCCTGCGGCGCTGTTCGGCGCGTGGCCGGTGTTCGTGGCGGCCACCGTGGCCGCGATGGTCGGCGGCTACCTCGGGATCTGGTGGACCGCCCGCAACCTCGGGCTCTCGCACCGCCTCGCGGTCCTCCCTGCGCTGATCTTCAGCACCACGCCCTACCTGCTCAGCGACCTCTACGGGCGCGGCGCGTGGGCCGAGCTGGTCGCGGTCAACGCCGCGGCCATGATGCTCGGTGCGCTCACGGCCCTGGTCTGGCATCCAGATCGGCACCCGGCGCGCGCGCTGGCCACGCTCGCCGCCTGCGGCGCGCTCATCGCCGGCACCCACAACGTCACGCTGCTGCTGAGCGCGCTGGCGCTGCCGCTCATCCTGCTGGCGGTCCTGCCGCTCGCCCCACGCACCGCCGCGGCCACGGGCGCGGGCATCATCCGCCGGCTGGCGCTCGCCGCCGGCGCCGCCGCGCTTGGCATCGGGCTCACCGGCGCCTGGCTGGTACCGAGCCTCTGGCTCGGGCCCGACACCTGGGTCGCCGGCTCGTCGCTCAACGACAAGATGATCCGCGACGACTTCGGCCTCACCCGGCTCGCCAACGTGCTGTCGCCCTGGCCCGCGGTTCCGCACGAGCTTCCAGGCCGGTGGATCTACACCCAGGCCCCGGTGCTGGCCATCGTGTGGGCGCTCGCAGCGCTGGCGGTGGCCACCTGGTCGCGGCGCCGCGCCCCCGACCGGGTCGTCGCGACGGCCGCGGCGCTGACCGTCCTCGGCGCGGCGCTGCTCCTGCTCACCCTCGAGCCGCGCTGGTGGCTGAGCTTCCCGAGCGTCGTCAAGACCGCCCAGTTCCCGTTCCGCGTCCTGCCCTACCTGACGATGGTCGCGGCGCTGGCGGCCGCTGTCGGACTCACCGCCACGCACCGCGAGCGCATCGGACGATGGCTCACCGGCGGCCTCGTGCTCGTCGTCGCAGCGCAGCTCGCCGTCGCGGCGTGGGTCGTGATCGACAGCAAGGCTTCGGCGACGTTCGACACGCCGCCGGCGCGCGCAAGCGACATCAGGGCCCAGGCCGAGCCGGCGAGCTTCTCGATCCCCGGGCTGATGACGCAGTTCCAGTTCCATGTCACGAACGACCCCGCGCGCCCGGACCTGCGCACCAGGCCGGTGCCCGTCCGGATCGGCGACCGCCTGACGTCCGACACCGGCCACCTGCAGGCGACCGGCCACGTCGGGGACCGGCGACGGACGTCCGTCGTCTGGTCGCCGCTCATCCGCATGTCCGGGGACGCGCGCATCACCGGACACGACCGGCGCGGCCTGGCGATCGTCACCGTGACGCACACCGACGCGGTCGGCCGTTGGAGCGCGACCGCCCGGCCGCGCTGCGGCCTCTGCCCCGCCGCCCTGGAGAGCGGTGCCCCGTGGCAGCGATCGGCCGGGCCGCTCCTGAGCCTGCTCAGCGCGATCGCCCTCGGCGCCGCCGGGCTCGCGCGCCTTCGGCGGCGGCGCCGCGTGCGTCGGTCGCCCGACCTCCAGGAGGCCCCGGCGCCGTCCGAGAACGCGCGCGAGGTCAGCTCCGTCCCGACCGGCTAGGACCGGCCGAGCACTCCGCAAACACGTACGCGGACGTCCCGCTTCGGTTGATCCGTCCCAACCGTCGTGATGTGACAGTGCGTCAAGTACTGTGCCGTCCGCCAGACGCACGGGGGTATGTCCCGCCGCCGTGCGACCCCACGAGAGGAAGGGGACCGGTGCTCGCACGACGCGCCATCCTTGCCGCGGCGCTCACGCTTGCCGCGGCCGCACCCACGGCGTCTGCCGACACGACGCTGAACATCATCCCCCACGGCAACGAGGGGCCAGGAGTTCCATGGGCCAGCACGCCGGGCATCCTGCCCGCCGACACGCAGGCGAAGATGTATGACCGGATCACGCCGCTGTTTCGCAACATCACCGACGACGTGCTCAAGCCGAGCACCGACGGCACGGGCTACTACAAGTCCGCCGCGCTGCTGGCCGAGGACGACCCGTCCTTCGTGTCGTCGCAGACCTTGAGCGGCACGTCGCCGTCCGCGGGCCCGGTCAGCGCGACGATCAAGCGCGATCCCTACGGCGTGCCGCACATCTACAGCGCCACCGACGCGGGTGCGATCTTCGGCGCCGGCTACGCGGTCGCCACCGACCAGTCGCTGCTGCTCAACCAGGCCCGCTACAACGGCATCGCCGGCCTGATCGACCTGCCCGGCGTCCCGGCGATCAACCTCGTCCTCGGGCTCTACAGCTACAAGCCGACGGCCAAGGTCGTCGCCGCGGCCACGGCGCTGCAGGACAAGTCGATCGCCGCGCAGGGCACGCAGGGCCGCCAGCTGCTCGACGACATCGACACCTACCTGGTGGGCATCAACACCCGGATGGCCGAGAGCCAGCCGACGGCGCCGAAGTTCACGCGCACCGACATCTACTCGCTGAACGCCGTCAAGTCCCAGTTCCTGGGCGCGGGCGGCGGCCAGGAAGTCGACAACGCCGAGTTCCTCAGCAGCCTGCGCGCGAAGATGGGCGCCAAGACCGGCGACCAGGTCTTCGAGGACCTGCGGGCGCGCAACGACCCGGAGGCGACGGTCACGACCTCCAAGAAGTACCCCAACCAGACGTCGGTGAGCGTCAGCAACCCGGCCGGCCTGGTGCGCCTGAAGAAGGGCTCGTTCAACAACTCGTTCGTCCGGCTGCCCGGCGCGAAGGCCGCGAAGGCCAGCGCCGCTTCGGTCGGCCAGCGCCAGCTGGCCAGCAACATCATGGTCGTCTCCGGCCAGCACTCGGCAACGGGCAAGCCGCTGTTCGTGGGCGGCCCGCAGATCGGGTTCAACTACCCCGGCCTGACCATGGAGATGCAGCTCAAGAGCCCCAACATCAACGTGCGCGGGGCGACCTCGGCGCCGTTCCCAGGGTACATGCTCATCGGCCGCGGCGCCGACTACGCGTGGTCGCTGACCTCGGCGGGTGCCGACATCATCGACACCTACGCCGAGAAGCTGTGCGGCGGGTCGAAGGTCAAGTACTCCTACAAGGGCAAGTGCCTGAACATGGAGAAGATCGACGCCGGCACGATCACCAAGGGCTCCTCGACGACCAAGGCCACGTTCTACCGCACCGTCCACGGACCGGTGATCGGCTACGCCAAGGACGACAAGACGGGCAAGCAGATCGCCCTGTCGCAGAAGCGCTCCAGCTACGGCCGCGAGACGGTCGACCAGCTGTTCAACCAGCAGATGACGTTCGGCCGCGTGCACAGCGCCAAGGACTTCATCAAGGCCGCAGAGAAGACCCCGCAGACGTTCAACTCGTTCTATGGCAGCGCGACCGAGTCGGCGTTCTACACCTCGGGCGCGATCCCGATCCGGCCCAAGGGCGTCAACGGCGACCTGCCGGTCGACGGCTCGGGCAAGTTCGAGTGGAAGGGCTTCCTGGCGGCGTCCAAGCACCCGCAGGTCATCAACCCCTCGTCGGGCTACATCGTCAACTGGAACAACAAGCCGGCCAAGGACTTCCCGGCCGGTGACGATCGCTTCGGCAACGAGGGCGGCATCCAGCGCGTCGACCTGCTGCGCGGCGAGCTGGCGCGCACGCCGAAGGCGACGCTGGCCAACGTCCTGGGCGCCGCCAACGCCGCGGCCACCGAGGACGTGCGCATCGTCGAGCTGTGGCCGACGCTGAAGGCCATGCTCGCCAAGGGCAAGGCGCCCAGCGCGCAGGCGACGCAGGTCGCCGACGTGCTGCAGAAGTGGCACGACGCCGGCGGCAGCCGCGTCGATTCCAACGGCGACGGCAACATCGACGATCCGGGGGCGCCCGTACTCGACGCCGCCTGGAAGGCGATCACCGACGCCGGCCTGTGCGACCGCCTCGGCAGCGGGCTGTGCAAGCAGCTGGAGGGCCGGATCAGCCGGTTCGACGCCCCGCCGGGCGGTCAGTACAGCGGCTGGCACCAGTACATGGGCAAGGACCTGCGCCGCGAGCTCGGCCAGTCGGTCAACGGCAAGTACCACCTGACCTACTGCGGCAAGGGCAGCGTGTCGCGCTGCTCGAAGGAGCTGTGGGCGGCGCTGGCCTCGGCCGGCAAGACGGTCGCGGCCAAGCAGGGCGCCGACCCGTCGAAGTGGACGGAGAAGGCGGCGACGATCAGCTTCTCGCCGCTGCCCCTGACGACGATCCAGTACACCAACAAGCCGTCGGGCATCCATCAGGTGATGGCCTTCGGTCAGTAGGACCGCGAGTGCGGCTTCGCCGACGGGCGCCTTCGGGCGTCCGCCGGCGGGGCTACTCGTTCAGCGTCAGCGTGATGTCCACGTCGACGCCGGAGCGCTCGGCACGTGCGGTGCCGTCGACGTCTCCGAACCCGCCGATGACGAGGCGGGCGAGCTGGGGAAGGCCGAGCCGGCGGATCAGCTCGTCCTGCACCGCGGAGCCGTCGGCGTGGAGCGCGAGCGCACCGCCCGCGGCGGCGCTCGTGCGCTGCGGCCGGCGATCGGCGATCGCCTTCAGGCTGGCGCCGAGATCGTTGGTGACCACGAGCGTGGTGCCGGCCACCGCGACCTTGAGGTACGGCCGGCCGTCGCGCGTGATGGTGTAGGCGTCGGTGCCGCCGTGCTCGACGTTGAGGGTGACGCCGGCCAGCTTGACCGCGAAGTCCGGGACGGCCGCGATGCGGTCCAGGGCGGTGCGCAGCGGGCCGCCGTCGCGGAGCTCGGCACGGAGGGCGAGCGTGTTGCCGGTCTCGGGCGTGATCGTCGTGGTGCCGGTCAGCTGGTCGATCAGCGCGGCGTCGACGTCGATGCGGCCGAAGGTCTTCAGCGGGCCCTTGACGGAGTCCAGCGTGTTCAGCGCGGTGGTCAGGCTCTTCAGGAACGGGACGTCGAGGCCGCCCTTGGCCGCGTCGAAGACGCGGATCGTCTGGGCGAGGTCGCGGACGCCGGCGAAGATCGGACGAGTCCCGGGGGCCGGCGACGGTGGCTGCACCCCGGGCGCCAGCGGCAGGTCGGCGTCCGTGACGCGCGCCGGGTCGGTCCCGAGGTGGACGCGCAGGCGGACGCCGGGCTTCTCGATGCGCACGGCAAGTGCGCCGCCGCGCAGCGCGTCGACCCACGGGACGCCGTGTGCGCGGGCGCTGAGCAGCGCGCGCGGCGCCGCAACGGCGCGGATCAGCGCCGGGCGGTTCAGCGGCCCGAGCCGCTGCTCGAACGTCGCTCGCGTGAGGCCACCCTGGCGGTCGCGCAGCGCGAAGGCGTCCTTGACGCGCGCGGTGGTGGCGGCGAGCACGAGGTCGCCGTCGCGGACGCCGAGGCGGCCGGCGTCGCTCGGCAGCGCGTACTGGGCGACGCCGGGCGCGACGTCGGGCAGCTTGCGCAGCCGTCGCTCGTCGACGGCGCGCGCCAGGACGGCCTGCACGTCATCGGCGCTGCGGCCGACGACGGCCGCGGTCGCGCCGGCGCGCAGGACCGGCGCGAGCTCGAGCTGCAGCGCCGAGACCGACGCCGTCAGCCCTGTGATCGCCGACGCGGGACCCCAGATGACCAGCGGACCGCCGAGCAGCGACGGGACGTCGGCGTCGGCGTCGAAGCCCAGCGAGCCGACCGCCCCGCGCACGCCGTCGGCCGCGAACCGCGCCGCCGGGAACGTGCGAGCCAGATCCCGCAGGGCTTGCCCCTGCTGTGCGCCGCGCTGCACATCGAGCTGCGCGACGACGGGCGCCGCAGCCGGCGCGAAGGCCAGCGCCTCGGCGAGCGGATCGCCGACCGCCGCGCCCTTCTCGTCCTCCCGACCGCGCAGCAGCAGGACGGCACCACCCGCCGCGACGAGCAGGATCACGCAGAGGGCGAGAACCGCACGTCGCGACACGGCGCCGAGGCTACCGGCCGCGCTACGCTTCCGCGCCAACGGCGAGTTAGCTCAGTTGGTAGAGCACACGACTGAAAATCGTGGTGTCCCCGGTTCGAGTCCGGGACTCGCCATCTCGCAAAGGTGCCGCAAATCGGCGCCTTTTCCTTTGCCGCTAAAGCGCCGAACCTGAGCGCCTACGCGCCACTTTCGGACTCCATGGCCTGATGGAGCCCGTGAAACGCTCTTGGCGAGCCGCTCGCGCAGCTCCGCGACGGTCAGCACGCGCGCCGGGCGGTGGATCATCCGATGGCAGTTGGGGCACAGCAGGGCGAGGTCCGACAAGCTCGTTACGCGCTCAGATCCTCTACCGAGCGGAACGGTGTGATGGCATTCGATGAAGCCTTCGCCGAGCTCGCCGTAACGCTCGCCGAAGTCCAGGTCGCAGGCCTCGCAGGCGAGCCGGCCGGTGGCTTTGAGGACCACGTCCTTCTTGGCCCGCACGACGCGCGGGTAGCTCCACCGCGACGGCCAGCGCCTCGGGGTCGAGCCGACAGTCAGCCAGACGCCGACATCGAGCTCTACCGGCAGGCCTGCGAAAACGCACGCGCGTACATGGATCTCCGGTTTCGGCACTTCGGCACGTTCGTCCTCGTGACGTTCGGCGTGGCTAGCGCGGGCATCAAGACCGCCGCGC